>JBBSTY010000090.1:0-17827 GCA_038235385.1 Acidimicrobiales bacterium | reverse complement strand
GGGGGGGGGGGGCGCGGGGGCGGCCCGCGTGCGGGGGGGGGGGTGGGGGGGGTTGGGTCAGGGGTGGGGGGGTGCGTCAGCTACGCCGCCAGGCGTTCCCGTCTGCGTCGCATGCGGTCCTGCCACCCGCCGTGCACGGTCGCGAGCCGTTCCTGGGCGGCCGCATCGCCGATCAACACCAGGCTGGCGCGGGGATCGAGCACGACGTCGGCGCCCGGGTTGCCCACGAGTCGTCCATCGACCTCGATCGCCACGAGGTTGCATCCCGTCTCGGCGCGCATGCCACTGGCGGCGAGGGTCTTGCCTCGCATCGGGGTGGGGACCGGCGCACGGAACACCTCCAGCCCTTCGGCGACCACCAGCGTGTCGTTCTCCCGGATGTGGTTCCAGATGGCGGCGGCGGCGGTCGAGGCGTACGAGAGCACGTCGTCGGCGCCGGCTCGGTACAGGGTCGAGACGTTCCGGTCGAGGTTGGCCCGGGCGATGATCCGGATGTCGGGTCGGAGTCGTCGGCAGTAGATGGCCAGGTAGGTGTTGACGTCATCGTCGTGGGTGGTGATGAGCACCTCGGTCGCCGACCGGATGCCTGCGTCCTCGAGGACGGTGATGTCGGCGGCGTCGCCGATGATGAAGCGCCCGTCATCGCCTGCTCGGTCGGGTTGCTGCTCGATGATCCGGTACGGGATCGAGGCGGCGGCGAACGCCTTCTCGGCGGCCAGGCCGACGCGTCCCCCGCCGATGATGACGACCGAGCCGTGGATGTCCGTCCCGGTCTCGTAGCACCGGTCGTAGGCATCGAGCTGATCCTCCGAGGCGGCGAGGATGAGCACCGACGAGTCGTCCAGCACGGTGTCGGGTACGGCGATGGTGAACACCCCCTCGTTCCACACCCCGATGACCCCGACCCCGAGGCGGGAGCGCAGCCCGGCATCGCCCAGGCGCTGGCCCACCAAGCTGGTTCCTGCGGTCCGGGCCTCGGCGATGAGCACATCGGCGAACCGTCCGATGATGTGGCTGCGTCCGTCGGGGAGCAGGGTGCGGGCCGCCATCGCCGTGCCGAGGAGCAGGCCGAGTCGGAGGACCTCGTCGGCCCCGGCGAGCGTGAGGACGTCGATCGACGCCTCCTTGGTGGCGGTCGCCACCACCGGCACATCGGCGGACACCTCGCGGGCGGTGAAGATGATGTTGGCGTTGGTGGTGTCGGCCCAGGTGGCGAGCACCAGCGCGGCGTCGTTCACCCGAGCGGCGCGGTAGGTCTCGGGGTCGTCGCTGCTGCCGACCATCACCCGGTAGCCCCGGTCGAAGAGCTGGAGGGCCTCGGTCAGGTCGGCGACGAGCACGACGTAGCCGATCCCCGCCTGCTCCGCGCGGCGGATGAGGGCGTCCTCGATCGGTCCCAGCTGGGTGAAGATCAGGTGCTCGGCCGTGCCCGTGGGAAGCGATCGCGGCGCTCTCGTCGCCTCCCGCCGGGTCATCCAGGGAACGAACACGAACTGGATGAACGTGAACGGCAGGAGGATCAGCAGGAAGACGGTGCCGGTGAGGAGCACGACCACCGAGAAGATCCGGCCGAGATCGGAGGTGAAGGTGATGTCGCCGAACCCGAGCGTGGTCATGGTGACGAGGGTCCAGTAGAAGCCGGTCGCCCAGCTGTGGTTCTGGCCCTCCTGGGCCATGACCGCGTGGAAGACCACGGCGAACACGAGGACGAGACCGAAGAAGAGCCCCAGCATGATCGCCGCCATCCGCAGGTCGCGCCGACGGAGCGGACCGGTCAGGTGACTGAGGACGAAGGCGATGCTCTTCATGGGCTCGCATTGTGGCAGCCCACGGCGCGTCCGCTCGGGCGAGCACGGTCGGCCCGGGCCGCAACCCCCCTAAGGTGAGACCGAACCGGCACTGGTGCCGGTTCGCCACATGGTCCAGGAGGTCCCCATGGCACTCGTACCCGACAACACGTTGATCACGGCCACCCCCGAGGAGGGACGCGAGCTGGCGATCATGTTGGCGCGGAAGACCATCGGCGCCATCCAGACCGATCCGGACGTCCGGGCCGGGTTGCGACCGATGTACGCCAACGACCCGGACTCGCTCACCGCAGCCGGCCACGTCGTGGCCATCGAGTTCGCCACCGTCGCCGCCGCCAACAACTACTGGCGGGACTGATACCGAGCGCCTGATCGAGCGCCTGATCGAGCGCTTGATCGACCGTCGGATGCACGAGGTCGTCGCGAGGGCCCGTCCTCGTGGTGCGACGAGCCTGGTGTCAGACGATCTCGGACCGGGCCTGGCCCAGGGCATCGGCCAGCGAGTCCAGCTCGTCGCTCGTCATGTTCCCCACGAGCAGAGGGATCACCGAGCGCTCCTCGGTCTCGATGTGTGCTCGCAGGTCGCGGGCAAGTTCATGTACCTCGACGTCGCTCGGTGGCGTCGACGCCGCGGCCGAGAGGGTGTCCACCAGCTGGAGGCCGGCACGTTCGGCGTGTTCGGCGGTCCAACTCGCATCGTCGCCGCTCGCGCCGGCCACCCGTTGGACCATGGGGTACAGGATCCGTTGGGTCACGTCGATGTGCGACCGGAGGGCATCGGCGAGCGCGTGGAGGATGTCGGGCCGGGATGCGGCGTCGGCCGAGCGGAGCGATCCCAGCAACGTCTCCAAGTGCTCGTGGATGCCGATGACGACCGGGAACGCTCCCTCGACGGGGTTGGCGCCCGCCACGATGGCATCCATCCGGCGCGCGCTCAGGTCCTCGTGGATCAGCGGCGGCTCGACCGTCAGCGGCTGGTTGCCGAGACGGGCGGCCGGCCACGATCCCGAATCATGGGGGTCGTGGGTCCAGTCCGGCTGCTTGGTGCGGTGCGAGGTGTCGAACACCGCTCGACCGTCGACGATGTCGACGAGGGGGAGCACGAACCTCGCGGCGTCGTCGTCGGAAGGGGGGCGATGGTCGAGCTCGTCGCCGAACAGGTCGAGGATGCTGCCCACGACCCGTTGCTGCTGCGAGGCCAGGGTGCACCGGGCGCCCTGCACGACGGTCTCGAGCCGGGATCGGAGATCGTCGACATCGCGCTCGGCCGGCGGGCCGGCGACCGGTTCGAGGTGCTCGGCGATGGCGATCCCGTCGCGCTTGCAGGGCTCGCACTGGCCACAGGATTCGACGGCGAGGAATCGGGCGGCACCGTGGGCGACCGCGATCATGTCGGTGCGGTCCGAGAAGACGATGAAGCCACCGGCACCGAGGCCCGAGCCGACGTTCGCCATGTCCTCGAAGGTGACCGGGGTGTCGAGCCGCGAGGTGGGGAGGATCGGGTTGGCGACGCCCGACAGCACCCCGAGGATCGTCCTGCCCTCGAGGGGACCACCGCCGATCAGCGAGATCACCTCCCGGAGAGGCGTGCCCATCGCCACCTCGCCCACGGCGTGCTGGCGCGTGTGGCCGGTGATCGTGCACAGCAACGTTCCCGGTGACCGGTCGGTCCCGACCGACCGGAACCACGCAGGTCCGTTGTGGATGATGCCGGCGACGTTCGCCATCGTCTCGACGTTGTTCACCAGCGCGGGCGGTGCATCGGTGCCGCCGACCGCAGCGAGGTGGATCTGCGATGCGCCGTGCCCCGCGTGGGCGGCGTCGGGACCGATGCCGCGGCGGAAGGGTGGGTCGACCCGCGGGAACGGTTGGCGACCGTCGACGACCTCGAGCAGTGCGGTCTCCTCGCCGAAGAGGTAGCTGCTCGGCCCCTCGACGACGCGCGTCGTCAGACCGGCCGACCAGCCGGCCAGCTCCACCTCGTCCAGGGCCCGACGGACCAGCGCCACCTCGCGTTCGAACGACGCCTTCAGGGCGATCACGACCTCGGTCGCATCGACCGCCACCGCAGCGATGAGGGCGCCCTCGATGACCTTGTACGGGTTGGCGCGCAGCAGGGCGCGGTCCTTGAACGTCCCCGGCTCGCCTTCGGCGCCGTTCACGATCACCGAGGTCGAGGTCGAGGTCGAGGTCGACTCGCTGTCGGCGACCGTCCTCCACTTGGTGCCGGTCGGGAACCCGGCGCCGCCGCGCCCGCGCAGACCCGAATCGCTGATCGTGGCGATCACCGCGTCGGCACCGACGCGGCGGGCCTCGTCGAGGGCGCGTCCACCGCCCTGGGCCACGTACTGGTCGAGGGTCAGGCACGGAACCGGATCGAGCACACGCCAGAGGAGCGACACCTAGTTCTTCCCTTCGTGGCCGGTCAGCCGGGATGGGACGACGACGACCGGGATGTGGGTGTGGTGGAGGAGCCGTTCGGGCACGCCGCCGAGCAGCTGACCGGCGAGGCCCCCGTGTCCCCGGCGGCCGACGACGGCGACGCCGGCGCTCTCCTGTTCGACCGCCGCCGCCAGGGCGGCAACGGGGTGGACGTCCTTGACGACCTGGGTCCGCACCTGCACGCCCTGCGCTCGCATCGCCGCGGTGCACTCGTCGGTGTCGTGCGCAACCGAGGACATCACGCTCTGCGGATCCGAGTCCGGCACCCACTCGACGTAGGGCTCGAAGCTCTGCACGGCGATGACCTCCGAGCCGGTGCTCATGGCCAGGGCGCCCCCCCAGGCCGCTGCGCTCGTGCTCCCGGTGGATCCGTCGATCCCGACCACGATCCGGTCGAAGGAGGCATCCGCGCCGGCGATCGGGATGATGGCGAGCGGCCGTTCGGCGCGGTGCGCGAGGTGGTGCGCCGTGCTCCCGATGTGGAGGGCAGCGAAGCCCCCCTCACCGCGTGTCCCGACCACGATGAGATCGGCATCGAGGTCGTCGCCGAGCCGGAGGAGGCCGTCGGGGGTGCCCGGTTCGACCATCGTGCGGTACGAGATCCCGAGCGGCCCCAGCAGCTCGAGCGCGATGCGTTCGACGTCGCCGCTGGCGTCCTGCTCGAGCTCGTCGAAGACCTCCGGGCTCACCTCCGCCTCGACGGGCGAGAACATCCGGGCCACCACGACCTCGGCTCCGCTGCGCTGCGCGAGCCGTCCTGCCCACGCGAGCGCTCGAGCGGCGGAGTCGGACCCGTCGTTGCCGACGACCATCCGCCGAAAGGTCGAAACGGGATCGGTGTGGTCGGCCATGGAGAACCTCGCGGGGCAGAGTTGGTTTCTGCGTTCGAACCTACCAACCGCCCGACGATTTATCCCGTACCGGCTAGAAGAAACGATTCGTCGAGATCCGCGGCGACTCGCCCGACCGACTGCGCCGATCGGTCAGCTCACGATGGTGCGGCGCTGCGGTGCTCGGTGAGGACGGTGTCGGTGCGCACGCCACCCTCCATGCCCGGCACGGGCGCACCGCTGCCGGCGGCGCGCACCTTGGTCTCGATGCGCGCGCCGGTGCCCTCGTCGACGTTGCGCCAGTACCGCAGGGCTCGCTGGAGCACGTCCTCGCGCACGCCATCGAGCGCGCCGCTGACGGTGTCGACGAATCGGTCCCGGGCGGCGTCGTCGAACACGTCGCGCACCAGGGTGCCGGCCTGCGTCCAGTCGTCGTCGTCGGCATGGAGCTCGTACGCCTGGCGCACCATCTCTCCGTCGGCCTCCCAGCCCTCGGCCACCGGGCCCTCCTGGTCCGCGTAGGACCGATCGAAGCTGTTGGGCGCGTAGACCGCCGCGGAACCGCTGTGGTCGAAGGCCATGTTGCCGTCGACCGCGTAGCGGTTGATGGGTCCGTTGACCGGCCGGTTGACCGGGAGCTGGTCGAAGTTGGTGCCGATGCGGGCGCGGTGGGCGTCGGCATAGGCGAACACCCGACCGAGGAGCATCTTGTCCGGGGAGTAGCCGATGCCCGGGACGATGTTGGACGGAGCGAAGGCGGCCTGCTCGATCTGGGCGAAGAAGTTCTCGGGGTTCTCGTCGAGGGTCATGGTGCCGACCCGGATGAGCGGGTAGTCCGAGTGCGGCCAGGTCTTGGTGAGGTCGAACGGGTTGAAGCGGTAGGTCTTGGCGTCCTCGTACGGCATGACCTGGACCGAGAGGGTCCAGCTCGGGTGGTCGCCACGCTCGATGGCGTCGAAGAGGTCGCGCCGGTGGAAGTCGGCGTCGGCGCCGGCGATGCGCTCGGCCTCCTCGCCGGTGATGTGCTCGACGCCCTGCTGGGTGTGGAAGTGGTACTTGACCCAGGACCTCTCGCCCGCGGCGTTGACCCACATGTAGGTGTGGGAGCCGTAGCCGTTCATGTTGCGCCAGGTGCGGGGCAGACCCCGGTCGCCCATCAGGTAGGTGACCTGGTGCGCGGATTCGGGGGTGTGGGTCCAGAAGTCCCACTGCATGGTGGCGTCGCGCAGGCCGGAATCGGGGAGGCGCTTCTGGGAGCGGATGAAGTGCGGGAACTTGATCGGGTCGCGGATGAAGAACACCGGGGTGTTGTTGCCGACGAGGTCGTAGTTGCCCTCCGACGTGTAGAACTTGAGCGAGAAGCCGCGGACGTCGCGCCACGTGTCGGGCGAACCGAGCTCGCCGGCCACCGTGGAGAACCGGGCGAGCATCCGTGTCTCGGTGCCCGGCTGGAACACGGCCGCCTTCGTGTAGCGGCTCAGGTCCTCGGTCACCCGGAACCGGCCGAAGGCGCCGGAACCCTTGGCGTGGGGGCGTCGCTCAGGCGTGTTCTCGCGGTTGAAGTGCGCCAGCGTGTCGACGAGGTGCACGTCGTGGAGGAGCAGGGGGCCGTTCGGCGACAGGCTGAGGCTGTTGCGGTCGCTCTCCGCTGGCGCCCCGTTCGACATCGATGAGCCGCTCGGATCGGTGCCGTCGTGGATGAGGTCGTGGTCGTCGGTCATCGGGTGCTCCTGGGGGTGGTGGACGCTCGACCCGACCAGGCGCCGTGGCGCCTCCGACCGGGTCCGAAGCTCGTGATCAGCCTTGCAGAGACCGTCGGGGTCTGCGCCGCCGAGCGGGCGGTTCGGGATCGTTCGTCTTCGATGTGGGCCCTCGGACGGCGCGGGTCAGCCTGCGAGACGGGGACCCACGACGACGGGTTGGGCGGCCGGCGGGGGCGGCGTGGCTGTCCCCGGTGTCGAGGTGGACGACGTGGACGACGCGGGTGTCGACGTGGACGGCGTCGCCGTGGTGGGCGTGGTGTCGTCGGGCGGCAGTGGCGGCGGATCGGCGGTGACGGTGAAGTCGTTGAACTGGACCGTGATCCGGTCGGTGTCGGACGGCCAGTTCGGCACGTTCACCTCGACGACGAGCCCGTTGCCCAGGCGCGGGACGCTGCGCACCGCCACGATGTCATCGGGGGGCAGGGACGCCGGAACGCTGATGTCGACACCGGTGAGGAAGGGAAGGGCGGCGAACGCAGCCGCGGGGACACCCGGGTGGCTGATCCCGTCGGCGTCGATGTCCCACACGAACGCGGCGAGCGCCCGCTTGCTCATCGGGGTGGTGGCCGCGCTGACCACGTCGACGCCGTCGACGGTCAGTTGGTCGTCGAGGCCGGCTCCCTGGTCTCCCCACCACTCCTTGTTCCGGAGCAGCACGAGGTTGGCGTGGTCGGGCCCGCGCTCCCACAGCGCATCGAGGCCCTCACCCGGCTCCGACGACAGCAGGCGCATCATCTGGCTGCTGCGGACGAACGGCTCGAAGTAGAGGTGGTGGGCGGTGCCGTCGCGCACCAGCGCGAACTCGTAGTGCGTGGCCGGATCGGCGTTGAACGGCCCCCACGAACCGTCGGTGAGCGTGAACGTCGCGTCGGGTGTCGGGCGGAGGCGGGCGCCGGTTCCCGGATCGACGGCGTAGATCTGGAGCTCGCCCCCGGGAACGGGTTCGTTGGAGGGGAACAGGTGGGCACGACCGGACAGCTCGATCTCGCCGGCCCGCTGGCGGATGATGTCGAGCGATTCGGGAGCGGTGCCGGTGAGGAACTCGTACATGGCGCCGAAGGTCTCCCGTGAGGTGACGACCTGCGTGTGGGTCTGGTCCGGGAGGTGCACGTTGGTGGCGCCGACCAGCTCCCGGGCGTCGTTGCCCTGTCCCCACACCGCGAGCGTCGGGACCCCTCCCGGGAGCGATGCGGCGGGGAAGCCGTCGAGGTTGACGTAGTGGGCGACGTCGGCGGCTCGATCCGGCGAGCTGTTGAGGTAGCCCTGCAGCACCGAGGTGCCGAGCGAATGGCCGATCAGATCGACCTGGCTGGCACCGGTCTCGGCCAGGAGCGAGGCGATCAGGGCATCCAGCTGCCCGCGCACCAACTCGGTGTTCGCTCCGATGTTGACCGAGTCGTAGTCGAGCCCGACGATG
The DNA here is from genome assembly GCA_038235385.1 of Acidimicrobiales bacterium. GTDB lineage: Bacteria > Actinomycetota > Acidimicrobiia > Acidimicrobiales > Acidimicrobilacustridaceae > JBBSTY01. Next base: position 9,567 of record JBBSTY010000090.1, on the reverse strand, counting down.
TGGTCGATCGGGTAGCCGTTGCTGGTGAAGCGCATCGACTGCGACTCGAACTGGTTCGCCGAGCCGAGGACGCCGTGCACGAAGATGATCGGGTTCCGCGGGATCGGCGGGGTCTGCGCCTGGGCCGGGGGCGACACCAACGCCACGACGCTGGCGATCACCGCCAGCGCGGCGACGCCGACCGCGCCTCGGATCGATCTGCGCTCGTTGCCCATCGCGGTTCCCCCTCGTCCCGGGCGCCGCGGACCCCAGCGCCTCGCTGACGTGCGGTCCCCACCGCACGTGCGACCCGAGCCTATCGAGGAACCGACAGGAGGAGCTCGTCGACCGCCGACCTCGACCGCGCGGGGGCGGTCGTTCGCGGGCTCGGCCGTGTCCGGTTCCGGGGCCGCTCACCGCGGGGAGGGGACCCCACGAGCGCGCTCGGGCCGTGGGGGCCGTCAGGCCAGGCGCATGAACATCTTCTCGACCTCGGCGATGGGGTACCCATCGGCCTCGGCCTGCTCGGGATGTTCGAGGCAGTAGGTGAGACCTGCGCTCACCAGCCGGAAGCCGGTCTGTTCGAGGGCCCGGTTGGCCGCCGAGATCTGGGTGACGACGTCGCGGCACTCTCGACCTTCGTCGAGCATCCGCTCGATGCCCTGGACCTGCCCCGCGATGCGGCGCAACCGCTTGCGCAGGTCGTCGGTGACATCGTCGGGCAGATCCATGGCCGTCTCCGGGGTTCCATCGGTGATCGTCGTCCAGGGGTACATATACCCCGGGGGGTTTGTTCCTGCGGAGGAGAAGATACCCCTTCGGGTATGTTGGAGTCGTGTCCGGCTCTGCTGCACACACGAGACGAGAGGGTTCCCGATGATCTTCAAGCAGTACGAGCTCGGTTGTCTGTCGCTGTTCTCGTACCTCGTCGGCGACGAGTCCACCGGGCGCGCCGTCGTCGTCGATCCGCAACGCGACGTCGGCTCGTACGTCGCCGACGCCGCCGAGCTCGGACTGCAGATCGAGCGCGTGATCGAGACCCACTTCCACGCCGACTTCCTCTCCGGTCACCTGGAGCTCGCGTCGGCAACGGGAGCGGTGATCTCCTTCGGCGACCGGGCGGAACCGGACTTCGCGTTCGACGGTCTGGCCGACGGCCAACGTCTCTCGTTGGGCGAGGTCGTCCTCGAGGTGCGCCACACGCCCGGACACACCCCGGAGTCGATCTCGGTGGTCGTGTACGAGCGCGACGGCGAGGAGCCGTGGGGCGTCCTCACCGGCGACGCGATGTTCATCGGCGACGTCGGTCGACCCGATCTGCTGACCTCGATCGGGTACACCGCGGAGGAGCTCGCCCGTCAGCTCTACCACTCGTTGCACGAACGGCTCCTCACCCTTCCGGACGCAACGCGCGTCTACCCGGCGCACGGAGCCGGCTCGGCCTGCGGCAAGAACCTGTCCACGGCCTCCGAGTCCACGATCGGCGAGCAGCGCGCCACCAACTACGCGCTGGCGCCGATGAGCGAGGACGCGTTCGTCGAGGCGGTCATCCAGGGTCAGTCCGTCGCGCCCCTCTACTTCGCGTTCGCAGCCAACGCGAATCGCAAGGAACGTGATCTGCTCGACGAGACCGATGACCTCCCCGCCTTCGACATCGACCTGGTGGTCCGCCAGCAGATCGACGGTGCCGTGGTGATCGATGCCCGGCCGGCCGACCTGTTCGCGTCCGGCCACCTGCGGGGGTCGATCAACGTGGGGCTCGACGGCCGCTTCGCCGAGTACGCCGGCGACGTCCTGCGCCCCGGTCAGTCCGTCATCGTCGTGACCGAGCCCGGCCTCGAGCGGGAGGCCCGGGTGCGACTCGCCCGGATCGGGTTCGATCACGTGATCGGTGCCGTCACCGACATCACCACCCAGCTCGCCGACCGGCCCGACCTGGCCGTGGGGGCACCGCGCATCACGGCGGGAGATCTCGACGCGTGGCGTGCCGACGATCCCGATCTGCAACTCGTCGACGTGCGCAACCCCGGCGAGACGGTCGTCGGAAGCATCGATGGGTCGGTCAACCTGCCGCTCCCGACCCTGCTCGATCGCGTCGGCGAGCTCGACCCGGATCGCCCGACGGTCGTCTACTGCGCGGGGGGCTACCGGTCGGCGACCGCCGCGTCGCTGCTGCGCTCAGCCGGGTTCGGCACCGTCGCCGAGTTGCTCGGCGGCTACAACGCCACCCTCGCCCCGTCGCCGCAGTGATCGACCTGCGTTCGGCCGCACCCCGCGACGGCACCGAACCATCGGAGGCGTCGGGCGTCCGCGTCCCAGGCTGGACCCGCGGGCCGAACGTCGCTCGACCACCCCGACCGAGAGGAGCGCACCATGGGCCACTTCCACGATGTCGCTGACGATCTGCGCGCACCCACCCGAGCCCTCCGCCATGCCATTCCGGACACGTGGTCCGGCTTCTCGGCGCTCCACCGGTCGGCGATGGCCGAGGGCGCCCTCCCGGCCAAGGTCAAGGAGCTCATCGCCCTGGTCGTCGGCGTCGTCGATCACTGCGACGGCTGCATCGCCGCCCACGCCCGGGGGGCTGCCGCCGCCGGTGCCACCGAGCAGGAGGTCGCCGAGGCGCTCGGCGTGGCCCTGCTCATGAAGGGCGGACCCGCCACCGTGTGGGCACCGCGGGCGTTCGCGGCGTACCAGGAGTTCGCGTCCCCCACCGAGAGCTCATCGACGACCTGACGAGCAGACCCGGCGCCTCATCCGAGTTCGCGCGGGCACCTGACGACCGGCGTAGGAGGGAGGCTGGCTGATCAGGCGCTGGCCCCGCCATCGATCACCAGCGTGGCACCGTTGATGTTGGCGGCATCGCTCGACGCGAGGTAGGCGACCGCTGCCGCCACCTCGGCCGGGTCGATCACCTGGCCCATCGGCGACATCGAGCGCATGAGCAGATCGACGTCGGCGTCGTCGGGCAGGGTGAATCCGGCGAGGAGCGGGGTGTCGACGGCGCCGGGGCAGACTGCGTTGACCCGCACGCCCGCGCTCGCGAACTCGAGCGCCATCGACTTGGTGAGCATGATGACCCCACCCTTGGAGGCGCAGTACGCGGCGTTGTAGGGCGTGCCCTGGATGCCGGCGAGCGATGCCATGTTGACGATCGATCCGGAGCTGTCGAGCAGCGCGGGCAGCGCCGCCTGGGAGAGCAGGAAGGTGCCGGTGAGGTTGATGTCGATGACACGTCGCCACTCGTCGAGCGACACGTTCTGCACCCGGTTGCTCGCGGCGATGCCGGCGACGTTGGCCAGCACGTCGAGCCGGCCGTGGCGGTCGAGGATCGTGGCCACCGCCGCACGGCAGGCGTCCGGGTCGCGCACGTCGCACACGACGCCGTCGTCGTCCGCGGCGAGGTCGGCCGGCACGACCGTCGCCCCCTCGTCGGTCAGCCGTCGCACCACGGCTGCACCGATCCCACTGGCGCCGCCGGACACCAGCGCCACCTTCCCCTGAAGTCGAGTCATGCCGGGGAACCTACCCGCGCCGGGTCGACGGAGATGCGGTGCCGACGGGTCAGAGGGCGAACAGGAGGTGGTGCGACAGGTCGCCGGTGAGGTCGACGAGCATCTCGCGGGTGTCGAAGCACCACTGCCCGGCCACGTGTCGGAAGGTGTCGCGGTAGCGACCGACGATGACGGGTTGGAGGGGGAGCTCGTCGGTCTGCTGGAGGACGAGGTAGGACGATCGGGCCGATGCGGTGCCGGCGCCCCCGTCGACCTCGATGGCCACGTTGGTGATGATGTGACGGGTGCGCGGCGTGCCGTCGTCGTACAGGCGGGTGGAGCGCTCGTACAGCTTCCGCACCGCCTCGGCACCCTCGAACACCGACCCGGGCGCGGCGGCGATGCGACCGTCGCGGAACAACTCGCCGACCCCGGTCAGATCGCCGGCGTCGATCCGATCGGCGTAGGAGTAGATGAGGTTCTCGATCGCGCGGGCGTCGTCGGCCATGGGCGCGGATGGTATCGATGCGACCGAGCGCGTGCTCGCGCCGCGGGTGGGTCGGCTCCCGCCCGGAGGGCAGTACTGGCGCTCGTGGCCCGACCGACCAGGTCGGTCGCCGTGGGCTCGACCGACGTGGGCGCCTCAGGCGAACAGCGTCGGCAGCTGGCGGGCGAGGTACCAGAGCGCGAAGCCGACCAGCAACACACCGAACGCGTGGCGCAGCTTCGCGCCCGGGATCCGGTGCGCCACGCGGCTGCCGAGGAGGGCGCCGGGGATGAGGCCGACGGCGAACAGGCCGGCGACCGACCAGTCGATGTCGCCGACGACGGTGTGCGTGACGATCGTCGGCAGGGTCAGGGCCACTGCGACGACCAGGCTCGTGCCGGCGGCCTCGTTCATGTCCAGTCCGAGGGCCAGCAGGAACAGCGGAACGAGCAGGAACCCGCCGCCGTTCGCCAGCAGACCGGCGGCGAAGCCCACACCGGAGGCGGCGACGACGATGAACGTCGTGCTGGCGCGACGAGCGGCCGCCACCTCGGGGGCCACGGGATCACCTGGACGCACGATCCGCAAGCCGACGAGGAGGAGCACGACGCCGGACAGCACGAGGAGCACGGGACCGCCCACCCAGTGGCTGGCGAGCGAGCCGAGGATCGCTGCGGGGAAGGCCCCGAGCAGCGCCGCTCGGGCAACGGCCCAGTCGACGGTTCCTCTCCTCGAGTACGACCATGCACCGGCGGCGGATCCCGGGAACAGCGCGGGGAGGGGCCCGACCACGGCAGCCATGCCCGGCACGCCGAGGAGCGACAGCAGGGGGGTGGCGAAGGCGGAGCCGACACCGAACAACCCGTAGATCACCCCGACGGCCAATCCGCCGACCGCGATCCATCCGTTCACATCCACACCTCGAGTGAACCCGGTGAACATCCATAGGACAAAGATGGCTTGTCAATGTGAGCGATACGATTATCCTATGAACCTGCGTCAGCTGGCCTACGTCGTGGCCATCGTGGACGAGAGAGGTTTCACCAAGGCGGCGACCGCCATGCACGTGGCGCAGCCGTCGCTGTCCCAGGCGGTGCGGGCGCTCGAAGCAGAGCTCGGCGCCGAGCTCTTCCATCGCACCGGTCGAGGGGTGATCCTGACCTCGGCGGGCGAGGCACTGCTCGAACCTGCCCGCCAGGCGCTCCGCGATGCCGCCACCGCTCGGGCTGCGGTGGCTTCGGTCGTCGGGCTCCAGGGCGGCCACCTGGATCTGGTCAGCCTCCCCACGCTCGCCGTGCATCCGGCCGCGGAGCTCATCGGATGGTTCCGGCGGGACCATCCGATGATCACCGTCCGCCTCGTCGAACCGGAGGACGCCGATGCGGTCGCCGAACGGGTGCGCAACGGCTCCAGCGAGGTGGGCTTCGCCGAGCTGCCCGCCTCCGGTGGCGATCTCGAGTCGCACATCCTCGACTCCCAGGAGTTCGTTGCGCTGATGCCTGCATCGCCGTCACCCCTGAACGCGTCTCGATCCCCGCTCTCCATCCGGGCTCTGGCCCGCCAACCGCTGATCACGACCCCACGCGGCACCTCGACCCGGCGCCAGATCGACGAGGCATTCGCCGGAGCGGGCCTGGAGCCGAACGTCGTGGTGGAGACCGACCACCGCGAGGCCATCGCTCCGCTGGTGCGTGCCGGTGCAGGTGTCGCCGTCCTCCCGCGGGCCCTCGCGCTCGAGGCCGCCTCGCCGGAGGTGGTCATCCGATCGATCACGCCGAAGCTGGTGCGCAGCATCGGGCTCGTCCATCGGCCCGGCCCCCTCTCGCCGGCCGCGCACGACTTCGTCTCCTTGGCGATCGGGTCGACCTCGTCACGGGCCGCGCCGCGTCCGCGGCGGCGCTGAGGAACCGGCGCGTCCCGGCTGATCCGGTGGTTCCCGCTTCCCGCTTCCCGCTTCCCGCCTCCCGACCTCCCGCCTCCCGACCTCCCGCCTCCCGACCCCCTGGTGGCTCCGGGCGGCGATGTGGTCACCGGTCTGCCGGCCGGTGGCGGACCCGAGCCCACAGGGGGCACGATGCTGGCCATGGCACCCTTCGGATTCGACTCCACCACCGACGACGTCCTCGCAGGCCGCGATCTCACCGGACTCGAGGTCCTGATCACCGGCACGTCCGCGGGACTCGGGGTCGAGACCGCCCGGGCCGTGGCGGCCTGCGGTGCCCATGTCGTCGGGGTGGTGCGCGACAGCCACAAGGCTCGCCAGGCCCTCGATGCGGCCGGGGCCGACGGCGTCGAGCTCTACGAGGCCGACCTGGCCTCGTTGGGATCGATCCGAGCGTTCACCGACCGGTTCCGCGCAGATGGCCACGAGCGCATCGACGTCCTGATCGCCAACGCCGGCATCATGGCGTGCCCGCAGGGCGCCACCGAGAACGGCTTCGAGCTGCAGTTCGGCACCAACCACCTCGGCCACTTCGTGCTGGTGAACCGACTCGCTCCACTGCTCCTCGGCGGAGCGCCCGCGCGCGTGGTCTCGCTCTCCTCGGCGGGTCACAACTTCAGCGACGTGAGCCTCGACGATCCCGGGTTCGAGCACACCCCCTACGACGCGTGGATCGCGTACGGCCGCGCCAAGACCGCGAACGCCCTGTTCGCCGTCGAGCTGGACCGACGGCTGCGCGACCGCGGCGTGCGGGCCGCGGCGGTGCATCCCGGAGCGATCCTGACCGAACTTGGCCGCCACCTGACCGACGAGACGCTCGGCGTGCTCCTGGACACTCGGGGCGTCTCGGAGATGGCGTTCAAGTCGGTCCCGCAGGGCGCGGCCACGTCGGTCTGGGCCGGCTTCGTCGCCGAAGCTGCGGAGGTGGGCGGACGCTACTGCGAGGATTGCGCCGTCTCCCCGGTGATCGACGATCCGGCCACGTCGCCGGGTGTCATGCGCTACGCGGTCGAACCCGATACCGCCGCTGCGCTCTGGACCCTGTCCGAGCAGATGGTGGGCGAGACCTTCGAGCTCTGACGCCACGGTTCCCGCCGGATCGTCACCTACGATTCGGTCGATGGCTCCCGACCGACGGGTGCGAGGGACGCACGACGAGGAACGAACATGAAGCTGCGCGGCACCACCCGGGTCCTGGCGGTCGGATCCATCGTCCTGCTGACGTTGGTCGGCTGTTCCAGCAACGACACCGCGGCGTCGACCTGCCAGGACCTCCAGAACCTCGCCGCCCAGGTCCGTGGGCTCCGCGACGTCAACATCGTCCAGACCGGCGTCGATGGCCTCCAGCAACAGGTGACCGCCGTCGACGGGGCGTTCGACCAGGCCAAGGCGAGTGGCAAGGACCAGTTCGGGCCCGAGCTCGATGCCCTCGACAACTCGATCAACGAGCTCGGGACCACGCTCTCGGGCGCGAAGGACAGCGGCAAGTCGATCGGCGAGATCCTGTCCAGCGTCGAGTCCGACGTCAGTTCGATCTCCAGCTCCTGGAACAACCTCACCAGCGCGGTCAAGACCGAGCTCGACAGCTGCGACCTCTCGGCTCCGGCCTCCTGATCCACCAATCGAGAGCCGGTCATCGCCGCCGTCGCCCGGTCGGCGATGCTGCCCGTTCGGGCGTCGGTAGTGTCGATCGTCATGATCGCCGAGACGCATTCGACCGATTCACCGGGGCTGTACGAGGGTCTGATCTCCACTCGGGCCATCCGGCGCTACCTGCCCGACGAGATCCCCGAGCCGCACCTGAACGAGATGCTCTTCGCGGCCACGCGCGCGCCGTCGGGTCACAACCGCCAACCGTTCCGGTTCCTGGTGGTCCGACGTACGCCGGACATGGCCGCGGTGCGCTCGGTGCTCACCCGCGGCTACCAGCAGGCGTGGGCCGGTGATCGGCGCGAGCCCGATGCGGCCGACACCGGTCGCCCGGCACGCATGGCCCGAACGATGAGCCACTTCGTCGACCACGTCGGCGAGGCGCCGATCATCGTGTTCGCCTGCCTCGAACAGCGAGTCCGGGCGGCCGACCTGTTCGCGGGTGCCTCGATCTACCCGGCGTGCCAGAACCTCCTCCTCGCGGCCCGAGCGCTCGGGTACGGCGGAGTGATGACCAACTGGCACCAGGTCGTGGCCGACGAGATCCGCGATCTGCTCGAGATGCCCGAGCACGTCACGATCGCGGCGACGATCCCGCTCGGACGCCCAGCCGGGAGCCATGGTGCGGTACGCCGCCTGCCGCTGCCCGATCTGGTCTTCGAGAACCGGTGGGGCGCGCCGGCGCCGTGGGCCGTCGACCCGCCCGGCACCCGCTACACCGGAGGCTGAGGGCGCGACGATTCGGGTCGGGCGCTCGACCGCATCGGGATCTCGGCGCGTGGGATGGTGATCGGGTCCGGGTTCGCGCAGCGAGCGGCCGCATCGTCGAGCTCCGGGTGATGATCCGACCGCTCCAGGCGATCAACCTGTCCACGAGCAGATGCGCGCCAAGCTCGAGACGATGCAGGCGTCGTCGCCCCCGGCGAGCTGATCGACGTCAGGCGGCGTCGCCAGCTGCGGGCTGATCGAACACGACGGTCACCGTGGTGTAGCCGGCTGCGCCGAACAGGTCCTCGACGAACGTCCGGGTGTTGGTCTCGGCCCGATCACGCAGCTCGGTCTGGTTCGCCGTCTCGGCGAGCTCCTGCTCGGCTCGCTCGTAGTACTTCTGCTCACTGGTCGACCCGGTGCTCGACAGCGCGTCCTGCGCTCGATCGAGCAGGCCCCGGTCGCGTGCGACCACCGAGCTCTTGTGCGGGTCGAGGCGCGGCGTCGTCAGCTGGGGTGCGGGAAGGTGGACGGTCACCCCGGTGCCATCGGCGCTCGTCTCGATGCCCGATTGGCTGAGTCGGGAGAAGTCGACGGTGGCCTCGACGTCGCCCTCGGCCAGGAACACGACGCGCTCGCCCTTGAGGGCCTCGGGCAGGTAGTCGGCCTTCTCCTCGATGTCGATGACCGACGTCAGGTGCTGGGAGGCTGCCGTGTACGTGCTGACGTCGCGGAGCTGCTCGACCGTCACGGTGTGCGGGTGGGCGACCTCGGTGGTGGCGGTGGGGTTCGGGATCGCCACCCCGGCGAGCACGGCCACGACGCCGAGGCCGGCGACGGTGAGGATGGTCACCGCGACGATCTGCGGGATGAGGAACCGGGTGCGGGCGGCAGTCTTCACGATGGGCCTCTGGTCGACGACGGCGTACCCCATCACAACGCTCGCGACCCGGGGGCGGTTCCCGGGATCGCCAGGCATGCCACCGGTCACAGGGCGTCCGCACCGCCCGGTAGGGCGTCCGCACCGCCCGGTGTCGTGCAGGGGCGAGACCGAATCGGACCCGACCGCGCGTCGGCCCATCGATCTGGCCGCCCGGCACGGGCGAGGCATCCTCGGGTGTCCGGGCGGGTAGGCGTCCAGCCATGAGCACGAGCGACCCCACGATCTCACCGACCGATGCCGACGGATCGGTCCTCGGCGCCGTACCCGCTCGCTCGGACGTGCCCCTCGCCGGCTCGTCCGACGCGACGCCGCGGCCCCTCGCGCATCGGCTGCTGGCGGCCGCCGCCTTCACCGCACCCGTCGT
>JBBSTY010000089.1:0-17905 GCA_038235385.1 Acidimicrobiales bacterium | reverse complement strand
GCGCCGCGGCGACATCATCGTCGAGGTCGAGCACCTCACTCACGACCGGACGGATCGTCCCGGCCCCGAGCATCGCCTGCAGCTGGGCCTGGGCCTCGGCGACCAGATCGGGCCGGCGGCTCAGGTAGCCCCGCCAGTTGAGCCCGAGGACCGAGTAGTTCTTCACCAGCGCGTGGTTCGTGCGGGCCTCGGCGAAGGCCCCACCGGCGGCACCGACCACGACGATGCGGCCCTCCCAGGCCACGCACCTCGTCGAGCCCGTGAACGTGTCGCCACCGACCGAGTCGAGGATCACGTCGGCCCCGCGTCCACCCGTGATCTCGTTGACGACATCCTGGAACGGGGTCGAGCGGTAGTCGATCGCATGGTGGGCGCCGAGCCGCCGGCAGCGCTCGACCTTCTCGGGGCCGCCCGCGGTGGCGATGACCGTGGCCCCGGCCGCGACCGCGAGCTGGATCGAGGCCGATCCCATGCCCCCTGCGCCGGCGTGCACGAGCACCACGTCGCCTGGTTGCACCCGGGCTCGTCGATGCAGCGCGAACCACGCGGTCTGGTAGGTGACGTGCATGGCGGCGAGGTCGGCGTCGGTCACGCCTGCGGGGGCGCCGAAGACGTGGGGAGCCCGGGCCAGGGCCAGCTCGGCGAGGCCGCCCCAGGGCAGGGTCGGTGACCCGCTGACGCGTGCACCCACGCGGTGGTCCGACCCTGGTCCGGCCGCGGTCACCGTTCCGGCCACCTCCAGTCCCGGGGTGAAGGGGAGGGGAGGGGTCTCCTGGTAGGTGCCCCGGCACAGCAGGCTGTCGGCGAAGTTCAGCGCGCACGCGGCGACGGCGATGACCACCTCGTCGCCGGTCGCAACCGGTTCGGGAGCGTCCGTGTCGAGGTGCAGGACCTCGTGGGGATCACCGTTGCGTTCCACCCGCCAGGCGCGCATGGACGAACCGGCTCAGGTGGCGGGCGTCGCCGATGGGGCGCCCGTCGGACGGAAGCGCTCGGGCGCGACGACGGGCGCCGAGTCGGCGCCGATGTCGTCGGTGTCCACCCGGCTGGGTGGCTTCCACTCCAGGCTGTTGCCGTGCTCGCCCATGAGGTGCTCGATGATGTCGGGCGGTTGGGGGTGGCTGAAGTAGTACCCCTGCGCCAGATCGCAGTTCATGGCCCGCAGGTGCTGGACCTGCTCCTCGGTTTCGACGCCCTCGGCGACGGTGACGATCCCGAGCGCCTTCGCCATCCCGATCACGTGCTCGATGATCGTCGTGTCCTCACGAGAGACACCCAGGCCGTCGACGAACGACTGGTCGATCTTGAGCAGGTCGAGGCTGAACTGGCGCAGGTAGCTGAGCGAGGAGTAGCCGGTGCCGAAGTCGTCGAGCGCCAGGCTGATGCCGAGCGACTTGGCCTCCCGCAGGGTCGACCACGCCGAGGAGACGTCGTACATCAGCGCACCCTCGGTGATCTCGAGGGTGATGCGATCGGCGTCGGCGCCGCTGCGTTCGAGCGCCTCACGGAGGAGGCTCACGAAGTTCGCCTGCGCCAGTTGCCGGGCCGACACGTTGACCTTGATGTTGAGCGCCGGCCGGTCCGGGTAGGCGTCCTGCCACCGCTTCGACTGCGCGCACACCTCGTCGATGATCCAGTTCCCGATGGGAACGATCAGTCCGGTGTCCTCGAGGGCGGCCATGAACTCGGCGGGGCTGACCATGCCGCGACGGGGGTCGTTCCAGCGCAACAGCGCCTCGACCCCGACGAGGCGCTTGGTCCAGAGCGAGACGATGGGCTGGTAGTACAGCCGGAACTCACCTTGCTCGAGCGCGTGGCGGAGGCGCCGCTCGGCGGTCGACGGGGTGATCTGGTCCGCCATGGATCGATCGAAGATCGCGTAGCGCCCCGGTCCCTGGTTCTTGGCCTGGTACATCGCGGCGTCGGCGTCGCGGAGCACCTCGTCGGGCCGTGAGCAGCGCTGCTCGGTGAGGGCGATCCCGACACTCCCCGAGATGCGGAGGCGATCGTCGCCCATCTCGAAGGGTGCCTCGATCGCCTTCAGGACCCGTTGCGCGATCCGCTCCGCCGAGACCGAGTTGGTGACCTCCGGGCAGAGCAGCACGAACTCGTCACCGCCGTAGCGCACCGCCTGATCGCTGGGTCCGAGGGTGCCGAGGATGCGGTCGGTGACGGCGACCATGAGCCGGTCGCCCACCTCGTGGCCGTAGGTGTCGTTGATCTTCTTGAAGCCGTCGAGGTCGATGAAGAACACACCCACGCGGCCGTTGTAGCGGCGCACCGCCGTGAGCATCTGGTCGAACCCCTCGCCGAGGAACCGCCGGTTCGGGAGCCCGGTGAGGCTGTCGCGGTAGGAGAGCTCGTGGAGCTTCTCGCGGGCCGCCGACGCGTCATGGTAGCGGCGCACCGCGTAGAAGGTGGCCCCGATCGGTACGAGCACGAGCAGGGCCAGGAGCCCGTTGATGTTGGTGCCGGTGAACCCGTTGGCCCACTCGAGGAACCGGTCGACCGCACCGGTGGCGACCGCGAGCACGACGAGCACCACGCCGATGGCGACGATCCAACCCAGGTCACGACCGGCGCGGCCGTTCGCCCCCATGGCGTCGGCCATCAGTCGGGCCTGCTCTTGCTCTCTGTCGACCATTCCTGCTCCTGGGCCCCCTGCGGTCGCCCGTCGAGGCGCCCGCGATGACCGTACGGGCGATGGAGGACGACCCTCTCCCATCGGACGATGCCGGTCTGTCCTTGAGTGATGCCGCCCATTGTGCCCCGTCAGGGGTCGATGGGTGCACCGTCGTGGCCCATGGAGCGCCGCACACGCCCGACCTGGTCGTCGAGGCCGCTGAACTGCTCCTGCAGCGCACCTCCGTGCTCGACGAGCACCTCGCCGATGAGCCGCTCGGCCTCGTCCCAGCTTCGGGCCCGTCTCCCGGTGACCTCCCGGTTGTAGGGCTGGTCGAACACGATGACCTCGTTGCCCTGCGCGCGCAGCGCGTCGATGTTGTGGGGTGCGTCGTCGATGTACACGTCGGCCTCGACCTGGGGCTTCTGGCCGAGGAAGCACAGGTCCCGGTACGGGATCCCGGCCGCGTCGAGCCAGGCGACGGTGTCGCCGACGGCGACGGCGTGTCCCCAGTTGGCGTAGAGCCGGTGGGTGATGAGCCGGATCCACACGCCGGCGTCGGAGAGCCGCCACAGCGCCTCGGCGACGCCCTCGATCACGGGCATGGTGCGGAACATGCGGTGGTCCAGCACGGCGCGGCGGTGGATCTCGAGGAACGACTCGTCGTCGAGACCCCACTCGTAGAAGTTCCAGGAGGTCTGGGCGGGCAACGACGAGGGGTCGACCCCGCGTTCGGCGGCCACGACCTGGCGGAACGCCTCCGTGTGATCGCCGCACACCCCGTCGAGGTCGACGCCGACGACGAAGGACCGGGGTGCGCTCATGGCGATGCGTCGAGGAACTCGAGGGCGGCGTCGATGAACGCGAAGCTCTTCGGTGTGGCGAAGTGGTCGGTGCGCGGCAGCGTGACCAGACGGGCCTGGGGGAGCCGTGCCACGAGCGGATCGCCGGGTCCGGCGAAGTCGTCGTCGCCGATCACGACCAGCACCGGCAGGTCGATGCGAGCCAGCCCGTCGTCGGTGATCGGCCAACTCGAGGGCCGTCGCAGGAACGCGGCGAGCGCCAGCGGATCGTTGCCCGGGCTGCGGGCCATCTGGTGGAAGTAGGCGGCGGACGGGTTCTCCGGGACCCGGTCGGCGGCGATGGCGTCGGCCAGGAACCCGGGATCGTCGCGGCGGAACAGGTTGGCGCCGACGCCGGCGACGATGATCCGGCCGAACCGCTCGGGGTGCACCGACGCCAGTGCGAGGATGGTCCGAGCGCCCATCGAGAAGCCGATGGCGTCGACCGCGACATCGTCCGGCACGCCATCGAGTGCCGCCAGTGCGGCCGCCTCCACCTCGACGTAGTCGGCGGGGTCGTGGGACTTGGGCTGGGATCCGTGGCCGAGGAGGTCGGGAGCGATCACCTCGCGCCCGGCATCGCCGAGCAGATCGACCCAACTGTTGTCGCGCCAGGTGCGTTCGGCGGAGGTCCCGAAACCGTGCAGGAGGAACACCGGGTTGGAGGTCACGGGGCCCCAACCTACCGACCCGGCGAGCCCGCTCGTGTCGACGGGGCGCCAGGCGCTCAGGACATCGGGATCCGATCGCCGTGCGGGAGTCGTGGAACGGGGACGGGCCACCCACGTGGTCGACCGTCCGGTCGCAGCGTCCGATCGCAGTGTGCACGCCGTGGTCCCCGACGCGGCGGCATCCGGGTTCGTCTCGGTGCGCCGGGCGGTAGCGTCGGGCGCATGAGCGCCGACCCGTCGGAGCATCGACCTTCGGATCGGCCCGGCCGACTGCGGGTCGACGCCACCTGCATCATCGATGCCGACGAGATCCAGTGGCGGTTCACGACCAGCGGAGGGCCGGGCGGCCAGCACGCCAACAAGGCGAGCACCCGGGTCGAGGCCACGTTCCCCATCGGCGACTCGCCCTCGCTGACCGAGCGGCAGCGGTCGCTGCTGGCGGATCGCTACGGCCCGGTGCTCACGGTCGTGGTCGACGAGACGCGCTCGCAGACCCGCAACCGCGCCATCGCCATGGAGCGGATCCGCCAACGGCTCGCGTCGGGTCTCCACCGGGACCCGCCCCGGCGGGCGACGAAGCCGAGCCGAGCCGCCAAGGCGCGTCGCGTCGACGACAAGCGTCGCCGGGCCAGCACCAAGCGCAACCGCGCCCGGCCGGCCACCGACGACTGACGGTCCGATCGACGTCGTCGGGCGGTCTCCCGTCCTCGAGGGATCAGGGATCAGGGATCAGGGATCAGGGATCAGGGATCAGGGGTCGGGATCGCCCGGGGGTGGGGCTCCCTGGTTCGCACGGCCGCCGTCCTCAGGGGTCGGGGTGCTGGGTGGCGGCACCGAGGTGAGGTCGGGAGGGTTCGATCCGGAACCCAACGCGATCTCGCGCACCTGGGGTGCGAGCCAGCGGGCCACGACGAGGGCGCCATCGGCCCCGAAGTGCAAGCCGTCGGGTCGGACATCGGCGCCGTCGATCTCCTCGCGGCACTGGTTCTCGGGACACAGCTCGGCCCCGAGATCGATCAGGTGGACGGTGTCGGGGTTGTCCGCGGCGAGCTGTCGCAGGAGATCGTTGAAGTGATCGGTGCGGGCGGTCTCGTTCTGCGTCCAGTCCGTCGTGGTGCCGTCGTCGCGCAGGAAGGGGGGAGTGGTGAGCACCACGACCGGCGCACCCTGGGACGACAGCGCATCGACCGCCCGTTGCAGCACCGGTCGGAGCACGGCGTCGTACTCGGGGGTCCCGAACTCGACCCACTCGCCGTCGATCTCGCGATCGAAGATCTCCCAGGCGCCGGTCTGGAGGATGCTCACCGCCGGGTCCCAGAACTCCACCGTCCGTCGCCACTCGTTCTCCCAGTCGGCGCACGTATCGCTGGCGGGCCGGACCTCACCGTTCTCGAGGTGGGCGCCGGGAACGAGCTCGCAGAAGAGGATGGCCTGGTTCCAGAAGGCGAGACCGTTCTGCTCGGCGACCTCGCCGGTGATGCCCTTGTCGCCGAGCGTGAACGCGACCGAGTCGCCGACGAGGAGCACCTTGAGCTGGTCCTCGGCTGCGGCTCCTGCGGTGAGTGACGGGGGTGGTCGTGACGCCGGGTCGAACGCGGCCGGCGTGGGGATCGAGGCCTTCGCTCCGCCGGTCGTGGCGATGATCAGCGAGAGCAGCGCCACCAGTGAGATCGGCAGCAGCCAGGCCTGGAAGGACGCCGGCAGGATCCGGTTGAGCGCACCCTCGCGCACCGGCTTCTCGACGAGGAAGTACGACGCCAGCGCGGCGACGAAGGTGACGGCGAGGCGAAGCCCGAGCAGGCGGAGGCTCCCCGGGTCGAGCCCGGTGCGCTCGCTGCTGAGCCAGGCGAAGATCGGCCAGTGGAAGAGGTAGAGGCCGTAGGAGATGAGTCCGAGACGGCGCAGCGGCTCGAACGACAGCGCACGTCGCACCGGGTTCTCCCCGGCCTGGGTGCAGGCGAGGATCACCAGGCAGACCGCTGCGGCCAGGAGCGTGAAGCCACCCCGGTACAGGAGGCCGCTGGACGGGGGCAGCCCGAACGGTGCCAGGCCGGTCCATGCCCACCCGACGAGCAGGACGACGACGGTGGCCGCGTTGACGAGCGCCCGACGGCTCGCCAGCGTGGCGAAGGTGAGCCCGGAGGCGACGGCGGCCGCCACCGCTGATCCGAGCAGGAGCGACTGGGCGCGCGTGTCGGTGCCGTAGTACAGCCGTGACGGGTCGACATCGGGGTCGTAGAGGACGACCATCACAGCCGCCGACAGCGCGGCGAGCACGACGCAGACCTCGAGCAGGACCTTCGCCGACCGCCGCCACTTGAGCACCCCGAGGGTGATGAGCGGCCACACCAGGTAGTACTGCTCCTCGATGGCGAGCGACCACATGTGGCGCAGGGGCGACGCGAAGAACTGGTCGAAGTAGCTCTGGCTGCTGGCCACGAGCCGCCAGTTCATGACGTAGAAGAGCGTGGAGATGGCGTCCGCCCGGAGCTGCGCGAGCACGTCCGGCCGGGCGACGAAGACGCTGTAGGCGGCGATGCCGATCAGCAGGATGCCGACTGCCGGAAGCAGACGACGGGCCCGGCGAGCCCAGAACCCCACGAGCGCGATGGTGCCCGAGTCGCGCCACTCGGCCAGCAGCAGGGCGGTTATCAGGTACCCGGACAGGACGAAGAACGCGTCGACCCCGAGGTACCCGCCCGAGGCCCACGACACCCCGCCGTGGTACAGCAGGACGGCGGCCACCGCGAGCCCGCGCACCCCGTCGAGCGAGGGCTCGTAGGGGATCCGCCGGTGTGAGGATCGGTCCGCGGCGCCGAGGAACAGCGTCTCGGGCTCGACGCGGGCGAGGGTCAAGCGTTCGATCCGCCCGAACGCAGGCGTCGGGCGTGCCTGCCCGGCCCGGAGTAGCGGATGATGCAGTAGAACGCCCGCACGCCGTCGCGCCAGCCGATCTTCTTGCCTTCCTCGTAGGTGCGGCCGTTGTAGCTGATGGCGACCTCGTACACCCGCCAGTGGCCGGCGGCGACCTTGGCGGTCATCTCCGGTTCGATGCCGAAGCGGTTCTCCTCCAACGTGAAGCTCTCGAGCACCTCGCGGCGGAAGACCTTGTAGCAGGTCTCCATGTCGGTGAGGTTCAGGTTGGTGAAGATGTTGGAGGTGAGGGTGAGCACCTTGTTGCCGACCGAATGCCAGAAGTAGAGGACCCGGCCGCCGCCACCGAGGAAGCGTGAGCCGTAGACGACATCGGCCCGGTCGTCGAGGAGGGGGGTGAGCAGATCGCCGAACTCCCGCGGGTCGTACTCGAGATCGGCGTCCTGCACCACGACGAACGCGCTGGTTGCCTCGGCGAAGCCGCGCCGCAGGGCCGCCCCCTTGCCCCGGTTGACCGGTTGGAGCAACACGCGGATGCGGGGATCGTGGAACTTCTCGAGCACATCGCGCGTGCCGTCGCTCGATCCGTCGTCGACGATGATGATCTCGTTGGTCCACGGCGAGCGGAGCACCTGCTCGACGACCGCCTCGATCGTGCTGATCTCGTTGTAGCAGGGCATCACGACACTCAGGCAGCGACGGGGCTCCAGGTCACTCATCTGGGCATTGCCGTCCTTCACGAGATCTCCTTGGTTCGCCTGGTCGCGCCACCGGGCCCCAGGCGCCGGCCCGAGCCGGCCGGGTCCGGCACCGCTGCGACAGGATACGCCGTCGGGCTGGCGGCACCGGGCCACCCGGCTCGGCGCCGCCCTCCTCGGGCGAGGTCGGACCACGGCGTCATGGGCTCGTCTGGTCGTCGTCGTCGGTCGTGCGAGGGCGTCGTCGGACCAGGTCGAGCACGGCCTCGGCGGCGAGGAGGACGATCGCGACGAGAGCGAGGATGCCGACCCGGTCGAAGTGCGTCGGCCAGGTGAAGTCCGACACGTAGCGATGGCGGACCTGTTGCAGCACCACGAAGCTCGCCGCCAGTGCGTAGCAACCCGCCGCCGCCAGGGCGAACCACGAGCGCGATCGAGGATCGCGGATGGCCACGAACAGCGCGGCGCCGATGGCGACCGCCGCCAGGGGGTAGGCGTGCTGGTTCTCGATGTTGACCGCCGCAGCGAGGGCGAAGCCGACGCTGATCGCTCCGGCGACGATGACCGACGGCCGGTGGGCGCGTCGGGACGCGGGACCGAACGGCCATGGGCCCGTGATCAGAGGTCGGATCGGCCGGTCGGGATCGGCTGGGAGCGGTTCGGGGCGGTGCGGCCTGCGGCCACCGAGGATCATCAGGGCGAGGCACACGGCCATGGCCACCGCGGACAGCCCGATGGCGATCCACACCGACCGTTGGGGGGTCCACTCGATGACGAAGCTCAGGTCTCCCGTCCCGACGATCGCCGGATCCACATACCAGCCGTTGGCGTAGCCGTCGATCAGCGTCGGTGTGCCGAGGTCGTGCCCGCCCACCTGGGCGTGCCATCCGTTGCTCCACGATTGACCCATCACGAGCCAGTACGGCTCGGACGACCCGCGCAGCGAGCCGGTGCTCTCGACCGCGAGCTGGGCGTCGACCGTCACCTCCGGGCCGAGCGGGACCTGACTCGGGAGGTCGGCGGTCGCCAGCGGTCCGCCGCCGGCCTCGGACGGGAGCACGAGTCGATCGATGTCGATCCCGGTGTCGATGCCGGGCGTCGAGCGGACGATGTGCTCCCCGGCGTCCAGGGTCAGCCCGACCGCTCCCGATCCGCACGGTTCGATGGGGAGCGACCGACGAGCGAGCGCGTCGTCGGTGGAGCCCTGGACCCGGATCGGCACCGGCACGTCGTCGATGGTGAGCAACCCGTCGACGCAGGTGCTGTCGAACTGCGGCCCCGGTTGGTCGAGGTGCAGCCCGTCGATGCCGAGCTCGGCGATGGCCACGGGGGCGGTGGTCATCGCGTTGCTGTACCAGTCACGGGTGCGCATCTCACGCACGCCCTCGATGGTGAACCGGAACGTCGATCCGGTGACGGCCGCCGGGAGGGGGACCTGCACCCGGACGGTTCCACCTTCTTGGACCCTCCCGTCGACCGGGGGGAGGTCGTCGATGGGAGGGATGTCGACCGATCCGATCCGGGTGCCGTCGACGTCGATGCCGAGGGAGGTGGGCACCGAGTGGTGGCCGTCGGCGACGATGTCGAGGTCGAGGTGATCGATGCCGAGCGGCTGCGGCACCACGTACTCGATGTAGTGGCCGATCTGGTTCTGGAAGATGGAGGTCCAGGCCGTTGAGGGGTCGTCGTCGATCGCAGCCGAGGCCCGGTCGGTGAGCGAGCCCGGGAGCCGCACATCGGATCGGGCCGTGACCCCCCCCTGCGACGCGTCGCGCAGCCCCAGGAGGCGATCGACATCCTCATCGGGGGTGCCGGCCGCGAGGCGGGCCTGGCCGCCGTAACCGAACGAGCGCCCGATCGGGAGGTCGACGATGCGCCGGATCGCGTCCTCCTCGTCGGTCCGGACCGGCTCGGCCTGGTTCGAGCGGAGGCGGGTGAACAACATGGTGAACCGGTGGTCGATCGACGACGCCCCGGCGTTGCGGAGCAGATCGACCGGGGGACGGATCAGGTCGTCGATCCCGACTCCGGGGATGCGGACCTCGGCGAAGCCGACGCCGCTCAACCCGTTGTACTCGAGCCGTCCCATGATGTTGGCCTCGACGACCTCGATGGTCAGCTTGGAGAAGGTGCGGGAGCCGATGGCCACGTCCTGGCCGACGCCGCTCTCGTCCCGGGAGATGTCGTCGAGGTCCACCACCATCGACTCGCGGTCGTCGAACGTGAGCCGGGCCTTGGTGATCCAGCGTGAACGCTCGAGGTTGATGGGCTGGAGCAGGTTGACGGTGTCGGTGGTGACCGGCGAGTCGAGATCGATGATGAGCTTCTCGCCGATGACGTCGTCGATGGCACCGACGCGCCACGCGGTGCGCTCGTTGCCGTCGAGCGCCAGCGCCGGACGGTCGTCGGGGGTGTAGGTGATGGGGTTCCCGTAGGCCGTGGCGCTGACGGTGGCGCCGATGTCGGATCCGGCTCGCCGGCGCTGGACCGACACGGTGGCCTCGTCGTCGCCGGAACCGGGGAAGACATCGAGGCGCTGGTCGGTGGGGTCGAACACGATCGGGGTCTCACCCGCGCGCTCGGTGTAGCCGGTGTTCTCGCGCAGGGCGCCCCATCGTCGAGCCCGGGCCCGGTTGGTGTCGGTGAGGAGGAGGTCCGCATCGGCGCCGTAGATCCGGGCGAACGTGTCGGGGTCACCGACGAGGGCGGCCGAGTAGAAGAAGGCCTGATCCGGGTTGAGGATCCCTGCGGCGGCGGCATCGACGAGGCCCTCCCCGTCGGCGGCGGCGAGCACCGATCGGCGGTTCGGGTGGGTGTTGACGATGCCACGGGCGTCGGGGACGCCGAAGGTGGCGACCGGCGGGGGATCCACCAGGCCGGGCGGGGTGTTGAGCTCGACCTCGTCGATCATGGTCTGCTCGGGGCCGGCGATGTTCGGGACCGGCTCGCCGAAGCCGACCGGCTCGTCGAGACCCGGGGCGCGGCGGATCAGGTCCCACAACGCCCGAGGACGGGCGATGCGGTACCGCTCGTACTGGAGGTCGGAACGCACGTTGATGTCGCCCACGCTCATGAGCTGCGCGACCGGGACGAGCGCGGCCGGATCGAAGGTCTCCTCGTGCAGGCGGCGGTCGAAGGCGTTGAGCAGGTTGGCCGACGGCGGTGAGCCCCAGGTGAACAGCTCCCGTGCGACGTACGGGCGGTCCATCAAGCCGGGCAGCACGGGGTCGACGGTGTTGCCCCAGCGGTAGCTGGCGAACTCGGTGCCCGGGATCTCGAGGACGCGGGTGTCGTTGCCCCGGGCCTGGAGGTACGCGGCGTTGTCGAGCCAGTACGACGGGATGTCCTCGGGGCGTTCGAGGTTGTCGGCGACCATGGTGTTGTTCCACAGGGGTGGAAGGTTGAGGATCACGAGGACGCACGCAACCGCGGCCAGGGGGCGGGCGATCGGTGGTCGCCAACGGGACAGCGCATCGACGCCGACGCCCAGGAAGACCGCGGTGCCGAGCACGACGAGCGGTACCGCCCGTGGGGTCGAGCGCAGCGAGAGCCCGGCGTCGCTGCGCGTGAACTCCTTGAAGATCGAACCGAGCAGCGACGGTGAGTCCCAGGGATGGCTGGCGATGGCGGTGATGGCGCCGAACGCGACGAGCATGAGGAAGTACGCCCGGTAGCGCCACCGGACCAGGGCGGCGACGACGATGGCCGCGATGGGCAGCACGTAGCTCAGCGCCAACAGCGGGATCTCGGTGGTGTACTCGACGCTGGGCTCGATCCACGGCCCGAGCTTGTCGGTTCCGTAGAAGAGCCAGTAGCCGAGTCCCCGGAGCACCTCCGGGGCGCTCGACACCTCGGCAACGGTCCGGTAGCTCTCGGTGTACCGGATGACCGGCAACCCGTAGCGCCCCTCGGCCCACAGACCCGCCATCCACCACAGGCTGGTGAGCAGCGTCAGCAGCGTGATGCGACCGACTGCCGCGAGGGCGCGGGTGAACCGGACCTCCCGATCGACCCACACGGCGTGCACGACCCAGAGCGCGGGACCGGCACCGACCATGATCACGGCCGTGGCGTTGATGCCGCCGACCAGCAACATGGTGAAGGCGAACCACGCCGGGTAGCGCCAACCTCCGTGGCGCACGGACCGCGCGGCCAGGGCGATGAGCCACGGGAGCGCCGTGAACGGCAGGAGCAGCACCGAGATGCGAGCCGAGTAGTTGAGGATGTACGGGCTCAGCATGTACGCCAGCGAGGCGACGAGGATGCCGGGGGCGCCGAGGCCGAGGCGGCCGGTGCGCCCGGGTCCGGGCGATCCCAGGGTGCGCAGCAGGTAGCGGACACCCATCGCCGCGAGGAACAGCACCGTGCCGAGCCAGAGTCGCTGGGCGACCCAGTCGGGCACCCCGATGGCGTCGAAGAAGAGGTAGAACGGCCCCATCGGGAACAGGTACCCGATGTTCTGGTGGGTGACGGTTCCGAGTCCGATCTGGCTGTCCCAGACGTGCGGGACCTCGCTCAGGAGCTTGCCGGGATCCAGGTAGAGGTAGGTCTTGGTATCGGCGCCGACCATCCCCGGGTGGGTGAGCAGGAGCGGGATGTAGGCGACCAGCGCCGGGATGGCGATGCCGAGGACCGTGCTCCGGCGCACACGACCGAGCCGCCCCGGGAGGCGGTCGGCGGGGGCTTCCTCGGGGCGATCCGTGCGGGGCCGGTCGGCGGAACCGACCGAGTCGGTCACCGTCGCGGAGACCCGCCGGCGCTCCGGCGGCGTTGGATGGCCTGGTGGGCCAACGGTGCGAACCCGTTGTACGCGGCCGCTTCCCAGGTGAACTCGGCGGCGTGCTTGCGGGCGCCCTCGGCCAGGTGGTCACGGGCATCGGCATCGGTGAGCAGTCGGACGATCTCGTTCACCATCTCGCGTGAGCTGCCGACCAGGACGCCGCTCTTGCCGTCGGCGACCGAATCCCGATGGCCGGTGATGTCGGTGGCGACCGCCGGGGTTCCGCACGCGGCCGCCTCGGTGAGCGTCATGCCCCACCCTTCGGAGGTGGAGGCCGAGGTCACGAGCCACGCCTGCTGGTAGAGCTCCACGAGCTCCTCGTCGGAGACGTAGCCGGCCATGCGCACCCAGTCGTGCGCGTCGAGGTCGTCGATGAGCTTCTCGAGGTCGTCGCGCTCGTAGCCGTCGCCCACGATGACCAGTTCGAGGTCGTGACAGGTCTCGCGGACCTCGTTGGCGATGCGGATCATCTCGTCGAACCGCTTCGTCGGCGTGAGGCGCCCGACGGAGATGATGAGCGGCGTCGGCGACGGGGGTCCGTCGGGCGTGAACCGCGAGTCGATCCCCGGAGGGTTGACCGTGATGTTGCGCGCCGGGATGCCGAGCAGCGACGTGATCTCCCGGCGCGACGACTCCGACAGCGTGAGGATCGGCGTGGAGCGGTAGCAGGGCGGGGCCAGTCGACCCTCGAGCAACTTGCCGAACTGGGCGGCACGGGGGCCGAGCACCTCGTCCCACATCTGCTGGTGCACGTGGTGGAGGAACACCACCCGGGGGCCTCGGAACCACAGCGGGCTCAGGAACGGGACGCCGTTCCACACCTCCACCATCGCGTCGGCGGTGCCGTAGCGGTGGGCGATCTCGCTGAGGATCGTCGTGGGGAACGACATCGAACGACCGGACTTGCGGATGATCCGGTAGCCGTCGCGCTCGCCGTAGACCTTCTGGCCCTGGGCGTAGGACGTGCGCACGGTGAGGTCCAGGCCGGCCTCGGCCCAGATGGCCGCGATGCGTGCGGTGAACAGCTCGGAGCCGCCGGCCTCGACGTCGCCGAGATCGCGCCAGGCGAGCAGGTGCACGGTGCGGATCCCGGCCTCGGCGGCCAGGTCGGCGATGTCGGCGGACCCGGCCGGGGTGGGCATGGTGGAAATGGTGCGCGTCTCCCTCGTACGGTCGCTCGCCGGCTCCGGTCCTGGTCCTGACCAGGGTGCCCGGCGCCGCGAAGCGTCGTCGAATCGTATCCCAGCACCGGCCCCCGAACGGTGCATGCGCACCTCCCCCGGACGGTGGAAGGCGACGGCCCCCGTGCGGTGCGGTCAACAGGTCGTCGGGGCCTGCGCTCGGTCGAAGCGGTCCCGGATCCAGCCGAGGAACGGCTCCCGTGCGAGCACCCCGTGGTTGGTGCCGTCGATGACGTCGTACCGCACGAGAACCTCGCGATCGCAGTACCGCTGCGCCAGCGCAGCGCTGGCGGCCGGATCGACGATGTCGTCCTCGGATCCCTGGACGATGAGCACGGGCGCGGTGATCGGGTGGTCGCCGGCTCGGTTCTCGGCGAAGCGTGCCGCGAAGGCGTCGTCGGCCGTCGGTGGCGCGGCGATGATCGTGTCCGTGGGCTGGGTGAGGTCTTCGTTGAGCTCGCCGATGCACCGGCGCTCGACGTCGGTCAGCGCCTCGACCCCTTCGGCCGTGAGGACCGTGGCCGGGTCGAGCTCGGGGTAGGCCGCGTCGAACCCGTTGACGATGGTGAGGACGACGCCGAGCTGATCGTCCATCTGCTCGGCGCGGCGGGTGAACCCTCCTACGTCGCTGACCGGAGCGGCGAGGGCCACCCCGACCAGGTCGAGCTCGGGCGCGTAGGTCGGGGCGAGCTCGGCGGCGAAGGCGCCGGCGTGACCGCCCTGGGAGAAGCCCCAGATCACGAGCGGCGAGCTCGCGTCGACGCCGGATCCATCGATCCGTGACGCCGCTCGTGCCGCGTCGAGGACGGCGGGGCCCTCGCTCGCGCCGACGAGGTAGGGGTGCGGACCGGCCGACCCGAGCCCCTCGTAGTCGGTGGCGACCACGGCCCACCCCTGCGCGACGAGGTCGTCCGGGTACGGGAGCGCCGCGGTCCCCTCGACCGACGGCTGGCACCCGTCCGCCGCGCCGGTCGTGGGATGGGCCCAGGTGATCAGCGGGAAGCCCCCGACGGGCGGTGGTCGATCAGGGGTGAGCAGGACGCCGGTGACGGCGATGTCGGCACCACCGGCGCCGCTCGAGTGGTAGCTGAACCGGACCGCCCGCCCACCGGCGGGTGCGTCGATCGCCTCGACGTCGATGGGCTCGCCCGGCGCTCCCGGTCGGGAGGGAGGCGGTTCGACGCGTCCACGCTCGACGGTGCTCGAGCGCGGGTCGTCGGTCGGCGCGGTCGATGCATCGGTGGCGGTGCGGTCCGAGCTGGTCGGCGAGCCGCCGCAGCCGCCCACCCCGAGCAGGGCCACGGTGGCGACGACGCAGGTCGCCAGCCGTGCTCGTCGGGTGAGGCGCCCCGCGGAGCGAGAAGTCGGATGGGTCCAACGGACCCTGTGCTCGGCCCGCTTCTTGTCCGGGCCGGTTTGGTGCAACAGTGTGGCCCGCATGCGGGGGTCTCCTTTCACCATCGTTGCCGGCTTCGTCGTGCTCTTCGCGCTGTCGATCGGCGCAGGCTATTCGGTGGGCGCCCGCGTCGACGACGAGCCGACCACCAGCGTCGCCGGGCCGGCCACGTCGATCCTGCCGCGCACGTCGGCCTCGTCGGTGCCGGGCACCCACGCGCCGACGTCGCCCCCGGGAACACCCGCGCCGACGACCACGACCACCGAGCCGGGGCCACGCCGTCCCACCGCCGAGGACCCGCTGCGCGTCGTCCTGGCCGGCGATTCGGTGATGGCCGGGCTGGCGCCGGCGCTGAAGGCGGCCGTCGAGGCCGACGGCACGAGCGAGGTGCGGTTCATCCTCACGCCGAGCATCCTGCGGGATCCGACCGTGCGCTTCACCTGGAACCAGCAGCTCGAGCAGTTCAATCCCGAGGTCATCGTGATGTTCGTCGGGACCTGGGAGTCCGAGGTGCTCCGTACGGGGACCGGTGCCGCGTCCGAGGATCCCGCCTGGCAGGGCCAGTACGAGGCGAACGTGCTCGACCCGTGGCTCCAGCTGATCACGAGCCGTGGCGCATCGGTGATCTGGATCGGCAACCCGCCCGTCGCCAACGACGATGCCAACCGGGCCTTCCGGGCCCTCAACGAGGCCTACGCCGACCTTCCGTCCCGGTGGCCGTCGGTCACCTACCTGCCGGCCCAGGATGCGTTGAACGGACCCACCCCCGGGTACCACGACGTGATCACCACCGGCGACGGCACGACCGTTCGCACCCGCCAGATCGACGGTCTCCACCTCTGCGCCGATGGTGCCGCCCTCCTCGCGCAGCAGGTGGTCGAGGAGCTGGTGTCGTCGTACAAGGCGACGGCGCTCACCGGATGGCAATCGGGCCCGTGGCGGGGCGACGCCGTCTATCCGCCGGCCTCGTGCCCGCAGCCCTGACGGGCTGATCGAGCCTCACCGGAGGAGCGGTCAGCCGGTCGCTCAGCCCGGCGTCGAACCCGAGGTCAGCCGGCGCGCCGCTCGTGAGGCGTCGAGATCATGACGGGGAGGTCGGGTCCGACGGCACCGGCGCCGACCCGCCGAGACCGGCGGCGAGGCGCGTGGCGAGAGCGCCGGTGCTCACGGCGATGCTCCAGTCGGCGCCGAGGGCCACGGTGCCGGTTGCGCCATCGGGCGAAGCCGCGAACGCGGTGAGGTCGTCGGCGCTGCCCCAGACGGTGAGGTAGGCGGTCTCGCCGTCGATGGTGCAGATGCTCACCTCGTTGTTGGTGACGTCGTCGCGCAACCCGGGGTACTCCAAGGTGCACGCGAAGCCAGCGGCGACGACGGCGTCGTGCAGCTCGGCGATCGTGGCGTACGACGACGGACCGATGGGAGCACCGGTGGCGGCCGGCTGACCCGACGGTGCCGGCAGATCGGTGCTCGTGCACGCGACCGAGAGCACCGTCACGGCGACGATCACCGTGCCCGCGAGCAGTCGCCGTGATCGGGACCGAGGCGCTGGACGGGGGCGGGGCAGATCGGGGTGGGACACGCCGTGCATTGTGGTCGTCGGGCTGCGTCGTTGCCAGGCACCGTCGTCGACCCGGGTCCCGTCGGCCCACGGCGGTCGTCCGTGGTCGGTCACCCGACCTCGATGTTCGTCGGTCGTCGTCGGTCGTCGTCGGTCGTCGTCGGTCGGTCGGCCGTCAGCGATCGGGTCGAACGCCGACGCCGGCACGGACCGCACGCCCGCACCTCGGGAGGTGGGTCAGTTGCCCTGAGGGGTGGTGGTCGTGAGCACCACCCGGCTGTCGATCGTCGTGGCGCCGTCGGCATCGACGGCGACGAGCAGGACCGTGTGCGAGCTGCCGTCGCACGAGATCGGGATGTCGAAGCCGCCGCTCGTGGCCGGGCTGCCCGGTACCTGGTCCCCGTCGACCACGAAGGCCACGGTGTCGGCGCCCGTGGTCTCGTACCTGACGTTGGTCACGACGTCGACCGTCCCGTCGCACGAGATCTGGTTGCGCAGATCGAAGCTCGTGATGGTCGCCGTCCCGGGAACGGTCGAGGGGGCGGACCCCGACGACGGCGTGGTGGCGGACGAATCCGATCCATCCGTGGCCGAGGTGCCGGGCGGCAGGGTCTGCACGACCGGTTCCGATCCGGATGCGCACGAGGTGACCAGCGCAGCGGCGACGAGGACCGGTGCGATGGCAGCGGATGGGATCCAGGGTCGGCGGGGCATCCGCCGATCGTACCGTCGTGGGTGGGTGCCCTCCTGGCCGACACCGCTGCTCGGACGCCCGCCCTTTTCGGGCGCGCAGGCGCCCACCCCGTCGGTCCGCCACGTGCCCGCACCGTGGCGGGCGCGTGACCTCGACGGGTCGCCCGTCGAGGGCGGTACCCTCCCGCCGATGTTCCCGCACCTGGATGCCTCCCGTGCCGACGAGCCGGCGATCGACGATCTCACTCGTCAGCGCAGCTGGGCCGAGCTCGGCGATCGAGCGACCCGCGTCGGTCGTTGGCTGCGCGACGACGTCGGGCTCGCGCCGGGCGATCACGCGGCGATCGTGATGGCGAACCGGGTCGAGTACGTCGAGGTGCTCCTCGGTGCCCTGGTGTCGGGGGTGTGGGTGGCGGCCGTGAACTGGCACCTGACGGCACCCGAGGTGGCCTTCATCCTGGAGGACGCCGGCGCACGGGTGGTGGTCGTGGACGCCGAGCACGAGGCGGTCGCTCGGGACGCAGTGGCGCGCGCCGGCGCGGCCATCCCCGTGGTGGTGGCTGGGCCCGAGCTCGACGCCCTGCTCGGT
>JBBSTY010000088.1:0-17936 GCA_038235385.1 Acidimicrobiales bacterium | reverse complement strand
GCTTCGCGGATGGTCATCTCTGGACCTCGGCATCGATCACGACGGGTTCTCCTGCAACGATGGTGTGGCGGACACGACCGGTGACGGTTCGTCCCGCATAGGGGTTGTTGCGACTTCGACTGGCTGATCGGGTGGGATCGACCACCCAGGACGCGGTGGGGTCGAACACGCAAAGGTGCGCGGGCTCGCCGGCCACGACGGGCCGACCGTGCTCGTGCTCCAACCCGGCGATCCGGGCCGGCTTCCACGAGAGCAGCGCGACGATCGTGGCCAGGTCGACGCCGGCCGGCTGGAGCTCGGTGAGGGCGAGCGCGAGCGCCGTCTCCAGGCCGAGCATGCCGGGCGGCGCCTGATCGAGCGGCGCCTGCTTGGACTCCTGGGTGTGCGGTGCGTGGTCGGTGGCGATCGCATCGATGGTGCCGTCGGCCAGTCCGGCACGGATGGCGTCGACATCGTCCTGGGTGCGCAGCGGTGGGTTCACCTTGAACACCGCGTCGTACCCGGCGAGGCAGGCATCGGTGAGGGTGAAGTGGTGGGTGGTGGCCTCCGCCGTGATGGTGGCACCGGCGGCCTTGGCGGCACGCACCAGGTCCACCGATCCGGCGGTGGACAGGTGCTGGAAGTGGGCCTTGGCGCCCGTGGCTCGGGCGAGCGCGATGTCGCGGGCCACCATGAGCTCCTCGGCCTCGGCCGGGATGCCCGGCACCCCGAGGCGGGCGGACCAGGAACCCTCGTTCATGTGGCCGCCACGGGCGAGCTGGTCGATCTCGCAGTGCTGGGCGAGCGTGACGCCCAGATCGCTGGCGTACTCCATCGCCCGGCGCATGAGACCGTCGTCCTGCACTCCGGTGCCGTCGTCGGTGAAGATGGTGACGCCGAGCGCCGCCATCTCGGCGATCGGGGCCAGCAGCTCACCCGCGCGCCCCACCGTGATGGCGCCCGACGAGCGCACGTCGACCACCGAGCGCCGGCCCGCCTCGAGCACCTGGCGCACGACCGCCGCGCTGTCGATGGCCGGTGTGGTGTTCGGCATCGCCACGATCGCCGCGTACCCACCGAGCGCGGCGCAGCGGGCTCCCGTCTCGATGGTCTCGGCCTCCTCCTTGCCCGGCTCACGCAGGTGCGAGTGGAGATCCACGAAGCCGGGCGCGACGACGCAGCCACCGGCATCGAGCACCTCGCTGCCGGTCGGGTCGACATCAGTGCCGACCTCGACGATCCGCCCGTCGTCGATCGCCACATCGGCGATGCGCTCCCCGTGCTGATCGATGATCCGGCCACCTCTGATCACGTACCTCGTGCCACTCACGCTGGAACCTCCCTCACGTTCGTTCCCCGGGCTCCGCCGGTCTCGGCGCCCCACTCGGTGCCGGCGCCGAGGAGCAGGTAGAGGACCGCCATGCGCACGGCGACGCCGTTGCGCACCTGATCGACGATCACCGCGTTGGGGAGGTCGGCCACCTCGGCGGCGATCTCCACCCCGCGGTTCATGGGCCCCGGGTGCATGATCAGCACGTCGTCGGCGAGGGTGGCCGCACGGCGAACGGTGAGCCCGAACCGCTCGGTGTACTCACGCAGGGTCGGCACCAGGGCGTCGGCCATCCGCTCGAGCTGCATGCGCAGCAGGTAGACGATGTCCACGTCGGCCAGGACGGCGTCGAGGTCGCTCGACACCCGGACGGGCCAGCCGTCGAGGTCCGGCGGGAGGAGGGTGCGCGGCGCGACGAGCGTCACCTCGGCCCCCTGGAGCGTGAAGGCCGCGATGTTCGACCGGGCCACCCGGCTGTGCTTGATGTCGCCGACGATGGCGATGCGTCGACCGGCCAGCGAGCCCCGGTGCTGGCGGATCGTGTAGCTGTCGAGCAGCGCCTGGGTGGGGTGCTCGTGCCAGCCGTCGCCCGCGTTGACGACCGCGGCGCTCCCCCACTGGGCGACG
Source organism: Acidimicrobiales bacterium (assembly GCA_038235385.1). Lineage (GTDB taxonomy): Bacteria > Actinomycetota > Acidimicrobiia > Acidimicrobiales > Acidimicrobilacustridaceae > JBBSTY01. The sequence continues at coordinate 16,000 of JBBSTY010000088.1, read as the reverse complement.
TTCCACGGCGCGCCCGCCGACCCGTGGCGGATCACGATCGCGTCGACGCCCATGGCTTCGATGGTCTCGACGGTGTCACGCAGCGACTCGCCCTTCTTGGTGGACGAGGTGCTGACGCTGAAGGTCATCGTGTCGGCGGACAGGCGCTTGGCCGCCGTCTCGAACGAGAGCCGGGTTCGGGTGCTGTCCTCGTAGAACAGCGAGACCACCGTCTTGCCCCGGAGGGCCGGGACCTTGGGGATCGACCGCTCGGAGACCTCGACGAACGAATCGGTGAGCTGCATCACGTCGTCGATCCCGTCGAGACCGAGCTCGTCGATGCCGAGGAGGTGCCTCACTTGACCATCTCGCCCAGATCGACGCCGTCGTCCTGCACGTCGACGGCCTCGTCGCGACGCGTCGGCAGGTTCTTGCCGACGTAGTCCGGCCGGATCGGCAGCTCACGATGGCCACGATCGATCATCACCGCCAGCTGCACCGCCCGTGGCCGCCCGAAGTCGGTGATGGCATCGAGCGCCGCCCGGATGGTGCGACCGGTGAAGAGGACGTCGTCGACCAGCACCACGATGCGCCCGTCGAGATCGAAGGCGATGTCGGTGACCGCTTCGGGGAGCACGGGCCGCAGGCCGATGTCGTCGCGGTAGAAGGCGACGTCGAGGGTGCCGACGGCGACCTCGGTGCCTTCGATCGCCTGCAACGCATCGGCGAGCTTGCCCGCCAGCGGGACCCCACCGGTCTGCAGGCCGACGAGCACGACGCCATCGAGGCCGTGGTTGCGTTCGACGACCTCGTGGGCGATCCGCCAGATCGCCCGCTGCATGTCGTCGGCGGTCATGACCCGGGTGCGGGCAACGAAAACGCCCCCGAACGGGGGCGTCAGTCTGCGTTCGCGCTCAGCCACATCCGTGGTCCTCTCTGTCCGTGTGGGCCTCACCGGACCCACTTCACGGTCAGGCGTCCAGCATAGGGGGCCGGTGCCGGACACGCCAACGCCCGCCGGGCACCGTTCGTGCGCGGTGACCGATGGGTCGGAGCCGGTCGGGTCCCGACGGCGAACGACACACACCACCGGTCACGGCCCCTATGCTCTCCGTCACGACACCGACCCTGCGGTGGCACGACACGAGTCCGGGAGGCTCGCGTGAGCGATCAATCTCAAGGCCCCGGATGGTGGTTGGCGTCTGACGGCAAGTGGTACCCGCCCGATGCCGCAGCTGGCGCGGCGGCCACTGCTCCACCGACCCCCACCGGCGCGCCCACGCCCGATCCGGGGGCGACGCCCACCACCCAGATGCCCACGGCGGGCCAGCCCCCCACCTCGCCCACGGGACCACCCCAACCCGGCGCGTGGGGCACCCCCGCGGGTCCGCCCACCGGCGCACCGGGCGGCCCTCCCGGCACACCCGGGGCCATGCCCGGCGGCCCTCCCGGCGGCTACCCGCCCCAGGGCTACCCCGGCGCCACCGCCCCTGACGGGCCGCCCCCCAAGGACGGCAACAAGACCGGGCTGATCATCGCCATCGTGGTGCTGGTGCTCGTCCTGGTCGGCGGCGGTCTGGCCTTCGCCCTCACCCGCAGCAGCTCGAACGACCCGGTGACCACCACGACCACCACCTCGGCGTCCACGACGACGACCGAGAAGGAGGAGACGACCACCACCACCGAGAAGCCCGATCGCACGACGACGACCAAGAAGGCCCCGCCGTCATCCCGGCTCACGACCACGACCATCGATCCGATCCCGCCCACCGTCCCCGGTGGCACCGTCACCCGTGAGTCGCTCATCGACGAGCTGGTCACCGAGGAAGGCCTCACCACTGCCCAGGCCACCTGCCTGGTCGACGGGGTCATCGCCGAGTTCGGCATCGAGATCTTCGAGCTCGACTCGCTCACCCCGGAGCAGACCACCAAGGTCGAGGACATCGCCAAGGGCTGCGCCTGACGCGACGTCGGGCCCGCCGCACCCTCACGCTCCGCCCTCGGGGTCGACCATCGGTCGGCCCCGGGGCGGGGTCAGGGGCGGACGTCGGCTGCGATCGCCGCCAGCATGCCGTTCACGAACCGTCCGGACTCGTCGGTGGTGTAGTGCTGGGCGAGCTCGACCGCTTCGGAGATGACGGCCCCGGTGGGGACGTCGCGGCGGTGGGTGAGCTCGAAGGTGGCCAGGCGGAGCACGGCTCGATCGATGGCCGGCATGCGCGCCAGGGTCCACCCACGGGCGTACGAGCTCAGCACGGCGTCGATCTCGGTCTGGTGCTCGCCGACCCCGGCCACCAGCTCGGCCGCGAACGGTTCGGCCGGCAGGGCGAGCGAGTCGAGGATCTCGGCGGGCGACACCGCTTTGGACTCGGCTTCGTAGAGCAATGCCAGCGCCCGTTCGCGTGCCTCTCGACGGCTCCCGACACCGCCGCCGCGGTACACGAGCAGCGGCTCACGGTCGGCGAGATCGGTGTCGTCGGGCGGCATGGGGGGCAACTCGTCGGGCAGGGGTGCGGCGACGGGAGGGGTGAGACCGCCCGTCGGGTCCGGCGGGGCGGTTCCTGCTCGCACCGGGTCCTGCGGGGCAGCGTCCTGGGGGGCACCACCGTCGTCGGAAGGATCGACGGGCACCGACGAACCGGGAGCGGTCGTCACACCCGTGTGATGTAGTCGCCGGTGCGGGTATCGACCTTCACCCGGTCGCCCGGGTTCACGAACAGCGGCACCTGCACCACCAGCCCGGTCTCGAGCGTGGCCGGCTTCCTCGCGCCCGACACGCGGTCGCCCTGGACACCCGGGTCGGTGTTGGCGATCGAGAGCTCGACGGCGGCGGGCAGATCGACACCGACGATCTCGTCGTCGTACATCTCGAGGACGGCGTTGGCGCTCTCGATCAGGTAGTCGGTGCTCGGCCCGAGCTGGCCCGCCCGCACGGTGAGCTGCTCGTAGGTGCTGTTGTCCATGAAGACGTAGTCGTCGACGTCGCGGTAGAGGTACTGCATCTCACGCTTGTCGATGATCGCCCGCTCGACCTTCTCGCCACCACGGAACGTGCGGTCGACCACCGAACCGGAGCGGATGTTCTTGAGGGTGGTGCGGACGAACGCGCCTCCCTTGCCCGGCTTGACGTGCTGGAACTCGACGACCTCGAACAGCCCCTCGTCGAGATCGAGGGCCATGCCGTTCTTGAGGTCGTTGGTCGTGATGGTGGGCATCGGGGAGCAGATCCTTTGCAGGGAGAGCGCAACGAGCGGGTCGCGCATCGATCGGACGGGGGACGACCGCCGGTCAGACGCTCGCGAGCTTCGCGGTGTGGGTGAGGGCCCGGCAACCGTCGGCGGTGACGACCAGGGTGTCCTCGATCCGCACACCGCCGTGCTCGGGGAGGTAGACGCCGGGCTCAACGGTGACCACGTGGCCGGGAGCGAGCGTAGCATCGCCCGTGGCTGCCACCCGGGGCCACTCGTGGATGTCGAGACCGACGCCGTGGCCCGTCGCGTGCAGGAACGCGTCGGCCCAACCGGCGTCGTCGATCACCGTGCGGCACGCCGCATCGACGTCGGCGACCGCAGCCCCGGCCGTGACGGCATCGACCCCGGCCTGCTGCGCGACGAGCACGACCTCGTACAGGCGTTCCTGGGTCGGGGACGCCTCGCCCACCTGGACGGTGCGGGTCATGTCCGAGCAGTAGCCATCGACCACGGCACCGAAGTCGATCACGACGAGGTCGCCCTCGACGATGCGACGTGACCCGGGACGGGCATGGGGCTTGGCGCCGTTGGGCCCGGAGCCGACGATCGTCTCGAACGAGTTCCCGGCCGCTCCCGATCGCCGGATCGCGGTGTCGAGCTCGAGGGCGAACTCGCGCTCGGTCGGGCCCTCGTCCAGGCGCGAGCGCACCTCGGCGAGCGCGTGGTCGGCGATGATCGCCGCCGCTTCGATCCGCGCCACCTCACCGGCGTCCTTGACGCGCCGCAGCCCCTCGACGAGTCCGGCGGTGGGCGTCACCTCGGCGTCGGCGAACCACTCGGCGGCGTAGCTGCGCTGGTCGGCCCAGGTGACCGCATCGGCCTCGAGGCCGATCCGCCCGATCCCCGCCGCCGCGGCGGACACCACCTCGCGCTGGGCGCCGTTGGAGACCTCGATGGTGGCGACGACGCCGGATGCCGCCAACTGGTCGGCGGCCTGATCGCGGTAGCGGCCGTCGGTGACGAAGACGAGCTCGTCGGGCGTGACCAGGAGCCGGGCCGCCGACCCCGAGAACCCGGTCAGGTACCGGATGTTGACGAGCGAGGTGACCAGCAGGGCATCGCACCCGGCGGCGTCGAGCTGATCTCGGAGCCGATCGGTGCGCTCGATCACGGCCATGGCCGGGAGCGCCTCGAGGTCGGCCGGTCCGGGCAGCGGCGGGACCGGTGAACCGGCGCTCACGGCACCGCCACCAGCGTCGCCATCGCGTCGATGGCCAAGCGGTACCCGGCGATCCCGAACCCCGTGATGGTGCCGGTGGCGACCGGGGTGATCACCGAGGTGTGGCGCCACCCCTCCCGGCGAACGGGGTTGGAGATGTGGACCTCGATCACCGGACCGCCGAACGCCGCCAACGCATCGTGGATCGCCCAGGCGTAGTGGGTGAACGCGCCCGGGTTGATGATGATGCCGGCGACCCGGCCGATCCCGGCGTGCACCGCGTCGACGATGTCGGCCTCCCGGCTCGACTGGGTGTGCTCGATGGTGAAGCCGTGCGCACCCGCCGATTCGGTGACCGCGCGGACGTAGTCGTCGAGCGTGGCCGAGCCGTACACGGCCGGCTCACGATGCCCGAGGAGGTTGAGGTTCGGGCCGGACAGCACGAGGATCACGGGATCGCTCATCGGATCAGCTCCAGGGCGGCATCGACGGACGGCCGATCGACCCCTTCGACCACCTCGACGCCGCCCGGGCCGTCGAGCACGAAGGTGACACCGTTGAGCGCCTTCTTGTCGCGACCCATGATCGCGACCAGCTCGTCGACCGACGAGCCTCCCGGCAGCGTCGCCGGGAGGTCGTAGGCGGCAACCACCCGGCGGTGCTCGTCGACCGCAGCGGCGTCGATCCGCCCGAGGACGTGGGCCAGCTCGGCGGCGTAGACGAGACCGATGGCCACCGCCTCGCCGTGGCGCAGGTCGTAGTGGCCGCTCGTCTCCAGCGCGTGGGCGAGGGTGTGGCCGTAGTTGAGCGTGGCCCGCCGACCGCTCTCGCGCTCGTCGGCGGCGACCACCTCCGCCTTGATGGCCACGCAGGCGGCGACCCGCTGGTCGATCGGGAGGGCGTCGAGGTCCCCGCCGCCGAGGAAGTGGTACTTGGCCAGTTCGCCCAGCCCGCTGCGGTACTCGCGTGGCGGCAACGTGGCCAGCACCGAGGTGTCGCACAGGACGGCGGTGGGTTGCCAGAACGCACCCACCAGGTTCTTGCCCTCGGGCAGGTTCACGCCGGTCTTGCCCCCGATGGCGGCATCGATCTGGCCCAGGAGGGTGGTGGCGACGTGGATCACGGGGATCCCCCGGTGGTACACGGCCGCCGCGAACCCGCCGACGTCGGTGACGAGGCCGCCGCCGACCGCGATGACCGCATCGGCTCTCGTGAGGCCCCACGTGGTGAAGTCGCGGCACAGCGCCTCGACCGTGCCCAGCGACTTGGTCTCCTCACCGTCGCCGATGGTGAAGATCCGGTGCTCGCGCCCCGGATCGACGTCGACGTCGATGCCGGTCTGGGTGACGATCGCGACCCGGTCGACGGCGGGCGGGATGACGCCGGCGAGCTCGTGGCGGGCGCCGTCGCCGACGATGACGTCGTAGGACCGATCTCCGAGGCCGACGGGGACCACGATCATGTCGGCACCTCGTCGGCGTGCAGCGCGTCGAGCACCCGATCGACGACCTCCCGACGCCCGACGTGGTCGACGTCGACGACGTGGTCGGCGGCATCGCGGTACAGCGGCGCACGTTCGTCGGCCAGGCGACGCAGCTCGGCGCGTGGATCGTCGGCCAGCAACGGACGGGTGCCGTCGTCGGCGATGCGGCTCGCCAGCATGCCGGGCGAGGCGCGGAGCCACACGACCGTCGCCCGTTCACGCAGGAGCGCCCGGGTCTGCGGTGCGATGACCGCTCCCCCGCCGGTGGCGACGACCGATGGCGTGTCGGCGACCACCAGGTCGGCCACCGCCGAGGCCTCGTCCGCGCGGAAGGACGCCTCGCCGTCGGTGGCGAAGATGTCGGCGACGGTGGTGCCACGGCGGCGCTCGACCTCGGCGTCGGTGTCGGCGAACGGGACGCCGAGGACCGACGCGAGGCGCCGGCCCACCGTGGACTTCCCCGACCCCATCATCCCGATCAGCACCAGCGGTCGCCGCAGCACGGCCCTGGGTGCGGCAACCATCACCGGCGCGACCCGTCGTCGGTGGAGCCGCCGTCGGTGGCATCGACCGGCGGCTGCGCCGACGATCCGGCATCCGGTGCAGCAGCGGTGCCGGCCTGCGGACCGGCACCCACCTCGAACGCCTCGGTGGGGTCCCAGTTCACGGGGCCGGACGCCTCGACGGCAGGTTCGTCCTCGACGCGGTCGGCGTGGGCCTTCAGCTGCATCCGGTACGCCTCGACCGATCGCACGAGCTCGCTCATCGAGTCGCCCCCGAACTTGCGCAGCGCCTCGTTGGCCAGCACCAACGAGACCATCGCCTCGGCCACGACACCCATGGCCGGCACCGCGGTGACGTCGGTGCGTTCCTTGAACGAGACCGTCTCGGTCTTGGTGGCGAGGTCGACGGTGCCCAACGACGGGCGGTTCAGGGTGGCGAGCGGCTTCATGGCGACGCGTGCCACAAGGAGCTCACCGGTGGTCATGCCGCCCTCGACGCCGCCCGCCCGGGTGGTGGTGCGGCGGTACTCGCGGTCGTCCGCATCCCAGGTGATGGCGTCGTGGGCGACGCTCCCACGCCCGGCCGCGACCTCGAAGCCGTCGCCGAGCTCGATGCCCTTGACCGCCTGGATGCTGAGCAGCGCCTGCCCCAGGAGACCATCGATCTTGCGATCCCAGTGGACGTGGCTCCCGAGTCCGACGGGCACGCCGTAGCCGAGGACCTCCACCAACCCGCCGAGGGAGTCCCCGTCCTTCGCCGCCGCCTTGATGCCGGCGATCATCGCGTCCTCGGCGTCGTGGTCGAAGCAGCGCACCGCGGACCGGTCGACCGCGTCCAGGTCCGAGACGGTGGGTCGGGCACCCCCGGCGGCGACCGCGCCGATCCGCACCACGTGGGAGATGACCTCGGTCCCGATCTGGCGCAGCAGCACCTTGGCGACCGCACCCGCGGCGACCCGGGCGGCGGTCTCGCGTGCCGACGCCCGCTCGAGGATGTCGCGGGCGTCGAGGCGGTCGTACTTCTGCATGCCGGTGAGGTCGGCGTGACCGGGCCGGGGTTTGGTGAGGCGGGACGCGGTGGCGCCCGGCGCCGGCGACATCTCGTCGTTCCACTTGTTGCCCGGACGGCTCCACTCGCTGTTCGCGATCTCGATGGCGATCGGCGATCCGAGGGTCTGACCGTGACGGACCCCGCCGACGAGCGTGATCTCGTCCTGCTCGAACTTCATGCGCGGGCCGCGGCCGAAGCCCAGCCGTCGGCGTGCCAGCTCACCGGCGATGTCCTCGAGGGTGAGGGCGAGGCCGGCGGGAACGCCCTCGATCACCGCGATGAGTGCAGGCCCGTGGGACTCACCGGCGGTCAGGAATCGCAGCATCGGACCAATCTACCGGTCCCTCCCGCACGCCCTGGCACCCGCGGTCGGCGACCGGACCGGGCGGCCGGGCGCGCCGCTCAGTAGGGGCGGACGAGTGACGTGCTGAACACGATGGTGACGATCGTGCCGAGCGCCAGGAACGGGCCGAACGGGATGGCCCGGCTCTTGCCCCGGAAGGCGAACGCCACCATGCCGGCCAGCGACCCGACGAGGAAGCCGATCAGCATCGCGTAGAGCGTGAGCTGGACGGCCTGGAGGACCGACGTGCCCAACCAGCCCACGTAGAGCCCCATGACCGCCGCCAGCTTGACGTCGCCGAAGCCCATGCCCCTCGGGATGATCAGGTGCACCACCAAGAGGAAGATGAAGTAGAACGCCCCACCGGCGATGGCGAAGCGGATGCGCGTGGCGTCGTGCTGCACGAGTGACGCCACGACGATGAGCGGGATCGACACCACCAGGAGCGGCGCAACGATCTGGTCCGGGAGCCGCAGGGTGTCGAGGTCGATGAACGACAGCACCACGAGCGCACCGAACAGGAGCAGGTAGTCGGCCAGCTCGAGGGGGTGGGCGTCGGCGAAGCGGTTGGCGGCCAGCACGAAGGCGATGATCATGGTGACGTGCATCGCCAGGTACGGGCCGGTGAGGCGCGGGCGCGCCAGCGGACGGAACAGGGCGAGGTCGTCGGGGACGCGGTCGTACAGCACGCCCGCGAACCACCCTGCGGGCAGCGCGAGCGCACCGCACAGGACGAGGAGCGCGGAGTCGCTCACGGGACGATGCGACGAGCCGGGAACCGAGCGAGGCTCAGGAGTTGACCGAGCCGAGGAACTTCAGGAGCAGGTCCCGGTTGATCGGATCCTCGGATTCGTCCACCTCGGCCAGCGCCGCTTCGCGCTCCGCCTGGGTGGTGGCCTTCGCCGCGGCCGCGACGGCCTTGGCCGCCTTCGGGCTCAGGTTGGCGAGCTGGCGTGCGATCTCGGCGGCGTCGTTGGGGCTCGACTCGGGGACCGGCGGCGCCGGTTCGGGCTCGGGGATCGGGTCGGAGAGGAACGAGCTCGGCGCGTCGTCGTCGACTGCACCCGGCTTGCCGATCACCAAGCCGTTGGGATCGAACGGCTCGAACGGCTCGGGCTCGCCGGGCTCGGACGTGAACTCGAGCACCGAGGCATCCTTGGCGCCGTCGTCGTCGGAGACGTCGATCACCAGCTCGGACTCACGCAGGAACGAGCCGTCGCGCCCGGTGTCGTCGGTCGGTGCGGGAGCGGGCTCCGGCGCAGGTGCCGGAGCGGCGGCGGCGACCTCGGCCGCGGGCGGCGGCGTGGTCGGCGACGATGCGCCGGCGGGAGGATCGGTGAGCTCGACCAGGCCCAGCTCCACGAGGTCCTTCACCAGACGAGAGATGGGGAGCTCCCCGAGGCCGAGGATGGTGCCCATCTGCGCGACCGTCCGGCCGCCACCGAGCGCCACGACCGAGATCCAGGTGTCGGCCCGGATGGTGACCTCGTCGCCGGGCAGCTCGGCCCGAAGCGCCACCCATCGATCGAGCGACGGAACGACGCGCTCGATGTCCTTCCACTCGTCGAGCAGCTGCTCGGCATCGGCGAGGACCGTCTCGACGTCGACCGGCTCGCCGCCCGAGGGCAGCTCCGCATCGGCGTCGAAGAGGAAGTCACCGTCACTGAAGCGGAGCAGCTCGAACGTGACCTCGTTCGGGCCCGCATCGGCGGTCGAACCGGTGAGCTCACCGCCGACCACCTGACCCTCGCGGAGCCACAGGCAGCCGGAACCGCGATCGCCGTCCAGACGGTACGCGCCGGACTTCTTGGTGGAGGCCAAGAGGCGGAGCACATCTGGAAGGGCAAAGGTTTCGAGTGTGCCCTGAAGAGCCACGACGACCTCCGTTCGAGGATTGGAACGCCGTTCCCATCGGCAGGGAAGGCGGGGATGCAAGGGTTTGTTCGATCCGATGGCTGTCCGGGACACCCGCCGACCCGAGGTCCGCAGGACACTACCCGGCGGAACGACCGGTGTCGGTGGGCGGGCGAGGTTCGTCGGGAGGCGTCTCGGCGGGGGCCGCAGCCTCGGCGGCGGCCCGCATGACCTCGATCGGCGGCTCGGACCCCGTCCAGGACCTGAACGCGAGTGCCGCCTGGTGCACCAACATCCCGAGGCCGTCCACCGTGACCGAACCGGCCCGGCCCGCCCCGCGCAGCAACGGGGTCACCAGCGGCTGGTACACGAGGTCGACGACGATCGGCGGGTCGACGGCTCGGATCAGATCGAGCGGGAACGGCACCGACGCCGACGCCGACGCGTCGGGACCGTCGAGGACACGGGCGCCCATGCCGACCGACGTGGCGTTGACGATCAGGTCGGCGCCGGTGATGGCGTCATCGGAACCGACCACGCCGACGGCACCCGCCAACGCGGCGGCATCCTCGGCTCGCGACCGGGTTCGGTTCACCACCACGACCGATGCGGCACCCGCACGGGCGAGGGCCAGCACGACCGCGCGGGCGGCACCGCCGGCGCCGAGCACCACACACGTCCGGCCGCCGACGCTGACGCCGCGATCGGTGAGCGCCGCGATGAAGCCGCCGCCGTCGGTGTTGTCGCCGAGCAGCCGACCGTCGCGCTGCGTCACGCAGTTCACGGCACCGAGCACCCGGGCGTCGTCGGTGAGGTCGTCGACGAGATCGACCACCGCCGCCTTGTGCGGCATGGTGACCGACAACCCACCGATCCCCAGGGTGCGCACGGCATCGATGGCCCGGGCCGCATCGCCGTCGGCGACGTCGAACGCGAGGTAGGCCCAGTCCAGGTCCAGGGCCCGGAACGCGGCGTTGAGGATGGCGGGTGATCGCGAGTGACGGATCGGTGTCCCGATCACGGCGGCCAACGACGTGGTCCCCGACGGTGTCCAGGTCGACATCGGCGTCAACCTACCCGAGTGCCGGCCGGGCACCGGTGCGAGCTGGTCGACTCGGTCGGAAGCGCCGCTCAGAACACGCCGTCGGCGCGGGCCTTGTCGGCCGCCCGGAGGAACTCGTTGTAGTCGCTGGTGAAGAGGTGGGTGCCGTCCTTGTCGATGAGCACGTAGTAGAGCCACCCGTCCGAGCCCGGCTCGGTGGAGGGGTTCAGCGCGGCGATCAGGGAGTCCTTGCCCGGCGAGTTGATCGGCGTCGGGGTGAGGCCGGGGAACTTGCGGGTGTTGAACGGCGAATCGATGTCGAGATCGCTCTTGGTGAGCTCTTCCTTCTTCTCACCGAGCGCGAAGGGAACGGTGGCGTCGAGCTCGAGCTTCATGCCGCGCGAGAGCCGGTTGTAGATGACCCGGGCCACCTTGGCCCGCTCGCCGGGTTGGTTGGCCTCGCCCTCGATCAGCGACGCGACGATCACGGCGTCGTAGGGCGTGATCTCCCGGCTGCCCGCCTGGCCCTCGAGCATGGCCGTGGCGTTGTCGAGGCCGATCTCCTGGCCGACGGTGTCGAACTGCTTGACCATCTGGTCGATGAGCTTCTGCTCGTCGGCGCGGTCGGGGTCCTCGACGCGGTACGTGGCGGGGAAGAGGAAGCCGTCGAACGCGCTGCCCTCGGGCTGGTAGCGCGAGCGGGGGGTGTCGGGGTTGGCCAGGGCGACGGAGAACTCGTACCCGTCCATCTCGGGGAAGGCGGCGATGGCGGTGGCGGCGGTCTCGGTGAGCCACAGGCCCTCGGGGAAGGTGACCTCGCTGAACCGGGGCGGGATGGGTCCCTGGTTGAGCCGGGAGATGACGTCGTCCATGGAGTCGTTGAGGTGGAGGCGGTCGTACTCACCCGCCTTGACGGTGGCGATGTCCTTGGACTTGGCGTAGTAGCGGAAGATGGTGGCGTTGGAGACCACGCCCTTCTCCTCGAGCAGGCGCGAGATCGTGGCCAGGCCGGCGTCGTTCGGGATCACGATCGTGACCGGTTCGGCGCCGGTGTCGGACGGGTGGACCTGGTTGTTGAGCCACAGACCGCCCGCGCCGATGACGAGGAAGATGATGAGGACGAAGGCGGCGCCCACGTAGGCGAACTTGCGCCCCACGCCGCGATCCTCGGGCACGAAGACGTAGTCGTCGTCCTCGTCCCAGCTGTCGTCCCAGTCCTCGTCGGCGAACTCGGAGTCGTCGACGGTCGAGTCGGTCATGCCCTGCTTCTCAAGGTCGGGAGGGGCCGGTGTCGGGGGGCCCGTCGGGATCGGTGGAGTGTGGAGCCTGCGCAGCACGGTTGTCGAGCCACGCCTGGAGGATCACCGCCGCCGCCACCTTGTCGACGACCTTGCGCCGAGCGGCGGCGCCGAGGTTCATCTCGATCAGGTTGCGGTCCGCGGTGACCGTGCTCAGTCGCTCATCGTAGGTTTCGACGGGCAGGTCGGTGGTGGCACCCAGCTCGGCCACCTCGGCCAGCACCCCCTTGGCCGCCTTGCCGACCGATCCGTCGAGCGAGAGCGGCAGGCCCACCACGATCGCCTCCACCTCGCCCTCGGCCGCCAGCTCCAGCAGCCGGCGGTGGTCGCGGGGGCGGTCGCCCGAGCGCTGGACCACCTCGTAGGGCATGGCCAGACGGCCGTCGGAATCGCTTATGGCGACCCCGATGCGCTTGGAACCCAGATCGATGCCGAGTGCCCTCACGAGGCGCGGCTCACGATCCGATGCCGGCGGCCGACCGGGCCTGGTCGAGCGCCGTGTCGATGCCACCGGCGTCCTTGCCCCCCGCCATGGCGAGATCGGGCTTGGCCTTGCCCCCGCCCTTGATCGAGGTCTTGGCGTCCTCGATGAGCGCGCCGGCGTCGAGGCCACCGTCGGACGTCGCCGCGGCGACGAGCGCCGCCCCGCCACCTTCGGGTTCGCCGCCGAGGACGACGGCACGGATCCCGGGCCGGTCACGGATGGCGAGCGCCAGGGCGCGCAGGTCGTCGCGTGACCCGCCGTCGATGCGGGCGACGACGACCCCGTCGACCGCCGCGTCGGCCAGCTCGCCGGCGCGCGATCCGGCGGCCTGCTGCTTGAGCGACTTGATCTGCTTCTGGAGGTCGCGGACCTCGGCCCGCTGACGCTCGACGGTGTCGACGACCTCGTCGGCGGCCACGCCGAGCACCGACGCCAGGTGGGCGAGGCGGGCCTGGTCGTCGCGCAGCAGGGCGATCGGCGCGAAGCCGGTGATGGCCTCGAGCCGGCGCAGGTTGGATCCCACCGAACCCTCGCTGATGATCTTCACCGGGCCGATATCGCCCAGGCGACCGACGTGGGTGCCGCCGCAGAGCTCGGTGGAGTGCGGTCCGGCCTCGAGGACGCGCACGATGTCGCCGTACTTGTCGCCGAAGAAGGCGATGGCGCCGATCTCGGCGGCGTGGTCCTTGGTGGTCTCGTAGTGCCTCGCCGGGTGGTTGGCCAGGATGTCGGCGTTGGCCAGATCCTCGATCTGCACGATCTCGTCGGGAGTCAGCGCGCCGTAGTGGCTGAAGTCGAAGCGAAGGCGCTCGTCGTCGACGTAGGAGCCCTGCTGCTTGACGTGCTCGCCGATCACCTGGCGCAACGCCCAGTGCAGCAGGTGGGTGGCGGTGTGGTTGCGCCGGATGGCATCGCGACGTTCGACGTCGATCGCGGCGGTGACCTCCTGTCCGGCGGTGATCTCCCCGTCGGTGACGGTCGCCAGGTGCCGGATCAGCTGACCGGGCACGGCGTAGGTGGTGTCGGTGACGGTTGCCGTGCCCGTCTCGGTGCGCACCGTGCCCCGGTCGCCCACCTGGCCGCCGCTCTCGGCGTAGAACGGGGTGCGGTCGAGGACGATGGTGACGAGATCGCCGGCGTCGCCGCGCTCGTGGCCGGCGACCTCGTGGTCGACACCCGAGCGGGGCAGCACGGCGAGGACCCGGGCCTTGCTCTCGTTCTCCTCACGGCCGGTGAACTCGGTGGGCCCGAACTGCTCGAGGAGCTCGGCGAAGGTCTCGGTGTCGGCGCCGCCGCTGTCGGACCGCCGGGCCTCCTTGGCCATGCGCCGCTGCTCGCCCATGGCGGCGTCGAACCCGGCGCGGTCGACCTCGATGCCCTGCTCGGCGGTGATCTCCTCGGTGAGCTCGAGCGGGAACCCGTGGGTGTCGTGCAGGGCGAACGCGACCGAGCCGGCCAGGGTGGCGCCCGAGCCGAGTCCGGACATCTCGGTGTCGAGGATGGTGAGGCCCTGCTTGAGCGTCTGGCGGAAGCGCTCCTCCTCCCGCACCACGACGTCGGTGATGAACCCCTGGTTCTCGACCAGGTCGGGGTAGGACTCCCCCATGACCTCGACGGTGGATCGCACCAGCTCCGGGGTGGCGAGGGTCTCGACGCCGAGCAGGTAGGCGTGGCGCACGAGGCGGCGGATGATGCGGCGCAGCACGTAGCCGCGCCCCTCGTTGGACGGGAACACGCCGTCGCTGACGAGGAAGCTCACGGCCCGGGCGTGCTCGGCCATGATCCGCAGCGAGACGTCGCGCCGGTCGTCGGCGCCGAGGCGGACACCGGCCACCGACTGGGCGACCTCGAGGATCGGCGCCACCGTGTCGATCTCCCACACCGAGTCGACGCCCTGGAGCACGCCGAGGATCCGTTCGAGCCCGGCACCGGTGTCGATGTTCTTGCGGGGCAGCTCGTGGTCGACCCCGTCGGTGTCGCGGTTGAACTGCATGAACACGAGGTTCCAGATCTCGAGGAACCGGGCGTCGGCGCCGTGCGCAGGCCCGCCGTCGTCGCCGTAGGCGGGACCCTTGTCGACGAAGATCTCCGAGCACGGTCCGCACGGACCCGGCGGGCCACCCGGCGGGCCCCACCAGTTGTCCTCGCCGAGGCGCTGGATGCGATCGGGCGCCACACCGACGACGTCGCGCCAGATGGCCTCGGCGTCGTCGTCGGAGGTGTGGACGGTGACCCACAGCTGGTCGGGATCGAGCCCGAACAGGTTGGTGATCATGTCCCAGGCCATGGGGATGGCCTCGTCCTTGAAGTAGTCGCCGAAGCTGAAGTTGCCGAGCATCTCGAAGAAGCTCAGGTGGCTGTCGTCGCGACCCACCTCTTCGAGGTCGCTGTCCTTGCCGCCCGCCCGCAGGCACTTCTGCACCGTGGTCGCCCGCGTGTACGCCGGCACCTCCTCGCCCAGGAAGTACGGCTTGAACGGCACCATCCCCGCCACGGTGAACAGCAGATCCGGATCGTGCGGGATGAGGCTGGCCGACGGCACGATCGTGTGCCCCCGCTCCTCGAAGAACGACAGGAACCCGCGGCGCAGCTCGGTGGCAGAGAGGCGATTCATGGTCCGGTCAGCCTAGTGGCGAGGGGCGACGGCGCAGGCGGGCGTTGCGGCGCCAGTGTGGACATGGCCCGATGTCGAGCACTCGAAGCTGAAGTTGGATAGCGGGATTGCTTGGCTGTTCGAGACGCGAGTGAATCCAAATGTCGCAGTGAGCTGCGCGACACTTCCGAGGGGCCCACCGTTACGCGCAGTCTGACGCAATTGCCACCACTTCGACGGTGCGCCGAAAGTCCCAGTTTGTACAACTGCGTTGGGACTTTGTGCTTCGAGGCCCGGGTTCGCTCCGATGGCGTCACCCACGCTGCGGCGGCTACGGCACCGCCGATGGCTCCCGCTCGGAGGATCCTCCGCCGCGAAATGGCACCCTGGTCTGCTCGTTCAACATCCGCCATCCGGCGAATGTGGGCGCTCCGCCATCGGAACTGACGAACCCAACCGACTCATTTTCGGCCGCGAAGATGACGTTGCCGGCCAGCGTGGGCCGATCGACTCAGGTCCGCTCATGCACCGTGGCGATAATCGCACGATGCGCGCATAATGGGTCGTACGCCTACGTCTCGAGGCGGTGCCACGCCGATGCGAGACGTCGCACGGCCTCGCCGAGATCGGTGGGCGGCGCGGCGAACGAGAGGCGGATGTGGTCGTCGCCCGGTGCCGAGACGCACAGGGGTCCGGGCGCGGCCACCACGACGCCTGCGGCCAGCGCCCGGCGGGCGAAGGTGGCGGCGTCGGTGTCGGGGAGCCGGACCCAGATGGAGAGGCCGCCGGTGGGTGTCGGCCACGTCCACGACGGCAGGTGCTCGCCCAGCGCCGCGGCGAGGACCTGGTAGCGGTGGTGGAGCTCGTCGGTCAGCACGATGCGGTCCGCCGGTCCGGAGCTGCGGAGCAGGCGCGCCCCGAGGACCTGGGAGACCGCGGAGGTGCCCAGGTCGCCGGTGG
>JBBSTY010000087.1:0-18058 GCA_038235385.1 Acidimicrobiales bacterium | reverse complement strand
GGGGATAACCTCCCCGGGGCCCAGCGTGGCCTCTCCCCCGCTGCCGCCCGCCCCCCCCCCCCCGTGGGGGGGGGCCGCGACGTCGGCGCGTCGTCGCAGGAGCGGCGCCGGGTCGGGTCGGTGCCGGGTCCCGACGATCGTTCGGGCGACGCGCCCGGCCGCCCCGAAGCCATGTCGCGGGTCGGGCTACGCAACACTGGTGGCATGACCACCGTGTTCCTGCTCGACGACCACGAGATCGTCCGTCGTGGATTGCGCGACCTGTTCGAGGCGAACGGGATGACCGTCGTCGGCGAGGCCGGCACCGCGGAGGAAGCGCTCCGTCGGGTCCCGGCGACGCACCCCGACGTCGCGGTGCTCGATGTGCGGCTGCCCGATGGGAACGGGATCGAGGTGTGCCGAGAGCTGCGTTCGCGTGATCCGGAGCTGCAGTGCCTCGTCCTGACCTCCTACGCCGACGATGAGGCGCTGCTCGACGCCATCGTCGCCGGGGCGGCCGGGTACGCGCTCAAGGAGATCCGTGCCAACGAGCTGGTCGACGCGGTTCGCCGGGTCGCCGCCGGTGAGTCGTTGATCGATCCCGCACTCAAGGCGGAGGTGCTCGAACGACTGGCTCGGAGCGATTCCGGCGACGAGCGGATCGCCGGTCTGACCGACCAGGAGCGTCGCCTCCTCGATCTGATCGCCCAGGGCCTCACCAACCGTGAGGTCGCCGACCAGATGTTCCTCGCCGAGAAGACGGTCAAGAACTACGTCTCCAACATGCTCTCGAAGATGGGGATGCAGCGGCGGACCGAGGCGGCGGTCTACGCGGCGCGGCTGGACGAGCGCCGCAAGCGCGGATCCTGAGACCGTCGTCGCGGGACGGAGGGGTCAGGTCGACGACGAGCCGCCGAGGGGGAGCTTCCACCGCAGCGTGGTCCCCGACGGTTGCGTCGCCTCGATGGTCATCGATCCCCCCGCAACCTCGGCACGCTGGCGAAGGTTGGCCAGCCCACTCTCCCGGTGCGCTGCGGAGGTGCCGACGCCGTTGTCGATGATCGACACCTCGATCTGCGCCGGGGTGGCGGTGACCTCGATCCGGGCGGTGCTCGCCTTGGCGTGACGGGCGATGTTGGCGAGCCCCTCGCGCACCACGGCGAGGATGTGATGGGCGGCGTCGTCGTCGACGACGCTGTCGACCGGCCCCCGAAAGCGCGTGGTCGCTTCGAACCCGAGGAGTCGGGTGCTCCCGTCGACGAGCTCCAGCACCCGCGCCCGGAGGCCCGATGACGTGTGCGGTGGCGGCGCCAGGGTGAAGATCGTCGTTCGGATCTCGCCGATGGTGGCATCGAGCTCGTCCACGACCTCGGCGAGCCGGCCCGCCGCGCGCTCGTCGCTGACGAGCGGGACGATGCTCTGGAGGCTGAGCCCGGACGCGAACAGCCGCTGGATGACGAGGTCGTGGAGATCCCGGGCGATCCGGCCTCGCTCGTCACCGATCAGCAGGGTGTCCCGTTCGGCCTTGGCGCGGTCCAGCTCGATCGCCAGCGCGACCTGTTCGGCGAAGCTCACCGCCATCGTGACGGTGGCCTCGTCGGGTTCGTCGCCGACGAGGCACAGCAACCCACCGGGATGGTCGGTGGCGGTCCCGATCGGCACCACGAGGATGTCGAGGTCACCGATGCGGTCGGCCAGTCGGGGATCGAGATCACCCTGACGGCGCAACACGGGGCCCGTGCCGTCGAACGCGGGGAGCTCCGCCGGGTCGCACATCGCTCCCAGGGTGCGAGCGACGCCCGTCGCAGCGCGGATCGTGGGCTGGCGTCCGAGTGCGACCGCCACCCCACGGGCGCCAGTCAGCTCCGCGAGGTGCTCGCACGAGAGGGTCAGCACCGCATCGAGGTCGTCCTCGTCCAGGATGCGCAACCGGATCTCGGCGGTGATCTCCTGCCATCGGGCGTTGCGCTCACCTTCTCGCAGGAGGCGACGCAGCTCGCCTTCGGCCTCGACGCGATCCGAGACATCTCGGATCGCCGCCACGACCGATCGCGAGCTGGACAGGACGAGCGGAGCGAGGCTGACATCGACCGGGAACTCGGTGCCGTCCCGGCGGAGCCCGAACAGGGCCAGACCCGCCCCCATGGCCCGTTGGTGGGGATCGTCGGTGAAGTGCTCGCGGTGCCCGCGGTGCGCCGACCGGAGACGCTCCGGGATGAGCACCTCGATCTTCTGACCGAGGACCTCCTGGCCCCCGTACCCGAACAGCATCGACAGCGAGTCGTTGACGTGGGTGATGGTGCCGTGCTCGTCGATCACGACGGCGGCGTCGGGCATGAGCTCGAGCGTCGTGTGGATCAGCTCGTCCGACGTCGATCGCATCCGGGCCTCCTCCACGGCACCGGCCGATGCGCCGCTGGCCATCGGTCGGTGAGATCGCCCCCGACGCAGTCGGAGACGGGTTCGTGCCAGCCGGTGTGGACCCTACGCCACCAACTGCGCCCCCGAACGCCTGACCGGCGGGGCTCAGCCCCGGACCGAGGCCACGCCCTTGGGTGCCTTCTGGTCCATGAACCCGAAGAGGTAGCCGGCGATGCGGCGCATCTGGATCTCGTCGGCGCCTTCGGTGATGCGGTAGCGGCGGTGGTGGCGGTAGATGTGCTCGAACGGCAGGTGGCGCGAGTACCCGAGGCCCCCGTGCACCTGCATGGCCAGGTCGGCCGCGTCGCAGCACAGGCGGTTGGCGGTGTAGTTGCACATCGAGACCTTGTCGGACACCGCGAACGCGCCGAGGGTGTCCATCTCCCAGGCGGTCTTGTGGATGAGCGCCCGGAGCATCTCGGCCTTGGTGACGAGCTCGACGATCGGGAACTGGATCCCCTGGTTGTGCGAGAGCGGCTTGCCGAACGGCTTGCGCTGGTTGGCGTAGGCGATGGCCTGGTCGAGGCAGAAGGCGGCGGCGCCGAGAGACGACGCCGCCTGTCGGATCCGGTTCTCGTTGAAGAAGAGCTGCACGACGCCGAGCCCTCGCCCCTCACCGCCGAACACGGCCGAGTCGGGCACGCGCACATCGGTGAAGCGCACGTGCGCATGGTCGGTCGGCATGTTGAAGGTCCAGAGGTACTCGAGGATCTCGAAGCCGTCGCTGTCGGTGGGCGTGAGGAACGCGGTGATCCCTCGTGCGTCGCCGGCCTCGCCGCTCGTCCGGGCGAAGATCAGGTCGTACGGGGCTCGGTGGATGCCGGTGTTCCAGGTCTTCTCCCCGTTGATGACCCACTCGTCCCCGTCGCGGACGGCGGTGGTCTCCATGTGGGTGGCGTCGGAGCCGTGCGCCGGTTCGGTGATGCCGAACGCGAACCCGCTGCGGCCCTCGAGCAGGTCGGGCACCCATCGGGCCTTCTGCTCCTCGGTCCCGTGGTGGAGCATGAGCAACAGGCCCACGTTGTTGCCGACGATCGAGGACTCGTTCTGGAGGTCGTTGTGGAGCCCGAGTCCCTTGCGGGCCAGGTGCTCACGGATGATGGCCATCGCCAGGTTCGAACCGCCCCGCCCCCCGTGCTCGACCGGGTAGGCGTAGCGGTAGTGGCCGGCGGCGTCCGCTCGGCGGCGCATCTCGCCGAGGAGCGCCTCCCACGCCTCGTTCGGGAGACCGCCGCGCTCCCAGTCGGTGCGGGCGTCCTCGCGCCGGTGGTCGAAGAAGCGGTTGTTGTCGTCCTGCATCTGGAGCGGCAGGATCTCGGCCTCGATGAACTCGTCGAGCTCGACGAGGTACTCGGCGATGTCGGTGGGGATCTCGAAGTCCATGGGGTTCGCGCCTTCCGGAGGAGAGCAGTTCGCTGAGGAGCCGATCGGCTGTTCGTCCCGGTTCCCTTCGGCACCCGTGGCGAACCTACCGGCTCGACGACGGCTCGGACGGAGGGCGTCACGTTCGCATCCGACGACCGTCACGCCCCACGAGCCCCAGGCGCTCCTCTCGCTGTGGACGATTCGAATGACGTCCGGACGTCGCCGGATCCGCGGCGGGTACCATGGCCGCTCCACCCCACCCGAGTCGAGGAGATCGTCATGGATGACGCCACCACCACGCTGGACACGCCGCTCGACGAGACCGTGGTCGACGCACCGACCGAGACCCTCGATGCCGCCGACGCCGTGGAGGAGGAGCTCTTGATCGAAGAGGTCTCCATCGACGGCATGTGCGGCGTCTACTGAGCGAACCGGATCACGCTGAACCATGACCTTCGATCCTGATCTCGCGTACCGCGTCGACCCGCTGGTGGCGCTGCGCCGCGAACCGTTCGGTGCGTTGGCCTACCACTACGGGAACCGCCGGCTCACCCTGATGCGGGTTCCCGAGCTGGTGGAGCTGGTGGACAGCCTCGACCGCCACCGCAGCGCTCGGGCCGCGTTCGACGCGTCCGGGATCGAGCCTCGTCGTCGTGGCTCGTTCGAGAAGGCCCTGGCCGGCCTCGAACGATCCGCGTTCATCGGGCTCAACGACGCGCCGATCGCTGACGCGTCGCCGACCACGGCGCTCCCCGACCTGGCCGGTACCGGTGGCGCGCCGGCACCCGCCGTGGGTTCGCTGCCCGATGCGCCGACGCGGGGCACCGTGCTCACCGATCAGCTCAAGTCGGGTCTCGTGGCACCGATCTGCCTCACCTGGGAGTGGACCTACGCCTGCAACCTGCAGTGCGTGCACTGCTTGAGCTCTTCGGGCACCCGCGACCCCGACGAGCTCACCACCGCCGAGATGAAGGCGATCGTCGACGATCTGCACGACCTGCAGGTCTTCTACATCAACGTCGGCGGCGGCGAACCCATGCTGCGCCCGGACTTCTTCGAGCTCGTCGAGTACTGCGTCTCGCGGGGCGTCGGCGTGAAGTTCTCCACCAACGGCGGTCTCATCAACGCCGAGAAGGCTCGTCGCCTCGCTTCGCTCGACTACGTCGACGTGCAGATCAGCCTCGACGGCGTCGACGACGCCACCAACGACAAGGTGCGTGGCGAGGGCAGCCACGCCAAGGCCATCCGCGCCATGAACCACCTGCGCGACGCCGGCTTCGGCCCGTTCAAGATCAGTGTCGTCATGACCCGCGACAACGTCGAGCAACTCGACGGCTTCGAGGCGCTCGCCGACGAGTACGGCGCCGAGCTGCGCCTGACCCGCTTCCGTCCCTCGGGTCGCGGCGCCGACAGCTGGAACGACCTGCATCCCACCCAGGATCAGCAGGTCCGGCTCTACCACTGGTTGCTCGAGCGTCCCCATGTGCTCACCGGCGACTCCTTCTTCCACCTCTCCGCACTCGGTGAGCCCCTGCCGGGCCTCAACCTCTGCGGAGCCGGTCGGGTGGTGTGCCTCATCGATCCGGTGGGCGACGTCTACGCCTGCCCGTTCGTGCTGCACGACGAGTTCAAGGCGGGCTCGGTCCGCGAGCCCGGCGGCTTCGGCACGGTGTGGACCGCCTCCTCGCTGTTCACCGAGCTGCGTGAGCCGCAGTCAGCGGGCGCCTGCGCGTCGTGCGGGAGCTACGACGCGTGCCAGGGCGGGTGCATGGCCACCAAGTTCTTCACCGGGTTGCCCCTCGACGGACCCGATCCCGAATGTGTGAAGGGGCACGGCGAGGAAGCGCTCGCCGCGCTCGGAGCCTCGGCGTCGCTCGGCTCGGACCTGGTGGCCGCCGGTTCCGCCGACCATTCGTGGTCGCCGGTGACCCTCGCGGTGCGATCAGCCCGCTGATCCGTCCTTCGGGGAGTTGGCGCGTCCGTGCCTGCCGCCGACCGCTCGTTCAGCGCGACTGCCCCCCGTCTGGGTCGGGGTCGGGCTCGGGGTCGTCCGATGCCTCGATCGCGTCGCGGAGGTCGACGAGCTTCGACACGGCGATCGCCGACCCCTCCGCTCGGGCCGCCACGACCGCCTCGTCGACCGGCTTGCGGCTCCGTGCGGGAAGAGCGCCGTCGTGGTTCTCGGTCATGGTGGGGGTTCCCCTCGTGTCGTCCTGATCTGGTGATCGGCCGTCGGTGCGGCGGCCCGCATGGGCCGACCGGCCCGATTCCGATGCTCGCGCGCGGTGGCAGCGAGCGCGGTCATCGCCGCGCGTGCGGCCGGCGAGGCTCCCGAGGTGCGACACTTCTCGGCGTGAGGATCTTCGTCGAGTCGACCCGGGACCACGCCGGGTGAGCACCAGTCGGGCGCCCGCTCGCTGCTGGGGCACGTCGACGTCGCCCGAGGTCGGGGCGGGAACCACCACCCTGCTCGTTCCGCTCGGTTCCACCGAACAGCACGGACCGCACCTCCCGCTCGACACCGACACCCGGGTCGCGATCGCCATCGCCGAGCGCGCGGCGACGGGACGAGCGGGGGTCGCCGTCGCTCCGGCCGTCGCGTACGGTGCCAGCGGTGAGCACCAGGGCTTCCCCGGCACCCTCTCGATCGGTCAGCGCGCCCTCGAGCTGCTGGTCGTGGAGCTCGTCCGATCGGTCGGGCCGGAGGTCGAGCGGGTGGTGCTGGTGAACGGGCACGGCGGGAACGTCGAGGCGCTCGCACGGGCCGTGGCCACCCTTCGCTCCGAAGGGCGCGAGGCGCGGAGCTGGTCGCCCGAGCTCCAGGGAACCGACACCCACGCCGGCCAGGCCGAGACCTCGATGCTGCTGGCGCTGCGTCCGGATCTGGTCCGGTTGGATCGCCTCGAAGCGGGTGCCACCGAACCGCTCGCCGAGCTCCTGCCGGCGATGCGCGTCGGAGGCCTGGCGGCGGTCACCGAGAACGGGGTGCTGGGCGATCCCACCGACGCATCCGCGTCGGTCGGCGAGGCGCTGCTCACCGCCTGCGTCGACGACCTGGTCCGCACCCTCGACGAGGAGCTCGGACGGTGACGAGCGGACCGGACCTCCCCGTGGCCGTCGTCACCGGCGGCGCACGCGGCATCGGCGCGGCGATCGCCGACGCGCTGGCCGGGGCCGGGTGGCGCGTCGCGATCGTGGACGCCTGCGCCGACGATCCCGCTCTCGCCTATCCGTTGGCCACCGCCGCCGACCTGGCATCGGCCGTGGCGCTCGCTCGACAGTCGGCCGACCGCCCGGCACCCGGCCGGGCGCACCCCGATCGTGGGTCGGCGTCGGGGTCACCGGTCTCCGATGTCGGCGGTGCCGAGGTCGTGGGAACCGACGCCGTCGGGAACCCACAGGATCGGGTCATCGGCCTCGTCGCCGACGTGCGCGTCCAGGCCGAGATCGATGGTGCCGTCGATGCGACGGTCACCCGGTTCGGGCGACTCGATGCCGTGGTGGCCGCCGCCGGTGCCATCGCCGGCGGCCAACCGGTGTGGGAGACCGACGACGCGACCTGGGACTCGATGATCGACGTCAACCTCACGGGCGCGTGGCGCCTCGTGCGCGCCGCGGTCCCGCACCTGCTCGCCGTGTCGGCACCCCGACGTGGGCGCATCGTGGTGATCGCATCGGCCGCATCCACCGACGGGCTCCCGCTGCTCGGCGCGTACACCGCCGCCAAGCACGGGGTCGTGGGACTCGTGAAGTCCGTGGCCGTCGAGCTCGCACGCGAGGGCATCACCGCCAACGCGGTGTGCCCGGGCTCCACCCGCACAGCGATGCTCGATGCCAGCGCCGCGGTCTACGGGCTCGCCTCGGCCGACGAGCTCGCCGTCCACCAGCCCCTCGGCCGACTCATCGAACCCGCCGAGATCGCGTCCGCCGTCGCCTGGCTCTGCTCATCGGGCGCGTCGGCCACCACCGGCGCCATCCTGCCCGTCGACGGCGCCATGACCGCCACCTGATCGCCGGCGCCGCGTGGCGGTATCGGACGGGAGTACGTCCGCATCTGGGCGTACGGGCGTCCGAGGGACCCAGGTAAGGTGACGCCCAGTCACGCGAAGGCGGCGCCGCGTCGTCCGTGTGCCGAATCGAGACGCCGAGAGCAGGGGGAACGTTGTGAAGACAAAGGCCGCGATCCTGTGGGAGCCCCACACCGACTACGTGATCGACGAGATCGAGCTCGACGCCCCGCAGGACGGTGAGGTCTTCGTCGAGTTCAAGGCATGCGGCATGTGCCACTCCGACGAGCACCTGGTCACCGGCGACATGGCGTTGCCACCCGAGGTCACCGAGATGCTCGGCTGGCAGCAGTATCCGATCATCTGCGGCCACGAGGGCGCCGGCATCGTGCAGGAGCTCGGACCCAACGTCACCGGGCTCGCCGTGGGCGACCACGTCGTGACCTCCTTCATCCCCTCGTGCGGCAAGTGCCCCTCCTGCGTGGCCGGCCACTCGAACCTGTGCGACCTGGGCGCCATGCTCCTCGCCGGCACCCAGCTCGACGGCACCTTCCGGCACCACTCGAGCGACGGCAAGGACCTGGCGCTCATGTGCTGCCTGGGCGCCTTCGCCCACCACGGCGTGCTCAACCAGGCCTCGCTCGTGAAGATCCCCGAGGACATCCCGCTCGACAAGGCGGCGCTGGTCGCCTGCGGTGTCGCCACCGGTTGGGGCTCGGCGGTCAACACCGCCGACGTCCAGCCCGGCCAGACCGTCGTGGTCGTGGGCACCGGCGGCGTCGGCATGAGCGCCGTGCAGGGTGCCGCCCTCGCCGGCGCCCGCTACGTGATCGCCGTCGATCCGGTCGAGTTCAAGCGTGAGCAGTCCCAGATCTTCGGGGCCACCCACAGCGCCGCCAGCGTCGAGGAGGCCACCGCGCTCGTCGGCGAGCTCACCTGGGGCAAGAACGCCGACAACGTCATCGTCACCACCGGCGTCGGCATCGGAGCCGATCTCGCCGGGATCATGGGCATGGTCACCAAGGGCGGGCGCTGCACCTACACCTCGGTCGCCGAGATGAGCGCCACCGACGTGCAGCTCAACCTGTTCGACCTGGCCATGCAGCAGAAGCAGCTCGTCGGCTCGCTGTTCGGCGGCGGCAACCCGCGCAACGACATCCCCAAGCTGCTCGGTCTCTACCAGTCCGGTCAGCTCAAGCTCGACGAGATGATCACCAAGACCTACTCGCTCGACGAGGTCAACCAGGGCTACCAGGACATGCGAGACGGCAAGAACATCCGCGGCGTCCTCATCTACGACTGATCGTCGAGCTCGACCACCGACCGATGACCACCACGCCGTTCTCCCTGTCGCCGTCCGCCGGGAGTCGGCGTGGTGTCGCGTCCGCCCCCAGCACCGGCCCCAGCACCGGCCTCAGCACCAGCACCGCGGTCGGCGCCCGCGCCGCGGTCGGCGGGTCCGGACGACTGGCCGCCCGGACGAGTCGGGGTGAGCGGTGAAGGCCGACCGCGCGCTCATCGACGACCTCGACACGTTGGTCGTCGGCCGTCGTCGAGAGCTCGAGATGATCGTCGCCGCCCTCGCGGCGCAGCGCCACGTGCTGCTCGAAGGGCCGCCCGGAACCGGCAAGTCGACCCTGCTCCGCGCCGTGGCCGACGTCGACGGCGCCGGGTTCGTGTTCGTCGAGGGCAACGCCGAGCTCACGCCCGCGCGCCTGATCGGCCACTTCGACCCGGCGCGGGTCCTCGCCGAGGGCTATGACCCGGCGGTGTTCGTCGACGGACCGCTGGTGCGTGCCCTCCGCGACGGATCGCTCCTGTACGTGGAGGAGATCAACCGCGTGCCGGAGGAGACGCTCAACGTCCTCGTATCGGTGATGTCGGAGGCCGAGCTGCACGTCCCCCGCCTCGGTCAGATCGATGCCGCCCCGGGCTTCGCGTTGGTGGCGGCCATGAACCCGTTCGACGCGATCGGCACCGCCCGGATCTCGTCGGCCATCTACGACCGCATGTGCCGCGTCACCATGGGGTACCAGGACGCCGACATCGAGGCCCGGATCGTCGCACGGGAGGCCCCCGAGGCGGAGACGGCCTTCATCCAACGGGTGGTGCGGGTGGTGCGTGCGTCACGGGAGCACCCCGACGTCCGCATCGGCTCGTCGGTCCGTGGCGCCATCGATCTGGTGCGCCTGGCCGACCAACTCGCCCTCCTCCGCGATGCCGCACCCGACAGCATCGAGGTGGGACTCGATGCCGCGCTGGCCGCGTTGAGCGGCCGCCTGCGGATCGCCGAGAGCGCTGAGCGTCGGGCCGACGACATCGTGCGCGACCTCTGGTTCCAGGAGTTCGGCCGTCCCGACGAGTCCGACGGGAACGATCCGCACCAACCCGACCCCGGCGAGCGTCCCGAAACCGAACCGGCCGGACGCCAACCGGGAAAAGGCTGACGCCTCCGGCGGGAGGCGGCGACGGAACCGACGAGGTCCATGAGGGTGAGGACGCCCGGCAGTCGCTCGACGACGAGCGCCGGGAGTCCACGGGCCGCGACACCCTGAACCGGCACCCGGGCTTCGCGGAGATCTCGCCCGAGGTCGGCGCGCTCGACGAGGAAGCGTTCGACCGAGCCCTCTCGGAGGACGCCGACGCAACGCTCTCGCTGCTCACCGACCTCACGGGCGCGACCGACGAACGGCTGCGGGCCCGAGCGCGGCGGCTCGCCCGGCGCATCCTGCTCGACGTCGGGCGGCAGGGACCGGTCCGACGAGGCGGGTCCGGGCGCCGGGTCACCGTCGCCGCGGATCGGGCCGAGGGTGATCTCGACATCGACGCATCGATCGACGCGCTGGTCCTGGCGCGAGCGGCAGGTCACGCGCCGCCGCTCGACGAGCTCCGCGTCACGAGCTGGTCACGACCCGATGTGGCGCTGTGCTTCGTGATCGACCGCAGCGGCTCGATGAGCGGCGCCCAGCTCGCCACCGCGGCCATCGGCGCCGCTGCGTGTGCCTGGCGAGCCGGCGTCGACCACAGCGTGATCGCGTTCAACCACGAGGTGCTCGTCCTCAAGGCCCAGGACGAGGTGCGCGCGCCCGAGGCGGTGGTCGACGACATCCTGCGGGTCCGGGGTTTCGGGCCCACCGATCTCTCGCTCGCGCTCCGTACCGCCCGTGCCCAGCTCGAGCGTTCCCGTGCCGCCCGCCGCATCGTCGTGCTGCTCTCCGACGCCCGCCCCACCGCCGGTGCCGATCCCGCGGGAGCCGCAGCAGCCCTCGACGAGCTCTGCATCCTCGCTCCCGCCGACGACATCGCCGACGCCATCGAACTGGCCCGCGCCGGCGGTGCCCGGTGGGCTCCGGTCGCCGGTCCCTCGGGCCTGCCGTCCGCCCTCCGCCAGGTGCTCGACCCGTGACCCCACCCCAACCACGAAATCTCCGTGCTCAGCAGCACATAGGCGTCTCAGGACTGAGATTTCGTGGTGACGACCTGCCGGCCGACACGAGACTGGCGTTCGACGCGGCGACCCGTCGCACCGACGGCGGCTTGGTGCTCATCGGTGGGTCGCCGCTGCGCATCCTGCGGGTGAGCGAGGCCGGAGCGGCCGCGATCGACGAGTGGGAGGTCGGCACGCCGGTGGGTGCCACGGCCGGACGCCGACGCCTGGCCCGGCGTCTGCTCGACGGCGGGCTCGCCCACCCACGGTTCGCCGCAGGTCCGTTCACGCCGGCCGACGTCACCTGCATCGTGCCCGTCCACGACCGGGCCGATCGGCTGGAGCCGACGCTCGAGGCGCTTCGTGGCGGTGGATCGCCTGGCGCGGTCATCGTGGTCGACGACGCGTCGAACGACGCGGTCGCAGTGGCCGAGGTGGCCTCGCGGTTCGGAGCGTCGTACGTGCGGCGTGACGTCAACGGCGGACCGGCCGCTGCCCGCAACGCCGGGTTGGCGCACGCCGCCACGACCCTGGTCGCGTTCGTCGATCGCGACGTCGAGCCCGAACCGGGGTGGCTCGATGCGCTCCTGGTGCACCTCGCCGATGAACGCGTGGCCGTGGTCGCCCCCCGCATCCGAGCGGCACACGGACCCGGCGTCCTCGCCCGGTTCGAGCACGAGCGGTCGCCGCTGGATCTCGGTGCCGTCGAGGCCCGGGTCGTTCCGGGTTCTCGGGTGTCCTACGTGCCGACGACGGCGCTCCTGGCCCGGCGCACGGTGCTCGCCGATCTCGGTGGCTTCGACGAGTCCCTCCGGGTGGGTGAGGACGTCGATCTGGTGTGGCGGATCATCGAGGCCGGCCACATCGTGCGCTACGAGCCCGGTTCCATCGTTCGCCATCCGGTGCGGACCGATCTCGCGTCGTGGATGCGCCAGCGGTTCGACTACGGGACCTCGGCCGCGCCGCTCGACTCCCGCCACCCCGGTTCGGTCGCACCGCTGTCGATGTCGGGGTGGACGGCCGCGGCCTGGGCGGTGGCGGCCGCCGGCCATCCGCTCGTCGGTGCCGTGGTCGCGGCCGGTGCGGCCGCCATGCTGCCGCGCCGGCTGACCATGCTCGAGGACCCGTGGCGTGAGACATGGGCACTCGCCGGCACGGGTCAGCTCGCGGCGTGGCGTCCGGTGTCGACGGCCGTGACCCGAACCTGGTGGCCGGCGGCGCTCGGCGCGGCGCTCGTGTCCCGCCGGGCCCGGCGCACACTGGCGTTGGCCGCGGTGGTGGCGCCGATCGTCGACTGGACCGCCGGCGATCATGCCCTCGACCCGATCCGCTACACCGGCCTCCGGATCCTCGACGACGTGGCCTACGGCGCCGGGGTCTGGACGGGCTGTCGACGCTCGGGCTCCTTCGCCGCCCTCCGGCCGACGCTGCGCTCGTGGCCGGGTCGCGGCCGGGCGACTCCACCAGCGGACGCCAGCAGCGGCGCGGGTGCCACCGCCTCGGACTGACCGACGCTCGGTCCCGGTGCCACCGCGTCGGGCTGACGGCGATCGGGCACAGCGCGTCCGTCGATCGGTGAGCAGGCGACGCCCCGCCCAGCGATCAGCGGGCGGGAAGGTCGCCCCGAGCCACCCCGTACGATGGGCGCATGGCTCGGATCCGGTTGGCGGCGGCACAGCTCAACGTCGTCGTCGGCGACCTCGACGGCAACGTCGATCGGATCGTCGCGGCGATCGGCGAGGCCGAAGCCGACCGCTGTGACCTGGTCGTCTTCCCGGAGCTGGCCGTCACCGGCTACCCGCCCGAGGACCTCCTGCTCAAGTCATCGTTCGTCGACGACAACCT
This sequence comes from Acidimicrobiales bacterium, assembly GCA_038235385.1. Lineage (GTDB taxonomy): Bacteria > Actinomycetota > Acidimicrobiia > Acidimicrobiales > Acidimicrobilacustridaceae > JBBSTY01. The sequence goes on along the minus strand of JBBSTY010000087.1, from coordinate 5,014 downwards.
CGCCGCAGTCGAGCGGATCGCGACGCACACCGGCGAGGTGCCGGCGTTCGTGGGGTTCGTCGACCGTCACGCCGACGGCCGTCTGCTCAATGCCGTCGCCGTGTGCGCGGGCGGCGAGATCCGAGGCCGCTACCACAAGCGCCGGTTGCCCAACTACGCGGTGTTCGACGAACAGCGCTACTTCGCGGTCGGCGACGAGCCGTTCGAGCTGTTCCGCATCGGATCGCTTCGCATCGGCGTCTCCGTGTGCGAAGACGCCTGGGTCGCCGACGGGACGATGCGACGACTCGCCGACGGCGGCGCCGACCTGATCGTCAACCTCAACGCGTCGCCGTTCCACCGGGGCAAGGTCGGCGAGCGCGAGCGCATGCTCGCCGAACGAGGGACCGAAGCGGGCTGCACGATCGCCTACGTCAACCAGGTGGGCGGGCAGGACGAGCTGGTCTTCGACGGCGGTTCGCTGATCGTCTCCGCCGACGGCGCCGTCATCACCCGCGCGCCCCAGTTCGCCGAGCTCGTCTTCGTCACCGACCTCGACGTGGTCGTCCGACCCTCCGACGACGCGACGCTCCCGGTCATCGATCTCGGCGAGGGGTCCACGCCCCGGCAGGCCAGGCGTGGCGACAACGACAACGACAACGACAACGACAACGACAACGACAACGACAACGACAACGACAACGACAACGACAACGACAACGACCTCGGTCCGATCTCGATCACCGCCGCTGCGCCGCGCCTCGACGAGGTGGCCGAGGTGTACGAGGCGTTGGTGCTCGGCACGCGCGACTACGTCACCAAGAACGGGTTCGCCGAGGTCGTCATCGGTCTCTCCGGCGGGGTCGACTCCTCGCTCGTGGCGGCGATCGCGGCGGATGCACTCGGGTCGGAACGGGTGCACGGCGTGCTGATGCCCTCGCGCTACTCGAGCGACCACTCCATCACCGACGCCGAAGCGCTCGCCGACAACGTCGGGATCGAGCACCGCACCATCGCCATCGAGCCCGCCCACCACGCGCTGGTGGAGCTGCTGGCGCCGTCGTTCGCCGGTCACGACCCCGACCTCACCGAGGAGAACATCCAGTCGCGCATCCGTGGCGTGCTGCTCATGGCGCTCTCCAACAAGTTCGGGTGGATGGTGCTCACGACGTCGAACAAGAGCGAGAGCGCCGTCGGCTACTCCACCCTCTACGGCGACTCCGCCGGCGGCTTCTCGGTGATCAAGGACGTCCCCAAGCTGCTCGTGTACGACCTGTGTCGCCTGCGCAACGAGCGGGCCGGCACCGACCTCATCCCCGAACACGTCCTCACCAAGGCGCCCTCGGCCGAGCTGCGCCCCGACCAGACCGACGCCCAGAGCCTGCCCCCGTACGAGATCCTCGATCGCATCATCGAGGCCTACGTCGAACAGGATCGCACCGTCGCCGACCTGATCGCCGCGTGTGAGGACGACCCCGGTCTGGGCGACCCCGACGTCATCCGTCGCATCTGCCGGCTCATCGACCTCGCCGAGTACAAGCGCCGCCAGTTCCCGCCGGGCCCCCGCATCACCACCAAGGCCTTCGGCAAGGACCGCCGCCTCCCGATCACCAACGGCTACCGCGGCTGACGCCGGCGGAAGTGGCTCGTCAGCGACGCCGGGTGGTCAGGAGGCGAACGGTGGTGAGGTGGTGGGTGACGGGCACCTCGAGCTCGTGTGGATCGACGGGGAGGTCGCCGAGGTCGCGCTCGCGGCTGTCGGTCAGGCGGGCACCGACGAGGTGGGCGCCGAGGTGGTCGTCGAGCGCCACCGTCACGGGTCGCGACGGGTTCGATGACGCCCAGTTGCGGAGGCGGATGATGGTTCCCTCCCCCCGGTGGGCTGGTTTGACGGCGGTGATCTCGACGTCGTGGTCGCGGAGGTGGACGGGCCACCGGGGGGTCCGGTGCCCGATGGCGCAGTCGGCGATGGCGGCCACGTCGCGGCCCAGGTCGACGGTGCTGCGGTGCCGCTCGGGATCGTGCCACCCCCACGCGACGACGGCCTCCTGGCGCCCCCACGCGAGCCCCCACGCCGGGGCCATGACGGGGACGACGCCGAAGGCGATCTCCTTGACCGCGGTGCGGGCGACCACGACCTCGGCCGTGCCGTCGGCGTCGACGTGGAGTCCGGTCGGGCTGGCGGTGGCGATCGCCAGCGCCCCGGGTGGAGCCGGGTCCGACGGGTGGATCCGGGCGACGGCGAAGGAGTGGAGCGGCCAGTAGGTGGGCTCGTACCACCGGTGGAGCGGCCGGTCGACCACGCCGCCGGGCTGGTGCATGGTGACCCCCTCGACCGTGGAGCGGTGGTGGACGGCGAGCGTCACGGTGCGGCGGTTGGGGACGTCGACGGAGCTCTCGGTGACGATCGTGGGGTCGCCGGACCGGATCGTGTGGCGGAGCGAGCTCGTTCTTCCTGCCAGGGGAACGTGCACGTGCACGCGGACGGCGTCATCCCGACGGTCCACCTGGATCGTGGCGGCATGCCGGGTGCTGCGGTCGGCCAGGGACCAGTGGCCGCCGTGCAACTCGTTGCCGAGGCGCCACAGGCCACCGCTGTCGGCGTAGGCGCGCAGCTCCAGGCTCGGTGCGGCGAGCCGCTCCTGTCCGGTCGCGTCGGTGAGCCCGACGAGCGCGCCACCTCGCCGGCGGTCGAACGTGGCGGTGCCCCACGGCGCGACGACGACGAGGAGCGGACCGTCGTGATGAACGGTGAGCGGGTTCGGGTCCGCTGCCTCGGGGCCGCCGCCGCCGGTGTTGTCGTCCGGGCCGCGGAGGTCGTCGGAGACCGGCAGGTCCGGCCAGGGGGTCGCGTCGATGGCCGAGGCCAGCCACGTCGCCTGTTCGCCGCGAGCGACACGGTCGGGGGCGGTGCCGGTGACGAAGTCGTGGTGGTTGGAGGTCACCGCGGTCCACCACGCCTGTCGGCGGCCGATGGGCATCTCCTCGGCGTCGTCGCCCGCAAGGGTGGCGCGTGCCTCGCGCGCGTCGACGGCGAGGAGCCGCCGACCCAGGTCCCGGGCGCGAGACTTGAGCTCCGGGCGGGTGGCGTAGAACCCCATCCAGTACGGGTTGGGGTCGAGCTCGATGGTGGGCAGGTCGTCGCGGTGGTGGGAGACGAGATCGAGGTAGTCGTCGATGGCGGCGTTCACCAGCCAGGTGCCCGTGCGATCGTGGTGGCGATCGTTCCAGTCGTCGAGCAGCTCGACGAGCCGCGGGATGGGTCGGACGAAGTCGTAGCCGATCGCCAACAGGCGGTACGGGGTCGTGGCGACGGACCGCAGCTCGTCGAGGTAGCGGTCGATGCGGGCGTCGACCCGGGCGGTCCGGCGATCCGGCCACGCTGCCGGCAGGCCCATGACCCGGCTCAGACCCCCGCTGGCGATCATGTCGCCGTGGCCGTAGCCGTGGGCCATCCAGTGGGTGAGGACCTCGCTGCCGTCGGCCGCGCGCCACACGAAGTCGGCCGTGCCGTCGGCGAGGAGGTGGGCGGCGCTGGTGCCGGGCCGGGGGACGTTGGCGGCCGGCTCGAGGTCGGCGCCGGGGAACCGCATCCCGTCGATGCGACAGATCGCGGCGTAGTCGATGCCTGCGGCACGCAGCAGCGCAGGGAGGCCGGGCGAGTGACCGAAGCTGTCGGGCAGGTAGAGCAGCCGGGGCTCCTGGTCCATGCCTCGTGCGCGCAGCCACTCCTGGCCGACGAGCAGGTCGCGCAGCAGCAGTTCGTCCTCGGGCAGGAGGGTGTCGGGTGTGGTCACGCCCGAGCCGGTGAACCGCAACCGGCCCTCGTTCACGAGGTCCACGATCTCGGTGCGTCGCTCGGGTCGGTCGCGCCAGTACCGATCCACGAAGAACAGGCACTCGAGGCTGAAGACGCGCCTCGGCTCGGCGGCCAGCGCGTCGAGCGCTCGATCGAGGCTCGGACGCACGCACAACCGGTCGTACTGCTTCGAGGTCAGCAACCAGTTGGGGTCCCAGTGCGACGACTCGGCGACGACCACCACCTCGGACGCGCCCGGCGGGATGCCGAGGCGGGCGCGTCGCGCATCTTCCGATGCCGGGTCAGCGATCACCGCGGGTGTGCCCGGCGATGCGACGGACATCGGTTCAGACCGAAGGGGGAAGATCGTCGGTGACCCGCGGGGCGAAGATCCGTCCGGGGCAGGTGCCGGCCTGCTGCGCTCGCTGGCCGCCGACACGCCTCGCCGAGGTCAACCGGTGAACACCGGACGTTGGCGCACCGGCTGGGCGACCGGTGCCGACTCGACGGCCAACGGGGCAGGATCGGGCGGCGCGGCCGGCTCGGTCATGACCGAGGTGGAGGGTGCCTGCGTGCCCGGCGGCAACGAAGCCGTCGTCGTCGTGGTCGTCGACGCAGGGGGCGGCACCGGTACAGATTGGTTCACCATCGGCTTGTGGAGGCGGCACGGCTGACCGCGGAGCGAATCGCATGCGGGGCGCTGGGATTGGGGGGCGAAGGCGCTCGGGATGGTGCGGCCGGCAACCGCCGGGAGCGCCGGGAGCACGAGCGACGATGCCATCAGCCCGCCGTGGGCGACGTCGTGGTCGGTGGCGCCGTAGTCGGGTGACTCGAAGTCCCACAGGGCGGAGTCGCCGCCCGGGGTGTTGATCTCGAGCCGGAGGCGGCTTCCTGCCCGGAACGGGTGGGCCACCGAGTACAGCGGGACCTTCACGTTCACGAACTCGCCGGCCGGCAGCGGTTGGTAGTCGCCCGCGCCGTAGAGGTGATCGATCTGGAGGCCGTGGGAGCGGGCCGGGTCGAGGGTGCGGTAGCCGGCGCGCAGCAGGCCGTTCTGCACTCGGACCTCCTCGACGTCGACCCCATCGTCGTCCGGGTACACCTCCGAGAGCACCACCTCGATGGGGGCGTCGGTTCCGGTGGAGCGGAACCACAGGTCGACGTAGCCCTCCCCGGCGACGACGAGATCCTCGGCCAACGGCGCGGTCTCGTACGCCAGTCCGAGCCCGTCGGGTG
>JBBSTY010000086.1:0-18222 GCA_038235385.1 Acidimicrobiales bacterium | reverse complement strand
GGCACCGGACCGGTCGACGGGACCGGGACGCGCAGGATCGTGCGCCCACCCGTCCAGCGGAACATGCCCTCGGGCCCCTGCTCGGGCCCGAAGTCCACGCCTCCCGCACGGACGCGGGCCCACACGTCGGCGCCGTCGACCCGGGCGCCCGAGATCATCACCCCCAGCTGGCGCATGTCGCCCGCGCCCGGCGTCGACGTGGGCGAGGTGATCTCGACATCGACGAAGCGGTCCTCGAAGAGCATGAGGGGACACGCGGCGCCGATCCGGTCGTCGCCGTGGTCGAGGCACGCCATCAGCGGTTCGAGCCACCCGGGTTCGACGAACACGTCGGGGTTCACGAGACCCACGTAGCGCACCCCCTCGAGATCGCGGAGCGCGAGGTTGTTCGCCGGGAAGCCCGTGTTGGTGGGGTTGTGCACGATCACCAGGTCGTCGAACCGGGCCGCCAACGCCTCGGTGCTGCCGTCGGTGGAGGCGTTGTCGACGACGACGATCTCGAGGTCGACGCCGTCGGGCCGGGCGGCGAGCAACGCGTCGACGCAGCGCACCACGTCGGCGCCGCCGTTGAAGTTCAGCACGACGAGGCGCACCACCGCAGGTGCGGCGATGTCGCCGCCTCTGCGTCCGGGAGGCGCGGTGAGCGTGACCATCGGGCGGCGTCGCCCGAGCACCCCCGATCGGGCGGGCGGCGCCCGTCGCCCGGACCGTTGCTCCACCGCTCGCTCGTAGAGGTCCACCAACGCACAGGCCGTGGCATCCCACGAGAAGCGCTCGACGTTGCGGTGGCCCCGCTCGACGAGCTCGCCCCGGCGGGTGCGGTCGGTGAGGACCGTCGCCATGGCGGCGGCCAGCGCGTCGACGTCACCGACGGGGACGACCTCGGCGGCGTCGCCCACGACCTCGGGGACGGCTCCTGCCGCCGTGGCCACCACCGGGACCCCTGCGGTCATGGCCTCGAGCGGCGGGAGACCGAACCCCTCGTACACCGAGGCGTAGGCCAGCAGCTCCGCCCCGTGGAGCAGGGCCATGCGGTCGGGGTCGCTCACCCAACCCAGGCGGACCACGCGTGAGCGGTGGCGGGCGCCGGCGAGAGCGGATTCGAAGGCATCGGTCCCCCATCCGTCTCCACCGGCCACGACGAGACGCAGGTCGGGCTGGTCCGCCGCCACCTGGTCGAAGGCCCGGATCAGCGAGGGGTAGTCCTTGCGCGGCTCGATGGTCCCCACGGCGAGCACGTAGGGGTGGCCCCCGGCGAGCTCGCGACCGCGGGCGGGATCGGCGTCGGGCACCGACACGACACCGTTGGGCACCACGACGACCCGCTCGGGGTCGACGGCGAAGTGCGCGCGCACCTCGTCGGCCACGTGGTGCGAAACGGTGTGGATCCACGCGCCACGTGCGGCGGCCCGCTCGATGTAGCGCGGGTAGAGGGTCACCTCCGGCGTGCACATCTCGGGGAAGTGCAAGGGCGTGAGGTCGTGCACGGTGACGACCTCGGCGGCGTCACGGGCCGGCGGGACCAAGAAGTTGGGGCCGTGGAAGACATCGGCGGCACCCGTCCACCACTCGATCACCGGATCGTCGGCGACCGCCCACCGGCGTCGCAGCTGCGGAGCGGGGATGGGACGGGTGAAGGCGTGCACACCCATCGGGACCCGCCGCTCGAGCTCGCCGTAGCCGAGCAACGTCATGGCGAAGGCGCCGACCTCGAGGTCGGGCCGGCTCACGAGACGGCGACTGACCTCGTTGAGGAAGACACCGACCCCGGTTCGGCGGTCGAGGAACGCGGTGCCGTCGAAGACGATCCTCATGGAGCCGTGGGGCCGGCGTGGGGACGGAGGTGCACGACATCACCGGCGACGATCTCGCGAGGCCGGTCCGGGCACTCGTCCACGACCAGCAGGTGGCCCTCGGCGGTGATGTCGATGGCGTCACCGACGATGGTCTCGCCCGAGAGCTCGACCCGCACCCGGCTGCCGATGGTGGCCGAGAGCTGACGGTACTCGCCGAGGAGGGCGGCTCGACCCTCGAACGAGCCGAGCGCGCCGTAGCACCGACCCAGCTCGACGAGGAGCTCCCGCAGCAGCTCGTGGCCATCGACGTGGCGCCCGGCCGCGTGGTTGAGCGCGATGGCGATGTCGGCCAGGTCGGGCGGCAGGTCGCGCGGCCAGTTGACGTTGATCCCGATGCCCACCACGAGCGCGTCGGCGCGACCGTCGGTGAGGATCGACTCGGCCAGGATGCCGCTGACCTTGCGCATGCCGTCGGATGTGTCGATCACCAGGTCGTTGGGCCACTTCACCCCGACGTCGACGCCACTGACCCGGCGAGCGGCAACCGCCGCGGCCACGCCGACGGCGTTGGAGACGAGGTGGAGGTGGTCGAGGGCGAGCGAGCGGGGTGGGTCGGACGGGCGGGTGAGGACCGACAACAGCAACGAGGCGCCCGGAGGTGCCTGCCAGGACCGGTCGAGTCGGCCGCGGCCGGCCGTCTGGTGATCGGCCACCAGCACCACCCCCTCGGGGGCGCCAACTCGCGCCAGATCGAGGAGGTCGGCGTTGGTGGAGGCCGTCTCCGTCGTGCGCCGGACGTCCCAGACCGGCCCCGCGCCGTCACCGACCACCTGCTCCACCGCCTCGTAGGTCACCCGCGCAGCGTAGACGGGCTCCCGTCGATGGGGTCCGCCGGCCCGACCTCCGGATGCCCCTCAGCCGAGGTCGTCGGGATCGGGTCCCAACCGCCGGGCGGCGGTGCCGAGTGCTCCGATCGCCACCAGGTCGGCGTCGGTGAGGCGCACGTCGGTCGCCCCGAAGTTCTCGACGATGCGCGCCGGGGTGACCGACTTGGGGATCACCACGTTGCCCAGCGCGAGGTGCCAGGCGAGGACGACCTGCATCGGGGTCCTGCCGACCCGCTCGGCGATGGCACCGATGGTCGGGTCGTCGAGCAACGTGGCTCGAGCGAGGGGCGACCACGCCTCCGTGACGATCCCGTGTGCCGCGTCGAACATCCGCAGCTCGTCCTGGGGCAGCAGCGGGTGCAGCTCCACCTGGTTGATCGAAGGGACGACCGAGGACTCGGCGAGCAGACGGTGCAGGTGGGCGATGGCGAAGTTCGACACGCCGATGGACCGGACACGGCCGTCTGCCTGCAACCGCTCGAGCGCCCGCCACGTCTCGACGTAGCGATCCTGGGTCGGGCACGGCCAGTGGATGAGGAGCAGATCGAGCACGTCGAGACCGAGCCGGCCCATCGACGCGTCGAACGCCGCCAGCGCCTCGTCGTAGCCGTGGTCGTCGTTCCAGATCTTGGTGGTGACGAAGAGCTCGTCACGGGGGATGCCCGACGCCCGAACGGCTCGACCGACCCCCTCCTCGTTCCCGTAGAGCTTGGCGGTGTCGATGTGGCGGTAGCCGACCTCGAGGGCGGTCGTCACCACCGCCTCGGCCTCGTCGGCCGGCACCTTGTAGACACAGAACCCGAGCTGGGGGATCTCGACACCGTCGTTGAGCGTGATCGTCGGGGAGCCGGCCATGGCGCGCAGGGTACCGGCGCCGGGCCGGCACCCGACGAGCTGAACAGTACGGTGCGACCCATGCCTCGCCCCGTGCACCCGACCCGGCGGTTCCGCGTCCCATGAGCCGACTCGACGAGGTCGGCGAGCGCGATGGCTGGCGGTGCTGGATCTGCGACGAAGCCGTGGACCCGACCATGTCGGTGAACGATCCCCGAGGTCCGAGCATCGACGCGATCACCACGGCCAAGAAGGCGAAGGCCAAGGCGAAGGGCAAGGGGGCGGGCCCCGTCGTCGAGCGCCTCGCCCATCGCGACTGCAACACCAAGAAGGGCGCCGTCGCCGCGGTCGTGCCGTGGCCCGACCACCTCTTCGTGGTCGATCCGGCTCCCATCATCGCCAGCGTCGAGCGCCTCGAGCGCAAGGGTGGCCGGGAGGTCGTCGCCCGCTGCCCCACCGAATCCGACGGTGCCGAGGCGGCGACGTGGCTGATCGACCGCATCTCCCGCCTGCGCCCCGGCATCACCTTCACGGCGGAGGTCGAACCCGGTGGGGGCCAGTACCTCCTCGTCCTCCGCGGCTGACCCGGCGCGAAATGGCACGAGACCGCCTCCGCCGCCTAAACAGTGAGCTGTGATCACCAAGGTTCTCATCGCCAACCGGGGCGAGATCGCCGTCCGCGTCATCCGTGCGTGCCAGGAGCTCGGCATCACATCGGTCGCCGTGTACTCCGATCTCGACCGTGACTCCCTGCACGTCCGCCTGGCCGACGAGGCCTACGCACTCGGGGGCACCACCGCCGCCGAGAGCTACCTCAACACGGAGAAGATCCTCGAGATCATCGAGACCTCCGGAGCGGACGCGGTCCACCCCGGGTACGGCTTCTTCTCCGAGAACACCGACTTCGCCCGGGCCATCACCTCCCGCGGGGTCGCGTTCATCGGTCCGCCGCCCGAGGCCATCGAGGTCATGGGCGACAAGGTCTCGAGCCGCATCGCCGCCCAGGAGGCCGGGGTCCAGGGCGTGCCCGGCACCACCCAGTTCCTCGAGTCGTACACCGAGATCGTCGACTTCGGCAACGAGTTCGGCTGGCCGGTCGCCATCAAGGCCGCCTACGGCGGTGGCGGGCGCGGCATGCGCGTCGTCGACGCCCCCGACGAGGCCGAGTCGGCCCTCGAATCCGCGCAGTCCGAGGCACTCAAGGGCTTCGGCCGAGACGAGTGCTACGTCGAGCGGTACCTCACCTGGCCGCGCCACATCGAGATGCAGATCGTGGGCGACACCCAGGGCGACGTGGTCTGGATCGCCGAGCGTGACTGCTCAGCACAGCGCCGCCACCAGAAGCTCGTCGAGGAGAGCCCGGCGCCGGCGTTCCCCTCCGAGGTCCGCCAGGCCATGGGTGAAGCCGCCGTCAAGGTGGCCAAGGCGTGCGGCTACTACAACGCCGGCACCGTCGAGTTCCTCTACCAGGACGGCGAGTTCTACTTCCTCGAGATGAACACCCGTCTCCAGGTCGAGCACCCCGTCACCGAGCTCGTGTCGGGTCTCGACCTGGTGGCCGAGCAGATCCGGGTGGCCGCCGGCGAGCCGCTGTCGTTCACCCAGGACGACATCGACCTGCGCGGCCACGCGATCGAGGTGCGCATCAACGCCGAAGATCCCGCGGGCGGTGCGTTCCTGCCGTCACCTGGGCGCATCACGACCCTGGTGCCGCCAGACGGCTACGGCGTGCGCTGGGACGGCGGCTACGAGTCCGGCGACGAGTTCAGCCAGTACTACGACAACCTCGTCGGCAAGCTCATCGTGTGGGGCAAGGACCGTCCCACCGCCATCGCCCGCATGATCCGGGCGCTGCACGAGTTCCGCATCGAGGGGATCAAGACCACCATCCCCGCTGACCTCGCCATCCTCGAGCACGCCGACTTCGCCGAGGCCACCCACTCCACCAAGTGGGTCGAGGACACCCTCGACCTCAGCGCCGTGGGCGTCGAGCCGGCGGTCTCACCGGCCGCCGACGGCGACGAGCCCGAGGCCAAGATCAAGCGCGACATCGATGTCGAGGTCAACGGCAAGCGGTTCGCGGTCAGCGTCTGGGTTCCTGAATCTGCGGTCGCGGCGGCTCCCACCGGCGGCGGGCGCGCCGCACCCCGACCGAAGCGCTCCGGCGCGGGTGCGGGTGCGGTCGCGGCCGGGTCGGGTTCGGTCACCGTCCCGATGCAGGGAACCATCGTCAAGGTGCTCGTCGAGGTGGGTCAGACGGTGATCGTCGGCGAGACCATCGTCGTGCTCGAGGCCATGAAGATGGAGAACAACATCGCCGCCGACAAGGCCGGAACCGTGCGCGAGATCAAGGTCGTCACCGGCGACAGCGTCGGCTCCGGCGATGTCGTCGTCATCATCGACTGATCGACCGACCGGTTGACCGGCTGACCGTTCGACGCACGTCCGGTCAGCGGGTGCGGATGACCACGGTGCCGGCGGCGAGGTCGTGCCAGCCACGGGCGAGCGGGTTCGAGAGCGAGCTCAGGTACACCGCGCCGGCGCCGAGGACCGGGAGACCGAGCTGGCCGAGCGCCGTGGCGGCGGCGAGGGGCGGGAGGCAGCGAAGCGTCGCCTGGCCCCAGGTCGCGGTGGCGCCGTCGGCGAAGCGGGCGATGCGCATGCCGAAGATCATCTTGCCGGCGGTCCGGCCCGACACCGCCACCAGGATGATCTCGTAGGCGCCGGCCAGGACGACCCACGCCAGGAGCAGCCACCCGAGGGTGGCCGTGGCCAGTGCCGGGTCCTCGTAGTCGATGGGCGCGTACGGCGCCAGGAGGTACAGCACGTAGAACACGATCGTCGTGTCGAGCACGCGTGCGAAGGCGCGCTGGGAGAACGCCGCCAGCGCGTTCGGGCCGCTGTCGGGGAAGTCGTCGATCGTGGGGATGGTCGGCCGGGAACCGGACCCGGCAGCGCCGTCGGTCACTCGGCGGCGTCCGAGAGCGCCTCGGCCAGTGCCGGGTGCACCAGGAGGCTCTCGACGATGTCGCTGACGCGCAGACCGGCGGCCACCGCGAGCGCGATCACCGAGATGAGCTCGGCGGCGTGGCGCCCGACGATCGACCCGCCGAGCACCACGCCCGTGGCCGGATCGGAGACGATCTTCACGAACCCGCGGGGGTCGTTCTCGATGAGGGCCTTGGCGTTGGATCCGAAGGGCACCTTGGTGACCCGGATCTTGCGGCCCTCCGCGAACGCATCGGCCTCCGCCAGGCCGACATCGGCGATCTCGGGCACGGTGAAGATCGCCGAGGCCGCCTTCTCGTAGTCGAGGTGGCGGTGGGGCCCGACGTGCATGCCCATGGCGTGCTCGGCGATCTTGCGCCCCTGCATGGCGGCCACCGACGAGAGCGGCAACTTCCCCGAGAGGTCCCCGGCGGCGTAGATGTGGGGGATCGACGACTGGCAGTTGTGGTTGACCACGACGTAACCGCCGTCGTGCTCCACGCCGGCCTCGTCGAGCCCGAGCCCATCGGAGTTGGGGATGGACCCGATCGCCAGGAGGGCGTGGGTGCCGTGGGCGCTGCGGCCGTCGTCGCACATCACCGACACCCCGGGCTGATCGCCGTCGACCACGACCTCGATCCGCTCGGCACGCGCCCCCTTGAGCAACCGGACGCCTCGCCCGAGGAAGTTCTCCTCGAGCGCGGCCGCGACCTCGGGATCCTTCTGGGGCAGCACCTGTTGACGGCTGACCACGAAGGTGACCTGGCACCCGAACGCCGAGAACATGTGCACGAACTCCACGCCCGTGACACCGGCGCCGATCACGACCCGGTGGCCGGGCAGCTCCGGGGGCGGGTAGGAGTCGCGCGTGGTGAGCACCCGGTTCCCGTCGACCGGCGCCCACGCGGGGATGCGGGGGCGGCTACCGGTGGCCAACACCACCACATCGGCGTCGAGCTCCACCGGCCCGGACTCGGTGTCGGCCACGACCTGTCGGGGTCCGACCAGGCGACCGGTCCCGCAGATCAGGTTCACCCCCTGGCTCTCGAGCAGGGTGGTGACCGAACCCTGGAGCCGGACCTCGATCGCCTCGATCCGCTGCCGGAGCGCCTCGAAGTCCAGCGTGGCGGAGACGTCGGACAGACCCATCCCCCGCGCTTCGTTGATCATCGTGAGGGTGCCACCGGTGGCGATCATCGCTTTCGACGGGATGCAGTCCCAGAGGTGGGCGGCCCCACCGACGATGTCGCGCTCGATGAGGGTCACCTCTGCGCCGAGTCGAGCCGCGTGCGTCGCCGCCTGGTTTCCGGCGGGACCACCGCCGATGATGACGAAGCGCTTGGCCATCCGCGCAGGCTACCAACCACCCGCGCCCCTCCGGACGACGGCGCAGATGGCGCCGCACCGGGCCGGTGACGGCCCACCGGTTCACCGCAGGGCGTCGACCGGCGACCGCCGGGGTCGCGTGGCCGCCCGGGGTCTCGCCGTCGCGTCGGCCGTGCGGTCGGGATCGGGCGCGACCGCGACCAGCACCCAGGACGACACGATCGCCGTCGCGGTCAGCACGACGAGCACGCTGACGCGGTCGATGGAGGTGGCGAGGTGCCACTCGATGGCGTACGGGCTGACCACGTAGGTGGCGACGATCGCCACCACGTAGGCGGCGACGACGGCCCAGGGCCACCGCACCGGAGCCAGTCCGAGGGCACGGCGCCGCTGGCCGAGGGCGAGCACGCCGATCAGCGAGATGACCACGGCCGCCCCGACGAACCAGCCGGTCTGCCCGACGAGCTTCGAGAGGGTGGGTCCGGCACGTCCCAGGGGCTCCAGGTCGCCCTCGAGGAGCTGGGTGATCCGGGGGCTCGACGAGAGGTCCGAGGTGGCGCCGAACGCCCGGGCGACGACCGACCACGCCAGCCCGGCCGCGACCGGGATCCAGACCCACAGCGCCCGGCGCAACCGGTGTCGGGAGCGGACGGTGAACACCACGGCAACGATGACCGCGGCGACCAGGCCCTCGTTCTTGGTCAGCGCGGCGACGGCGAGGAGGACCGTGGCGAGGGCCAGGGAGCTGGCCGTGCCCGTCTGCGCCTGCTCGCCGCCAGCGACACCACGGGGAGCGATCACGCGGCCGCCGATGAAGAGGAGCACCACGGCACCGGCGAGCGCGGCCGCCCACAGGTGATCCACGTAGCCGGCGGTGACGCCGTAGCCGGCGACGGCCCACACGCTCAGCCCGGCGCCCAGCGCGACGAACCGCGCCACCATCGACGAGACCGATGGCACCAGGTGGCGGACCGTGTAGGCGAACAGGGCCGCCGCCGACAGCGTGAGGATGGAGCTGACCACCTGCGCGACCCAGAGCCCCGACCCGCTGGTGACCGTCCAGGCTCCGGCGATCGTGGCGGGAGCGAACACGGGGTAGTCGGGGTGCGAGTACGCGAACACGGGGTTCCCCAGCGCGTCGCGGAACGCCGCCGCCCCGGCGTCGATCCACGCGGCGTGGAACCACCAGATGGATCGGGCGTCCCACGCCACCGGGGGGCGACGCACGAGCAGCGCAGGCAGCAGCAGCGGCCCGTACATGACGACGAGGTCGGCCACGCCGAGCGACGGCAGCGGCCGCCGGGGCCGTCGGACGAGGAGGGCGGCGAGGCCCCAGGACGCGGCGGTCACGATCGACAGCCACAGCGCGAACGGCGCTCCGTCGAGGTCGGGACCGCCCATCACCGCCATCGCCGCGGCGGCCGCCGTGCACTGGAGCCCGGTGACCATCGGCGCGAGCACCACGGCGACGACGATGTCACGGGTGACGGCGAAGGCCAGCGGCAGGCCGGCCACCACGAGCAGGACGAGCGCGAGGATGATGGCCACGCTCAGGCCGATCCCGTCGTGGTCACGAGCAGGACGCCCGTGCACCCGCCGCCCGTGTCGTCCCGAGCGATGGTGAGGGTGACGATGCCGGGCCCGGGTGCGGGCGCGACGGTGGCGAGCGGGAACGCCATCTCCGTGAGTCGCTGCTGCCAGAGCTCGGCGCCGGGCGTGGCCGGGTCGAGGGGCACGTACACGACCGAGCCGGGAGCGAGGGTGCCCTCCAGGTCCTGTCGGATGCACTCGAGCTGGGCGTGCATCACCCGATCGAGCTCGCGCCGACCGGCGGGGTCGTCGACGTCGGTCTTGGTGCCCACCTGGTCGGGCGCGAGCGCACCGGTGAACGCGGCGACGGCACCGACGGAACCGAACGCCAGGGCGGCTGCGCCGATCGTCGTCACGGCGATGCGGGCCACGACGTTCGGGTTCACGGGTCTTCTCCTTCGCCGAACGGGGTGGTGGTTGGTCGGTGGCTCGGCCGGCGGCGGCCCGGACCAGCGACACTCGAGGCATCGACACGACGCGACCTCCGACAACCTCTTCACCGTAGTGCCGGTCCGACACCGGTCCTGGTACCCGGCGGGCACCCGTCCGGCACCCGTCCGGCACCTGTCCGGTACCCGTCAGGCCGGTCGTGGAGGCGATCACCTCCGCCGTCCAGCACCCGTCCAGCACGTGTTCGACGACGCCCGTTCGCTCGGTGCAGGGCGTCCATGGCGCCAGCGGTTCAGCCGGTCACCCGCTCGAGCCGCACGAGGCGGTGATCCGAGGTGAACAGGCGTCGAGACAGACCGAGTCCGATGACGGTGACGCTCGTCGCCACGCTGCCGAGGATCAGGTACATCACGGCCAGCTGGACCAACACCGCGTCGCGGGGCTCGACGCCGGCCAGGATGAGGCCGGTCATGGCCCCGGGGAGGGCGATGAGCCCGACCACCTTGGTGGACTCGATCTGGGGCAGCAGCGCCGTGCGCATGGCCTGGCGGACGTACGGTCGCGACGCGTCGCTCCACGACTGACCGAGGGCGAGTCGGGCCTCCACCTCGGGTCGCTTGTCGCTCAGCTCGCCCACCACCCGACGCGACACGACGACGGTGGCGCCCATCGAGTTGCCGATGATCATGCCGGCGATCGGGATGATCGCCTGCGCCTCGAGCGGGAAGATCCCCAGCCCGAAGATCACCGCCATGCTCACCGCGGCCACGATGGCCAGGGCCACCAGCGCGAGCGAGAGCGCGCCCGGCACCTCCGGCGCCCGGCGCCGCACCACGACCGATGCCACGACCACCATGGCGGCGACCCACAGCCACGCCAGCCACATCGACGCGGGTTGGGCGAACACGACCGCCAGGGCGGATCCGACGAGCAGGAGCTGCACCGCAGCTCGGGTGGCGGCCCACAGGATCGATCCCTCGAGGTGGAGCTGCTGCCAGAACGACAGGACCAGGGCCACGACGATCAGGACGAGCGCCGCGGCGACGCCGCCGAGCCCGATCGCGGTGGTGCTCATGACGGGCCGTCCGCAGGGTCGGTACGTCCGGTGGGCGAACGTGGGCCATCGATCGCCGCGGCGAGCCCGGCGAAGGAACGACACGCCACCGCTTCGGCGGCGGCGTCGTCATCGACGACGCGGCCGGCGAACATCACGACGAGGCGATCGGCGAGCCGCTCCGCCTGTTCGAGGTCGTGGGTCACCCACGCGACGGTCAGGCCCCGATCTCCGAGTGAGCGGGTCACCTGTTCGATCATCAGCCGGGCATCGATGTCCAGGGCGGAGGTGGCCTCGTCCATCAGGAGGATGTCGGGGTCGGTGAGAAGCGAGCGGGCGATGCACATCCGTTGGGCCTCGCCACCGGAGAGGTCGTCGGCCCGACGTGCCACGAGCGCCGGATCCAGACCGACGGACTCGATCGCCGTGGCGGCGTCGCCGGCGACGATCGACGGCTGGGCGACCCGCAGGTTGTCGAGCACCGTGCCCGCGAACACGACGGGCCGCTGGAACACCATCGCCGCGCGCCGGCGCAGCTCGAGCGGGTCGAGCGTGGCCACGTCGCGGTCGTCGAGCAGCACCCGCCCGGATGTGGGGATCTCGAGTCGGTTGCACAGGCGCAGCAACGTGGACTTGCCCGATCCGGAAGGACCAGCGATGACGGTGAGCCGGCCCCGACCGATGGTCAGGTCGACGCCGTCGAGGATGACGGGCGGCGCCCCGACCGGAGCGCCCCGCCGTGCAATCGGCGGTTGGGCGCGGACGACCACGTCCTCGAACCGCAGACCCGATCCCGGTGAGGGAGCACCCGTGACCACGACGCGAGCTTGCCACGGGATGGCGGCCGGGCAGGTCGGCGCCGGGTCCGGCGCCGCACCTACAGTTCCGGGCGTGAGCGACCCGACTGCCTCCCCCACCCCGCCACCCGCCGCCGCGGTGCCCGCCGGTTGGCACCACGACCCCTTCCAGCGCCACGAGCTGCGCTACTGGGACGGCGCTCGATGGACCGAGCACGTCTCGGACCACGGCGTCGCCACCGTCGACGCGCCGATCGCCGCACCGGGTCCGGGTCCGGGTCCGAGCACGGGAGCCGGCTCGTCGTTCGACAGCGTGGAGGGCGCCCTCACCCTGGCCGGGCGCACACCCGAGCAGGTCGGCGCGCAGGTGGCCCGCACCGGGATGACCGCGACGTGGGCCGGTGACGGCACCCTCTTCGGCGAACCCATCCTGGTGGTGAACCAGAAGGCCAAGCTGCTGGAGCTCAACAACGAGTACGCCATCCACGATCAACACGGTCGCCAGGTGGGTGCCGTGCGCCAGGTCGGCCAGAGCCAGGCCAAGAAGGCCATGCGCCTGCTCACGTCGATGGACCAGTTCATGACCCACAAGCTCGAGGTCGTCGATCAATCGGGCCAGGTCCGTCTCAACCTGACCCGCCCGGCGAAGATGATGAAGTCCAAGGTCCAGGTCGCCGACGGGCACTTCGCCGAGGTGGGCGCGATCGTCCAGCAGAACGTGATGGGCAAGATCCGCTTCGGGCTCGAGTCGGGCGGCAGCACCTACGGCACCATCAACGCCGAGAACTGGAGAGCCTGGAACTTCGCCGTCAACGACCACACCGGCGCCGAGATCGCCCGCATCACCAAGACCTTCGCCGGCCTCACCAACGCCCTGTTCACGCAGGCCGACCACTACGTGGTGCACATCCACGCACCCCTCGCGGATCCCCTGCGCTCACTCGTCGTGGCCGCCGCCGTCTCGGTCGACACCGCCCTCAAGCAGGACAACCGCGGCTTCAACTGATCGATCTGACCGCATTTCAGGTGACGCCGGGCGAACCCGTAGCCTTGCGGGCGTGAGCGACTCGAACGAACACCCCACCGTCGACGACTGGGCTGCCCTCGTCTCCAAGGAGCTGAAGGGCGCCGACGCCGATTCCCTCACCCGCCCGACCCCTGAGGGGATCGACATCAAGGCGCTCTACACCGGCGCCGACACCGACGGGCTCACCTACGGCGGCGTACCGGTCGACGAGACGCTCCCCGGGTTCGCGCCGTTCGTGCGCGGCGTGCGCGGATCCATGTACGCCAACCGGCCCTGGACCATCCGCCAGTACGCGGGGTTCTCCACCGCCACCGAGTCGAACGCCTTCTACCGCAAGAACCTGGCCGCCGGGCAGATGGGCCTGTCGGTGGCCTTCGATCTCGCCACCCACCGTGGTTACGACAGCGACCACCAGCGCGTCGTGGGCGACGTCGGCAAGGCCGGGGTGGCGATCGATTCGGTCGAGGACATGAAGGTGCTCTTCGACGGCATCCCGCTCGACAAGATGACCGTGTCCATGACCATGAACGGCGCGGTGATCCCGGTGCTGGCGATGTTCATCGTCGCCGGTGAGGAGCAGGGGGTCGATCGGGCCCAGCTCAGCGGAACCATCCAGAACGACATCCTCAAAGAGTTCATGGTGCGCAACACCTACATCTACCCGCCTGCGCCCAGCATGCGGATCGTGGCCGACATCATCGCCTTCACCGCATCGGAGATGCCCCGCTACAACTCGATCTCCATCTCCGGCTACCACATGCAGGAGGCCGGCGCGACGGCGGAGCAGGAGTTGGCCTTCACCATCGCCGACGGCCTCGAGTACGTGCGTTCGGCCCTCGCCACCGGCCTCGACGTGGACGCCTTCGCCGGGCGCCTCTCGTTCTTCTTCGCCATCGGCAAGGACTTCTTCATGGAGATCGCCAAGCTGCGCGCCGCCCGCGTGCTGTGGCACCGGGTGATGGCGCCGTTCGACCCGAAGAAGCCCCAGTCGCTCATGTTGCGGACCCACTGCCAGACCTCGGGCGTGTCGCTCACGGAGCAGGACCCGTACAACAACGTCATCCGCACCACGATCGAGGCCATGGCGGCGGTGCTCGGCGGCACCCAGAGCCTCCACACCAACGCGTTCGACGAGGCGCTGGGTCTGCCCACCGAGTTCAGCGCCCGCATCGCCCGCAACACCCAGCTCGTCGTGGCCGAGGAGACCGGCATCACCCGGGTCGTCGACCCCCTCGGCGGCAGCTACTACGTCGAGTCGCTCACCACCGCCCTCGTCGACGCGGCCTGGAAGATCATCGAAGAGGTCGAGGAGCTCGGCGGCATGACCAAGGCCGTCGAGTCGGGCATGCCGAAGCTGCGCATCGAGGAGTCCGCCGCGAGGCGCCAGGCCGACATCGATCGTGGCACCGAGGTGGTGGTGGGGGTCAACCGCTACGTGGTCGAGAACCCCGAGCTGGTCGACGTGCTCGACATCGACAACACCAAGGTTCGTGAGGACCAGATCGCCCAGCTCACCCGCATCCGCGCCGAGCGCGATCAGGCGGCGTGCACCGCGGCGCTCGAGGCGCTCACCGCCGGCGCCCGCGGCGACGGCAACCTCTTGGCCCTCGCCGTCGATGCCGCCCGGGCGCGAGCGACCGTCGGCGAGATCTCCGATGCCATGGAGTCGGTGTTCGGGCGCCACCGGGCCGAGATCCGTAGCATCAGCGGCGTGTACGGGCACGCCTACGAGGGCGACGAGGGGTTCGCGGCGATCCAGTCGGCGATCGAGGCGTTCGCCGCCGAGGAAGGTCGCCGGCCCCGGATGCTCGTGGCCAAGCTCGGCCAGGACGGCCACGACCGCGGTGCCAAGGTGATCGCCACCGCCTTCGCCGACCTCGGCTTCGATGTCGACGTCGGCCCGCTCTTCCAGACCCCCGCCGAAGCGGCTCGTGACGCCGTCGAGAACGACGTGCACGTGGTGGGCGTGTCGAGCCAGGCCGCCGGGCACAAGACCCTGGTCCCCCAGCTGATCGCCGAGCTCGAAGCCGCCGGTGCGTCCGATGTCCTCGTGGTCGTCGGCGGTGTCGTCCCGCCGCAGGACTACGACACCCTCCGCGGCGCGGGGGCAGCAGCGATCTTCGGGCCCGGCACCAACATCCCCGAGGCGGCGCGAGAGGTGCTCGAGCTCATCCGGGCCCGCCGCCGAGCCGCGTGAGCGGGCCGGCCCTCGTCGTCGTCCGGCCATGACCACCAGCACCGCGACCGCGCTCGTCGACGGGATCCGTCGGGGGGACCGCCGAGCCCTGGCACGCGCCATCACGCTCGTCGAGTCCACGCGCGACGACCACCGCGCCGAGGCGGTGCAGCTGCTCGACGACCTGCTCGGCCAGAGCGGCGGGGCGGTGCGCATCGGCATCAGCGGCCCCCCAGGGGTCGGCAAGTCCACCTTCATCGAATCGTTCGGGCTCCACCTCATCGATCAGGACCACCGGGTGGCCGTGCTCGCCGTCGATCCGTCGTCGTCGCGCACCGGCGGCTCGATCCTCGGCGACAAGACCCGCATGGAGGAGCTCGGCCGCCACCCCGACGCGTTCATCCGACCCACACCCGGCGGCGGCCAGCTCGGCGGCGTCGCCCGTCGGACCCGGGAAGCCATGCTGCTGTGCGAGGCCTTCGGCTTCGACGTGGTGATCGTCGAGACGATCGGCGTCGGCCAGTCCGAGATCGCGGTGGCCGACATGGTCGACCTGTTCATCCTGCTCGTCAGCCCCGGCGGCGGGGACGAGCTCCAGGGCATCAAGCGCGGGATCATGGAGCTCGCCGACCTCGTCGTGGTCAACAAGGCCGACGGCGATCTCGCCGCGGCCGCAGGTCGCACCGCCGGCGACTACGCCAACGCCCTCCACCTCATGCGCCCCAAGTGGCCCGGGTGGACGGCACGGGCGCTGCGATGCTCGGCGCTCACCGGCGCCGGCATCGACGAGGTGTGGCAGGCGGTCGAGGAGTTCCGGGCGGCGGTCGGCGCCGACGGCTCGCTCGAACGCGCCCGGGCCGCCCAGGCCACGGCGTGGATGTGGTCGGAGGTCCGCGACGACCTCGTCGGGCTGTTCCGGGCCGATCCGAGGGTCCGTGAGCTGCTCGGCCCGCTCGAGGAGGCCGTGGCCGCCGGCTCCACGTCGCCCACCGCAGCCGCCCGTCGACTCCTCGATGCCTTCGGGTCCGCCTGACCAGACGTCCGGCGACGCCATGAGCTCGTGGACGGCTGACCGGACGGAGTCGGACCGGAGCTACCGGGACCGAGCCCTCAGGCCGACGCACTCGTCGAGGTCGGCCATGCGACCGAACGCGCTCGCGGTCACCGCTGCGACCTCGTCCTGCTGGTCGGCATCGAGGACGAGATCGGTGGCCTGGAGCTCGGTCCAGGTGTCGCGGTGATCCGCCCAGGCCCGATCGGTCCCATCCCAGGGTTCGAGGTCGAGGAACGCGGTGCAGGCCCGACAGCCATCGATCGACGGGCCGAAGAGCTCTTCGGCCCGCACGGTCAGCAGACGACCGTCGCCGGCCTCGGCCGCCAACGCAACGGCGGCGTCGACCGCACGGTTCCAGTGCTCGACACCGACCGTGTAGCCGTTCGACTCGGGCCAGTGGACGTCGTCGGGGTTGCGGGCGCGCAGCTCGAACGAGTTGGCCACCCGGATCGGGTCACGCCAGATCACCAGGAAGCGGGCACGGGGGAACCGGTCGGCGAGCGCCAGGTAGAGCCACGGATCGGCCGGGAACACCTTGTCGCCCACCCACCGCAGGTAGTCGGTGCCGAAGCGGACCTCCGCCGCCTCGTACATGGCGGTGAACCGGGTCTCGGGCGGGATGTGGCGGGTCTCGACCGGATCGAACGCAAAGAACCGGTCCTCGGTGAACAGGTGCGGTCCGAGCTCGGACGCGTCGGCCCGCTTCACCGCGTCGCGGTACAGGCCCCGGTACCGCTCCATCCCCATGACCACGCCGAAGTGCGACGCCAGGGTGAGCGCCAGCGCGGTGGTGCCCGAACGCTCGCACCCGAGGACGAAGACCTGGTCGGTCACCGGTCACCTCGGGGCGTCACGAGCTCGATGCGGTTGCCGAACGGGTCGTGGACGTAGACCTGCTCGTCAGGCGGATCGCCGTCGGTCACGGCGACCCCCTCGCCCCGCAGATGGGCGACGAGCTCGTCCAAGCCGTCGACGACGAGCGCGGGGTGGGCCTTGCCGGCCGGGCGGAAGTCGTGGTCGACGCCGAGGTGGACCCGGACGGTGCGTCCACCGGGCTGGTCGGACTCGAACCAACACCCTCCCCGCGACGCGAGCGGCTCCGGTTTGGGGCGGTGCGGGATCCCGAGCAGGCCCTCGTAGAACGCGACCGCCTCGGCCTCTCGACCGCCGGGCATGGCGAGTTGCACGTGATCGATCCCCACGACGCGCATCGGAGCGCCCTCCCCTTCGAGATGAGACCGGCCCACGGTATCCGCACCGGCCCCGGTCGTCGGCGGGTCGGTCCGACGACTCCGAACCCACGCCATCCCGGCACCACCACCTCGGTGCCGCCGCACCTCATCTCAGGACCGGCGACGTTTCATCGAGATCGGTGCAACCGATCCGGGGTCGGCGGGCGAATGCTCCTCATGACAAGCCAACCTCCAGAGGAGCCACGTTCCATGATCTCGAAAACTGCTCGCGTCTCGACCGCTGCGGCCGCCGCCGTCGCCCTGGTGCTCACGCTGGGCGCCTGCTCGAGCGACAGCGACACGGCCACGACGACGTCGACCGCTGCGGCTTCGGCCACCACCGTCGCCCCGTCGACCGGTGGGACCACGGGAGGCACCATGGTCAAGAACGAGAAGGACATCGTCGACACCGCCATCGCCGCCGGAGACTTCACCACCCTCGTCGCCGCCGTCCAGGCGGCCGGTCTCGAGGACACGCTTCGTGGCGAAGGTCCCTTCACCGTGTTCGCACCCACTGACGAGGCGTTCGCGGCGCTGCCCGCCGGCACGCTCGACACGCTCCTCGCCGACCCCACCGGCGATCTCGCCAAGATCCTCACCTACCACGTCGTCCCCGGTGAGGTCATGGCCGCCGACGTGGCCGGGCTCGACGGGACCGCCGTCGAGACGGTCAACGGCGCGACCTTCACCGTGAACGTCACCACCGACGGATCCGTGACGCTCACCGATGGCTCGGGCAACACCGTCAACGTGGTCAAGACCGACATCGTGACGTCGAACGGCGTGATCCATGTGATCGATGCCGTGATGCTCCCCTCCTGACGCATCGCACGCTCGTTCTCCCTCGGCCGCCGACCTCGGCCGACGGTCCGCCCACCGGACCGTCGGCCCCGGTCGGCGGTTCCGCGCGCGCCCGGTTCGTCGGGTCGTGGCAAAGTGCCGGGGTGGCACCACCGGAGCCCGTCGCCGACCCGATCCACCTGCTGGGGGCCGCGCACGGCGACCTGATCGCGTTGGCCATCGACCTCGGAGCGGGCGCCGGCCTCGCCGTCGGCGACCGCGTGGTGGCGG
>JBBSTY010000085.1:0-18259 GCA_038235385.1 Acidimicrobiales bacterium | reverse complement strand
GGTCATCGTGGTCGAGGGCGGCGTCGCCGAGACCACCGCACTGCTCGAGGTCCCGTTCGACCACATCTTCTTCACCGGCTCGACCAACGTCGGGCGTGTCGTGATGCAGGCCGCCGCTCAGCACCTCACCCCGGTCACGTTGGAGCTCGGCGGCAAGAGCCCCACGATCGTCGCCGCCGATGCCGATCTCGAGATCGCGGCTCGACGCATCATGTGGGGCAAGCACCTGAACGCGGCCCAGACCTGCATCGCCCCGGATTACGTGCTGGTCGAGGCGTCGGTCCGCGACGCACTGGTCGACGCCATGGCCGACGCGGTGGGCGAGTTCCTCGGTCCGAGGCCGGCGTCGAGCCCGGACTTCGGTCGCATCGTCAACGACCGCCACTTCGACCGACTCACCGGTTTGCTCGCATCCTCGGGGGGAACCGTCGCCACGGGTGGGGAGACGGACGCGGCGACGCGATACATCAGCCCCACGATCATCGTCGACCCCGACCTCGACGCCCCGATCATGCAGGAGGAGATCTTCGGTCCCCTGCTGCCGGTCGTCTCGGTGGACAGCATCGACGACGCGATCGACTTCGTGAACGACCGACCCAAGCCGCTGGCCCTGTACGTGTTCACCGGGTCCGGTGCGACCGCCGACCACGTGCTCGAGCGCACCAGTTCGGGCGGCGCGTGCGTGAACCACACGATCCTCCACATCAACACGCCGGCGATGCCCTTCGGCGGCGTGGGCCCATCGGGCACGGGGAGCTACCACGGGAAGTTCGGCTTCGACGCCTTCAGTCATCACAAGTCCGTCCTGGTCAAGCCGCAGCGACCCGACGTGAAGCTCCTCTACCCGCCCTACACCTCGCTCAAGGAGCGCATCATCCACACGGCGATGTGACCCGTTGCGGTTCTGCCACCGCGCTTCGTGGCGGTCCCGCCCACCGGCGGTCGGTGAGCACGTGCTCGGCCTGCCGCCGAGGCGCTTCCGGGGGGCCGAACGGCCCAATTTGCGGTGGCGATGCAGATTGTGGCGTTCCAAGCGTCACCATCGCGGCGTCAGGTGCCGATGGAGGGACAGGTCGATCAAACGGAACCGGCGAGTTTCGCAAGCAACGGGAGCCGCGGCTCCAAAGGATGGCCTCGTGCACATCTCGAACTCCACCACCACCGTCGGCGAACCGGGCGGCCACCGTGGTGGTCCGCTCGAACCGGGCCGGCGCCGACGGCGCGGGCTGCTGGTGGCCATGGCGATCACGGCCGCGGTCGGTCTCAGCGGTGTGGCATGCGGTTCCGGTGACGGCACCGCGTCGGATGCACCGGTCACCAACGCGGACCGCTCGAACAAGGGCGTCGTCGATTCCAGCGAGAAGCCGGCGGTCGGCGGCAAGCTCGCCTACGGGTTGTACTCGGAGACCAACGGGTGGAACCCGGCCACCAACCAGTGGTCCCCCGCAGGGCTCCAGGTCACCCAGGCGATCTTCGACACGCTCACCGCGTACGACGAGAACTCGGTCGTCAAGCCGTACCTGGCCGAGTCGTACACCCCGAACGACGACTTCACCGAGTGGACCTTCCGACTCCGACCGGGCGTGCAACTGCACAACGGCAAGCCGCTCACGGCCGAGGTCGTGGTGCGCAACCAGAGGTACCTCGCCAGCTCGTTGATCACCGGTCCGGCCTACGTCTACTCCGGGGTCACCAGCATCGACGCCATCGACGATCTCTCGTTCAAGATCTCCCTGGCGCACCCCTACGCCAACTACCCGATCGCCATGGCCACCCAGCTCGGCGTGGTCGCCGATCCCGACTGGCTCGAGAGCAACGACAGCCTGCACCCGATCGGCACCGGGCCCTTCACCTTCGAGTCGTGGAAGATCGGTGACTCGTTGAAGGTCCGCAAGAACCCGAACTACTGGCAGCGCGACGGCGACGACGTCCAGCTCCCCTACCTCGACGAGATCGAGTTCAAGGTCATCGTCGACGAGAGCGCCCGGGCCCTGGCCCTGCGCCAGGGCAACGTCGACGTCATCCAGACGTACTCGGGCGAACAGCTCCAGGAGTTCCAGAACGGGTCGCTCGACGTCCAGGTCATCTCCGACTCCAAGTCCGAGTCGCGCGACACCATGGTGCAGCTCAACACCATGGCGGCCCCCTTCACCGACCTCGAGGCCCGCCAGGCCCTCGCCTACGCCACCGACAAGCAGGCGTTCTCCGATGCGGTGCACAGCGGCTTCCACGAGGTCGCGAACGGGCCGATCGCACCGAGCTCTCCGTGGTTCAGCCCCGCGGACTACCCGCAGTACGACCCGGGGAAGGCGAAGCAGCTCGTCGACTCGGTGAAGTCGAGGAACAACGGGGAGTTCGCGTTCAAGCTGATCGGCGCCGACGACGTCGAGACCCGCATCGGCGCCCAACTCCTGCGGGAGCAGTGGGCCGCCGTGGGCATCACCGCCACCGTCGAGCTCCAGCCCGCATCGGCCAACATCATCTCGGCGATCAGCGGCGACTACCAGGCGACGATGTGGGGGCAGTTCGACGCACCCAACCCCTACGCCGACGGTGTGTGGTGGAGCCCCAAGCTCGCCGTGCCGCCACCTGCCTTCACCTTGAACTTCGCTCGCAACAACGACCCGCTGATCGGCGAGGCGCTCGACATCGGGTCTGCATCGCCGGACCCGACGGTCCAGAAGGAGCAGATGGCGATCGTGCAGCAGCGCCTCGCCGCCGACGCGCCGTACATCTGGCTCGTCCACCTGCGCATCTCCCGGGTCGCCTCCGACCGCGTGGTGAACCTCACCCGATGGTTCCTGCCCGACGGATCCCCCGGGCTCGACATGCGCCAGGGCTCCCACCCCCTCGCCCAGGTCTGGATGACGCTCTAGCGCGACCGATCGGGGTTCGCCGGGTCTCTCCGCACGACCCGGCGGCGCCCACCGGCCCACGCGCTCGGCCCAACCTGCGCCGGCGCGCGAAAATAGCACTTCGCGGTGACTCCGTCACTCTACGTGGGTTCACCCGTGTCCGGAGCTCGACGTCGAGCCACCGGCGGCGGGACCCGGCACCCCCGTTTGGGCACGCAAGGTCCCCCGCAAACGGGTCTCTTCAGTCATGTGGAAAGAACGCAGGACAAGAAAAAGAACCCTTTTCAATGACAGCTGGGAGTGGCAGACTGACCGCTGCGGTCACGGACGGTGGCCGTGGCACCGTCCGTCGGACCTGCTCCCGCATCAGGGGAGGCGTCCGCGCCGGGGTGCCGCCAACGACGAAGTGGGGATGGTCGTCGCACGATGGATCCAGGTCACCGCCGCGCGGGCCATCGCCGACGCGACCCGAGCCGAGCGCACCGACGTCGGTGGGTCGTGCCCTCAGACCGGGCGGCCCGACGCGGGAGCTCCCACACCCCGCAAGCGGTCGCCCATCATCAAGATCACGTCGACGATCGGGTCCATGAGGTCGTCGAGCGGCGGCTTCTCGGTGCGCAGCACCCAATCGGACAGGATCTCGTTGACCGCGCCGACGAGCGCGATGGCGTAGATGTCCTCCTCGCGGTGCCCGAACCGCTCGGAGTTGAAGTCCGCTCGGACCAGCGCGGCGAAGTACTGCGCGAAGAGCCAGTGCGCGTTCCGTCGACGCGCCTCTTGGACCGGGCTCACCCCGAGGGTCTCGATGAAGGCGATGCGCGCCCGCCGCGGGTCGTCGAGCAGGGCGTGGGCGAGCGCGCTCACGCGGGCTCGCGCCTCACGGGCGAGGCGATCGGCGCCGTCGTCGACCACGACCTCGACCATGGCCTGGTACGCCTCGCCCACCAAGCGGTCGCCGAGCGCGAAGAGCACCGCCTCGCGGTTGTCGAACTCCTCGTAGAAGTTCCGCGTGCTCACGTAGGCGGTGCGGCAGAGCTCCTCCACCGACGTCGCGGCGTAGCCCTTCGTCCCGAACAGCTCGAGCGCGACATCGAGCAGCGCCTCACGACGCTCCCAACGACGCTGGGCCAGCGTGCGCCCCTTGCGGAGACGTTCCCGCTTGGCCGAATCCGATTCGCTCACGGGTCGTCGCCCTCCCATCGGTCCGCTGGCCCGCTCCCTCGCCGCGGGTCAGCGCCGTCTGATTCCCCTGTCCGAACCTTATCGCCGACGTCCAGACCTTCTGAGGAGCGACCATCGTGAGCGCTGATCCCCGCGATCTCATCATCGGCACCAGCCTCGTCGCCGACCCGAGAGCGACCGTCCCATCCACCGCGCTGGTGATCGCGCTCGCCCGAGCGGGCGCGCTCGGCGTGATCGACATCGCCGGGGAGGAGCACCTGCACGGCGTCGTCGGATCCATCACGGCGCGGACCGGCGAACCGTTCGGCATCCGTCCGGGTCCCCCCCTCGCGGCACGAGGACCCGGTGCGATCGACGAGCTCGACCCCGCCGTCACGACGATCGTGCTCGCCGCATCCGATCATCCCGACACGGACCTCGCCGCGCTCATCGGCCTCTGGGGCGATCGCCGCGTGATCGTCGAGGTCACCTCCCGAGAGGACGCCCGTCTCGCCGTCGCCGGCGGCGCGAGCGGACTGGTCGCCAAGGGTTGCGAGAGCGGCGGTCGGGTGGGCGCCACCGAGAGCTTCGTCCTGCTGCAACAGGTCGTCGACCTCGGTGTCCCTGTCTGGGCCCGTGGCGGCATCGGCTGCCACAGCGCCGCCGCCGCGATCGCCGTGGGCGCGTGCGGGGTCGTCCTCGACAGCCAGTTGGCGCTCGTGCGCGAAAGCCAGCTCCCCCCCGCCACCCGGGCGGCGATCGAAGCCATGGACGGCAGCGAGACGCGCCTCGTCGCCGGTCATCGCGTCTACACGCGCCCCGATCTGGCGGTTGCGGGCCGCCCCACCGACGACGACCCCGAACGCGTTCGTGCCGAGCTCGGCCCCGACATCGGCCGCGACCTCGTGCCGGTCGGTCAGGACGCGTCGCTGGCTGCCGATCTCTCGGCTCGCGGCAAGACCGCCGGTGGCGTGGTCGCGCTCGTTCGCAACGCCATCGTCGATCACCTCGCGACCGCCGACGCCACCCGGCCGCTCGCCGCCGGGAACGGGATCGCGGCCAGCCACGGCATCCGCTACCCGATCGCTCAGGGCCCCATGACCCGCGTCAGCGACCGTGCCGAGCTCGCCTCGTCGGTGGCCGAGGCCGGCGGGCTCGCCTTCCTGGCGCTCTCGTTGCTCCCGGGACGCGAGGTCGAGACGCTCCTGCACGAGACCGCCGATCTGCTCGGCGATCGGCCCTGGGGCGTCGGTGTCCTGGGGTTCGTGCCGCCCGAGCTCCGGGAGGAGCAGCTGGCGGTGGTCCGCGACGTCCGACCGCCGGTGGCGCTCATCGCCGGAGGGCGGCCCTCCCAGACGGCGTCGCTCGAGGAGGTCGGCATCGCCACCTACCTGCACGTCCCGTCACCCGGCCTGCTCGACCGGTTCGTCAAGGACGGCGCCCGCCGCTTCGTGTTCGAAGGGCGCGAGTGCGGGGGTCACGTCGGACCCCGCGGGAGTCTCGCCCTCTGGGACACCCAGATCGAACGGTTGCTCCAGGTGCCCGACCCGGAGAACCTGCACGTGCTCTTCGCCGGCGGTGTGCACGATGCACGATCCGCCGCGGCGGTTGCTGCAGCGGCCGCCCCCCTTGCCGCCAGCGGCGCTCACCTGGGGGTGCTGATGGGAACCGCGTACCTCTTCACCGAGGAGGCCGTCACCAGCGGAGCGATCGCCCCGGCCTTCCAGGACGCCGCGCTGACGTGCGACCGCACGGTGTTGCTCGAGACCTCGCCCGGCCATGCCACCCGTTGCGTGGAGACCGACTACGTGCGGGCGTTCCGCGATGCGAAGGCGACGCTCGAGGCCGACGGTGTCGACCCGAAGCAGATGTGGGCCGAGCTCGAGACCCTCAACCTCGGCCGCCTCCGCGTGGCGAGCAAGGGCCTCGTTCGGCGAGATGGCGACCTCGTCCACGTCGACGAGCAGACCCAGCGTCGCGACGGGATGTACATGATCGGCCAGGTCGCGTCGCTCCGAGACGAGGTCATCACCGTCGCCGATCTCCACCAGGACGTCAGCGACGGCGCCACCCGCCGGATCAGCGACCTGAGCCGGTCCACCCACCTCTCGATCCGCGAGCCCGACCGGGCGCCACCGCCGCTCGACATCGCCATCATCGGCATGTCCTCGTTCTTCCCCGGAGCGGTCGGCGCCGACGAGCTCTGGTCCATGGTCCTCGCCGGTGCCAACGCGATCACCGAGGTCCCCCCGGAACGATGGGACACCGACCTCTACTTCGACCCCGAGGCCACCACCGTCGGAGCCGGGCGCAAGACACCGTCCAAGTGGGGCGGGTTCCTCTCGGCCATCGGCTTCGACCCGCTGGCCTACGGCATCCCACCGGCGTCACTGGCGGCGGTCGAGCCCGTCCAGCTGCTGAGCCTCGAGGTCGCCGCCCGGGCGCTGGCCGATGCCGGGTACACCGATCGCGAGTTCGATCGGTCGCGGGCATCGGTGGTGTTCGGTGCCGAGAACGGCAACGACCTCTCCGGAGCGTACGGGCTGCGCGCCATGCTCCCCCAGCTCCTGGGCGAGCTACCACCCGAGCTCGACGACTTCCTCCCGACCCTCACCGAGGACTCGTTCCCCGGTGTGCTCACGAACGTCATCGCCGGCCGAATCGCCAACCGCCTCGACCTCGGTGGCGTGAACTTCACCGTCGACGCGGCATGCGCCGCATCGCTCGCCGCGCTCGACGCAGCATGCAAGGAGCTGCGCATGGGCAACAGCGACCTGATCCTCTGCGGCGGCGCCGACGTCCACAACGGCCTCAACGACTTCCTGCTCTTCTCATCGGTGCACGCCCTCTCCCCGACCGGACAGTGCCGGACCTTCGATGCGTCGGCCGACGGCATCGCGCTGGGTGAGGGCATCGCCTGCGTCGTGCTCAAGCGACGGATCGATGCCGAGCGCGACGGCGACCGCATCTACGCCGTGATCGACGCCATCGCCGGCTCGAGCGACGGCCGCCACCTCGGCCTGACCGCGCCTCGCAAGGAGGGCCAACAGCGTGCCCTCGAGCGGGCGTACGCACAGGCCCGTCGATCTCCGGCCGATGTCGGGCTCATCGAAGCGCACGGGACGGGCACGGTGGTGGGCGACAGGACCGAGCTGGCCACGCTCACCGAGGTCTTCGAGGCACACGGCGCCCAGGTGGGCGGATGCGTGCTCGGGTCGGTGAAGTCCCAGATCGGCCACACGAAGTGCGCGGCCGGCCTCGCCGGGCTGATCAAGACGACACGGGCGCTCTACCACGGCGTGCTGCCGCCCACCGGCAACCTCACCGATCCCAACGCCGCGTACGACGCCGACACGAGCCCGTTCCGGTTCGTCGACCAACCGCAACCATGGGTGGCCGCCGAACGTCTCGCCGGGGTCAGCGCGTTCGGCTTCGGTGGCTCCAACTTCCACGCGGTCCTCTCGTCCTACACCGGAGACGACGGGCCGGCGCACGGGGTCGAGCAGTGGCCGGCCGAGCTGTTCGTGATCCGCGCCCCCGACACGGACTCGGCGACCCGGCGCCTCGAGCAGCTGGCCGATCTCGTCGAAACGATCGTCGCCACCGATCCACGACGCGAACGACATCGCCTGCGCGACCTCGCGGCGACGGTCGGCGCCGAAGGCCACGGGCCGGTGCAGGTGGCGCTGGTTGCGGTCGACATCGACGACCTCGCGGACAAGCTCGTCGCCGCGCGCGGCGGCACCGGGCGACGCGACGGCGTCTTCCTGCGCGCCGACGTCGCTCCCGAGATCGCGTTGGACGGGGACGCACCGGCTCGCCTGGCGTTCGTGCACCCCGGCCAGGGCAGTCAACGCACCGGGATGCTCGGCGACCTCTTCGTCGCCTTCCCCCACCTGCGGAACCTGCTCGGCCTCGCCGAGCCGTGGCTCGGCACGCTGTTCCCGCCGGCATCGTTCGGTGCTTCGGAGCGCTCGGCGCGGACCGCGGCCCTGACCGACACCCGGGTCGCCCAGCCGGTCCTCGGTCTCTGCGGACTCGCCATGACCCGACTGCTCACCGATGCCGGTGTGCACCCGGACATGACCGCTGGCCACAGCTACGGCGAGCTGGTCGCCCTCGCCAGCGCCGGCGTGTTCGATCCCGCCACGCTGATCGACCTCAGCAGGGCCCGTGGCGAGGCCATCACCACCGCGGCCGCCCGCCGAGGCGACGACGCCGGCACCATGGCGGCCATCAGTGCGACGATCGAGCAGGTCGCAGCCCTCGTGGAAGGTCGTGACGGCATCGTCGTCGCCAACCACAACAGCCCGAACCAGGTCGTCGTCTCGGGGTCCGCCGAGGCCGTCGATGCCCTGGTCGCCGAGCTCGAGGCCGGTGGCACCGCCGCGAAGGCACTCAACGTCGCGTGCGCGTTCCACAGTCCGCTGCTCGCCGACGCGCCGGACCTCCTCGCGCCGCCCCTCGCCGCCGCCGAGGTACGAGCACCCCGCATCCCGGTCTACGCCAACACCACCGCCGCCCCCTACCCCACCGAGCCCGATGCGATCCGCCAGGTGCTCCAGACCCAGGTGACCGCTTCGGTCCGGTTCGTCGAGGAGGTCGAAGCGATGTACGCCGACGGCGGCCGGGTCTTCGTGGAGGCGGGTCCGGGTCGTGTCCTCACCCAGCTCATCGCCAAGATCCTCGGCGACCGACCCCATCGGGCCATCGCATGCGACGTCAGCGGCGAGTCCGGCATCCGACGGTTCCTCCTGGCGCTCGCCGAGCTCGCGGTGATCGGTGTCGACATCGACACCGCAGTGCTCGTGGACGGTCGAACCCGGCCGGTGCGCCTCGCGGACCTCCCGATCCGAGCGCCGGGATGGACGCTCGACGGCCACCTGGCGCGCACGGCGGCCGGCGACGTCGTCGCCGGGTCGCTCCAACCGGCCAACGAGCTGCCGGCGCTCGGATCGATCGGGTCGGCTCACACCGATCGCGACGCGACCGTCCTCGAGTACCTGCGCGGCATCCGCGAGGTCGTCGCCGCCGAGCGCGACGTGATGCTGCGCTACCTGGGCGCGTCGGACGACTCGGTCGGCGTCTCGACCGTCGGGCCGGCCAGCGGATCCGGACGTTCGACGGTCGCCGGCACCGGCGGCTCCTCGGTCGCCCCCCTCGAGGTCACCGAAGCCTCCCGCACGGATGGCGCCGACCAGGCGACGCCGCCGACGCAACGGGTCCGGGGTGAGCAGCTCCTCGCCGTCGTGCTGCAGATCGTCGCGGACCGCACCGGCTACCCCACCGACATGCTCGATCCCGAGCTCGACCTCGAGGCCGACCTGTCGATCGACTCGATCAAGCGGATCGAGATCATCGGCGAGCTCGCCGAGCGGATCGGGCTCGATGCCGTGGGCGGCGACGGCGTCGACGACGCGATGGTCGAGGAGCTCGCGCAGCTCAAGTCGCTGCGGGAGATCGTGACCTGGATCGACGACCTCGACGACGGAGGTGCCACCGTCGTCGCCAGCCACGGACCCACGACGATCGACGTCCGCGACACCGCGTCGCAACCATCCGACGGGCGTCCCGACGTTCCCGAGCGAGCGGTGCGCCACACCTGGCAGGTCATCGATCTCGACCCACCCGTGGCCGGACACCAGCGGTTCGACGGTCGCACCATCGTCATCGTCGACGACTCGCGTGGGGTCGCGCCGCTCGTGGCCGATCACCTCACCGGTCTCGGCGGCACCGCCGTGGTCGTCGCGGCCACCTCGCCACCCGATGCTGCGGAGCGGAGCCTCCTCGCAACCGCGGACACCCTCGTCTGGCTCCGACCGCTCCACCCCGATGCGTCCGACCGGCCATCGGACTTCGACGCCCGTTCGGCGTTCCCGTGGTGGCAACCCGCCGTCCTGGCCGGCACCACGACGCTGCTCACGGTGACCACGGGAGGCGGTTCGTTCACGCCGTCGCTCGGACCGGTCGGGCTCGGGCTCGGCGCCATGGCCAAGACGCTCGCACGGGAGATCGACGGGCTGGCCGTCCATGCGGTCGACCTCGACCCGAATGCGGATCCCGCCGCGCACGCCGCGTGCGTGCTCGCCGAGCTCAGCGACCGCGACGGTCCCGTCGAGGTGGGTTACGACGGGCCGCAGCGCACGACCCGGATCGTGACCGCCGACCACCTCGATCCCACCGGGTCACCTGCCGACATCGGCGCTCGGATCCCACTCGATCGGGACTCGGTGGTGATGCTCACGGGTGGCGCTCGGGGCATCACGGCCAGGGCGGCGATCGCGCTGGCCCGTCGTCACCGATGCCGGATCGAGCTGGTCGGACGCACACCGCTGCCGACCGACCCCGAAGACCCGTCGCTCGCCTCGGCGCCCGATCGCCCCGCGCTCCGCCGAGCCCTCCTGGCGTCGGGCGAGCTCGCCACGCCCGCGGACATCGAGGCGGCGTGCACCCGGGTGCTGGCAGCACGCGAGGTGCGATCGACCCTCGCGACCTTGGCCGAGATCGGGGTGACCACCACCTACCACGCGGCCGACGTGCGCGACGCGCTTGCGCTCCGAGCGGTGATCGAACAGGTCCAGAGGCGCCACGGTCGTCTCGACCTGGTGGTGCACGGCGCCGGGGTCCTCGACGACCGCTTCGTGCGCGACAAGACCACCGACGGCTTCGATCGGGTGTTCGCCACGAAGGTCGACGCCGCCCGCACCCTGCTCGGCCACACGGGTGACGACACCGCGCTCGTGCTGTTCGGCAGCGTGAGCGGCGTGTTCGGGAACCGGGGCCAGATCGACTACGCCGCCGCGAACGCTGCCCTCGACGAGTTGGCCGTCGCCGCCACGCTCACCACCCGGCGGCAGGTCCTGAGCATCGACTGGGGCCCGTGGGCAGGGACGGGCATGGTGTCGCCCGAGCTCGAGCGGGAGTACGAACGGCGCGGAATCGGCCTCATCGACCCTGAAGACGGTGTCGCCGTGCTGCTCGCCGAGCTGGATGCACCGGAACGAACCGCCCAGGTGATCGTGCAGCGAGCCGAGCCCGGCGCCCTCGCTCCCGAGATGCAGCGGTGGTCGACGTCACCCGCCGGGGTCGCGCCGTGACCGACCTCGCCGTGACCGCGCCTCCGCAGGTCTCCGACGAGCCCCGGTGGCTCCCGCTCGACCTCGTCGCGATCGAGCGACGCGGCGCCGTCGACCTCACCGATCCGAGCGATCTCGCCGCCGCTGACGACATCACCGGTCGACGTCGCTCCCGAGCCACGAACGACCGCGAGGACGGGCACCTGGTCCTGGCGCCGATGGCGGTGGACGACACGCTCGACCCACTGGGGTCGGCCTGGCTGACACCGGCCGAACGCCAGCTCGGAGCGACCCGGGGCGCTCGTGGACGTCCGGGATTCGTGCGTGGCCGGGTGGCGGCCAAGCGGGCGATCATCTCCCACCTCTCGTCCCACGCCTTCACCGGCATCGATGCGGCGCGCATCGAGATCATCAACGATCGCCACGGTCGCCCCGACGCCGTGGTGCGCGGCGCGCGGGTGGCCGCGCGCAACCTGCGCGTGTCGATCGCCCACCGAGCGACGCTCGCCGTGGCGGTCGCCTCGACGGCGCGGGCGGCGGTGACCGGCGGCCTCGGCATCGATGTCGAGCTCGTCGAGGAACGGTCGCACCGGTTCGAGCGCCTCACCCTGACGTCCGCGGAGCACGATCTCGCGCCGGTCGAGGGCGACGACCGGGACACCTGGCTGACCCGGCTCTGGACCGCCAAGGAGGCCGCGGCGAAGGCAACCGGCCGCGGGTTGCGCGGGCGCCCCAAGGACTTCGAGGTGGCGCGACGCTCGGGCGAGTGGCTTCACGTCGCCGGTCGATGGGTCCGCACCGGGCAGGTCGATCACGGCGACGACACCTACCTCGTGGCGGTCACCGATCACGGTCGAACGGAGTGCACGTGGCTTCCTTCCTGAAACCGAGCCGCCGAGCGGAGCCGACGAGCGACGACGAGGTCGTCGTCGCGCCTCCGCCCGCCGACGAGTGGGCTCGACCTCTGGCGGACGCGGTGTCGCGGCTCACGGGCGCCTCGGTCGCTTCGAGCGCTCGGCCCCAACCCCTACCCCACGGTCGGGGGCCGTGGATCTTCGGGTTGCCGCTCGCCCACGACCACCCCGAACCGGCTGTGGAACCCTCCGATGCGGGGCCCGCGGTCGCGCTCGGCACCTCGGCGGCGCCTCCCGCTCTCGTCGCCCGGCTCGGCACCGCCCGCCCCGACCTCGAACGTGAGCTCGCGGCGATCGAGCACAACCGCACGCACGGGTTCGCCACCGAGACCGTGCAGGGCATCGTGGAGCTCGATCGTGGGTCCACCGGACCCGACGCGATCACCTGCGCCCTGATCACCGATCCCATCGACGCGGTGCCGCTGCCAGATCTGATCGGTTTCAACCTGCACCACGCCAACGAGCTCCTCGACGGCTTCGCCGCCCACCACGAGGCCATCCACCGCCTGCCGATCGACGCCATCCCCGGGTCGGGCGCCGTGCCCGAGATCGTCGCCGAGGACGAACTGGATCGCATCGACCGAGACCGCTACCGCGCCGAGTGGAGGTGGCTCGCCGACCACCTCCCGACCGCAGCAGCCCCGGTGCTCTGCCACGGCGGGTACCAGCCCCTGGCCGTGTTCGGACCACCGGCCGAGGCGTGGCCGGAACACGGCGGGCCCGGGCAGGGTCTGACCGTTGCCAACTGGTCCGGAGCGGTGCTCGCCGAGCCCGCGTTCGATGTGGCCTTCACCCTCGTCGCGTTCTGGTCGGCACCGTTCTTCGCGCCGAACCGCTCAGAACGCACGGCGATCAAGATGATCCGCAACACCCTCCTCAACACCTACAAGCTGGGCTACTACGCACGCCGGGACCTCGATCCCGACCGCGTGAGGTTCTGGCAGGCGTTCCACGCGTTGCGCGGGATCGCCCGACTGGAGGGCGCCTACGACACGCCCGGGTCGCCCTTCGCGACCGTCGACCGTGGCGCCATCCCGACCGAGCTGGGACCGGAGCTGCGCCGCCACTTCCGCCAGCTGACCCGAGTGCGATGACCGACTCCGACGCCACCATCGCCGTCATCGGGCTGGGGTGCATCTACCCCGGCGCGGTCGACGTCGGCACGTTCTGGCGCAACATCGAGTCGGGCATCGACGCGATCACCTCCGCGCCGACCGACCGCATCGATCCCCGGTACTTCGCCGCCGACACCCGCAACGGCGTCGACCGGTTCGCGTGCAACCGGGGTGGGTTCGTCCCGAGCGAGGCGCTGAACTTCGACCCCGGCCGCTTCGGCATCATGCCGGTGGCCGTGGACGGCGCCGAGCCGGATCAGCTGCTGGCTCTCGGGACGGCCGCAGCCGCCGTCGACGACGCCGGCGGGCTCGACGACGTGGCCCGCGACCGGGTCGGGGTCATCCTCGGCCGCGGCGGGTACCTCACACCCGGTCTCGTCCGGCTCGACCAACGGGTGCGCACCGCCGACCAACTCGTCGACACCCTTCGCGATCTGCTGCCCGACGTCGCCGACGATCGGTTGCTCGAGGTCAAGGACGCCTTCACGGCGCAGCTCGGCGAGCTCCGTCCCGAATCCGCCATCGGCCTCGTGCCGAACCTCGCCGCCTCGCGCATCGCCAACCGACTCGATCTCGGCGGCCCCGCGTACACGATGGACGCGGCCTGCGCGAGCTCGCTCATCGCCGTCGATGCCGCCATCAGCGAGTTGCGTTCCGGTCGATGCGACGCCGTGCTCGCCGGCGGCGTCCACCACTGCCACGACGTCACCCTGTGGTCGGTGTTCTCCCAGCTGGGCGCGCTCAGCCGTTCCGGCCAGATCCGACCGTTCGCCCGAGGAGCGGACGGGATCCTGGTGGCCGAGGGCACCGGCGTGCTCGTGCTCGAACGTCTCGCGGATGCCGAGCGGCTCGGCCACCGCATCTACGCCACCATCGCCGGCACAGGCGTGGCCAGCGACGGTCGCGACGCGACCCTCATGAGCCCGAGGGTCGACGGCCAGGTCCTGGCCCTCGAACGGGCGTATCGGGATGCCGGCATCGATCCGGACTCGATCGGCCTCATCGAGGGCCACGGCACGGCGACGCCTGCGGGCGACCGAGCCGAGCTCGAGACCCTCCGGCGGGTCTACGGCAAGTCCGACGACGGCGTCGCCACCGAGGGCCGCGCCGTGTTGGGATCGGTGAAGTCGATGATCGGCCACGCGATGCCCGCCGCCGGCGCCGCAGGCCTGATCAAGGCCATCCTGGCGGTGCACCACGGCGTGCTCCCACCGACCCTGCACGCCGATGAGCCCAACCCCGATGTCGCCGGCACGCGGTTCCGGCTCCTCGACCGCGCCGAGCCGTGGGCCGACGGAAGCGGTCGGCGTCGGGCGGGCGTGAACGCGTTCGGCTTCGGCGGGATCAACGCCCACATCGTGATCGAGCAGCACGGCTCCGATCGGAGTCGGGCGAGCGCTCCGTCGATCGCATCCACCCCGACGGTCGTCCAGCCGATCGCACCACCCGACCCCACCGGACCCCCCGCACCCTCCGAACCGTCCGGCCGCTTCCGCTTCGACGCGCTCCTGGTGCAGGGACGCGACGCTGCCGACGTGGCCGAGCACCTGGCCGCGTGGCGCTCGGACCCGCACGCCAGGGCGGGGTCCGATCCCATCGGCGACGGCCCCGTCCGGCTCGCGGTGGTCGACCCCACCGAACGGCGCCTCGATCTCGCCGCACGGCTGCTGGAGAAGGGTCGGCCGTGGCGCGGGCGCAACGACATCTGGTTCGAGCCGTCGGGGCTGATCGCCGACGGCGGCCGGGTGGCGTTCCTGCTGCCGGGCGTGGAGCCGACGTTCGACGCCGACGTCACCGACGTGGCCGCGTGGTTCGGGCTGAACGTGGCGACGCTCCCCGAGGGCGCCACCGAGCTGGAGGCCCAGGGGCGAGGGATCTTCGCCGTCGGGAGGATCCTCCACACCGCGCTCGTCGAGCTGGGCGTCGTCCCCGACGACATCGCCGGGCACAGCCTGGGCGAGTGGACCGGTGTGTTCACCGCCGAGCTCGTACCGGCCGCCGACGCCGACCGCTTCCTCGACGACCTCGAACCCGGGAGCCTCGAGGTTCCCGGCGTCGTCTTCGCCGCGCTCGGATGCGGCGTCGACGTCGCGTCCGAGGTCATCGCCGACCTCGACGACGTGGTCGTCTCGCACGACAACTGCCCGCACCAGTCGGTGATCTGCGGTCCCGCCGACGCCATCAGCCAGGCCATGGTGCGCCTCGCCGGTCGCAAGATCTTCGCCCAGGAGCTCCCGTTCCGGTCCGGGTTCCACTCGCCCGCCTTCGAGCCGTACCTGGACATCGTCCGCCACCACTGGGACCGCATGCCTCTGCAACCGGCGCGGATCCCGCTCTGGTCGGCCACCACCTGCTCGCCGTACCCAGCCGATCCCGACGCCGTGCGGCGCCTCGCCGCCGATCATCTGGTCCTCCCGGTGCGCTTCCGCGAGCTGGTCCGGGCCATGCACGACGACGGGGTTCGGGCGTTCGTGCAACTGGGTGTGGGCAGCCTCGTCTCCTTCGTGGACGACACCCTCCGAGGTGAGGAGCAGATGAGCGTCTCGGCCCACGCCGCGGCCCGCTCGGGCATGGACCAGTTGGCCCGGGCGGCCACGGCGCTCTGGGTCCAGGGTGTCGACATCGACCTCGACCGGCTCCGAGCGCCGCTCGCCGCGGGAAGCCCCCTCCGGCCGGCCCGGCCGGACCACGGTCGAGCACCGTCGGCGCCCACCGTGCGGCTCACGCTCGCAACGCCGAGCATCCGCCTCTCGACCCGCACCGTCGGCGAGCTCGACCTGCGCCTCGGTTCCGACACCGATGCCGCCGCCACGCGCACGACCGAGGCACCGGAGCCAGCGGCGGCGGGGCACCGTCGAGGCGTGGGTTCGGCGCTCCAGGACGAGCACGACCTGCTCCTCTCCGAGAGCCTGGCGGCCGGTCGTCAGGTGCTCGACGCGCGTGCCGCGCGTCCTTCTCGCCGGGCGACCGCACCCGAGCGCCAGGATGCACCAGGTGGCGCACCCGTCCCCGCCGACCCTCCCGGGACCTCGACCCGCGAGGTGCTCCGCGTCGATCTCGACACGTTCCCTTGGCTCATCGACCACTGCTTCTACCGCCAGGCCGACGGGTGGACGGACCTGTCGGACCGATTCCCGGTCCTGCCGATGACCACGATGGTCGAGATGCTCGGCGATGCCGCCCGGCGACGCCAGCCCGGGTTGGTCGTCACCCGCATCGAGAACATCCGAGCCATGCGCTGGCTCCCGGCGTCGCCGGCCGTCGAGGTCACCGTCACCACCAGGGTCGTGGCGTCGGGCCACGTCGAGGCATCCATCGACGGCTACGCACGCGCCACCGTCCGCCTCGCAGCGGCGACACCGCCCGCTCCCCGGCCCGCCGCGCGTCCCCTCACCGCGCCTCGACCCTCCCCCGTCGCCCCGGGCCCGCTCTACGAGGACCACTGGATGTTCCACGGGCCGACCTTCCAGGGTGTCCGCACGATCGACGCGTTGGGCGACGACGGCGTCGACGGCGTGATCGAGTCCCTCCCGACTCCGGGCGCGTTCCTCGACAACGCTGGACAGCTCTACGGCTGGTGGGTCATCGCCACCGTCGACCAGGACTTCCTCGCCCTCCCGCAGTCGATCGACGCCATCGAACGGTTCGGCGCCCCGCCGCCGATCGGCGCGCTCGTCACGACCACGGTCCGCATCACCGAGGTCACCGATCGGACGGTGCGGGCCGACCTCGAGCTGGTCTGGGACGGCGTGGTGAACGTCCGCATCGCCGGATGGGTCGATCGCCGCTTCGACAGCGACGAGGACCTCTGGCTCATGCTCCGTCAGCCCGAGGACCACCTCCTCGCCGCGATCGGCCCGTCCGGCGTCGCGGTCGTCGCCGAGCGATGGCGTGACTCCGCCTCACGCGAGCTCATGGCACGTCGCTACCTGACCGCGGCCGAGCGGACGACCTACGAAGGGCTCAACCCCCGAGCGCAGCGGTTGTGGCTGCTCGGTCGCATCGCCGCCAAGGACGCCGTTCGCCACGCCCTCTGGGACGAGGGTCACGGCCCGCTGTTCCCGGCTGAGCTCACCCTCCGCGACGACGGCCCCGGCGCAGTCATCGCGCACGGGGGAGC
Organism: Acidimicrobiales bacterium; assembly: GCA_038235385.1. GTDB lineage: Bacteria > Actinomycetota > Acidimicrobiia > Acidimicrobiales > Acidimicrobilacustridaceae > JBBSTY01. The sequence goes on along the minus strand of JBBSTY010000085.1, from coordinate 1,018 downwards.
CGCCGACGGGCGACGGGTGGCCCTGGCCACGACCGAGTGGCTCGGTGTGGCCCGGCTCACCACCGCCGGAGGGGCGATCTCGGTGACCACCGTCGACCCGGCACCCGGCGGCCTCGACCGCGCCCGGGACCGCGCCACCGACCTGCTCACGATCAGGGGAGCCGACGTTCCCGCCACCACGGTCCGCACCGAGCTCATCGGACCGGAACCCCACTCGACCACCACGCGCCCGAGCGGCGCGGATCTCCGGCCAAACGCGCCGGACGACCGAAAGGACCACCTCGTTGCCTGGACAGACCTTCCACGATCCGACCGCGGCCGTGCACGCTGACGGCGTGCTCGCCGACGTGCGCACCATGATCGCCGAGGTCATCGGCGAGGACTACGTGTCCGAAGCCGAGATCGATGCGGACACCGCCTTCTACGCCGACCTCGAGATCGAGAGCATCGAGTTCATCGCCCTCGGCGAGGCGCTCCAGGTCCACTACGGCGACGGCATCGACTTCCCCGCATGGATCGCGACCATGGAGGTCGACGAGATCATCGCCATGCGCGTCGGCCAGCTGGTCGACCACATCACCGCGTCGCTGTCCGTCCCCGCCGACGCCTCCCGACCAGGAGGTGCCCGTGGCTGAGCTCGACATCGGCGGACTCCGGTTCAACGTCGTCCAGATGGGCCCGGGTCCCGATGCGCCGGCCGACGACCCGTACGCGGCGTTCCGGCTGCCGGTGGTGTTCCTCCACGGGCTGATCATGGACAACCTGTCGAGCTTCTTCTACACGATCGCCCCGATCGTGGCCCGAACCGCCGACTGCGTGCTCTACGACCTGCGTGGCCACGGCCGAACCGAACGGCCGATGGACGGCTACCGGATCGAGGACGGGGTCGACGACCTGATCGGCGTGCTCGACGCCGTCGGGGTCGATGGCCCCGTGCACCTCGTCGCCAACAGCTTCGGCGGCACCATCGCCCTGGCCGCGGCGCTCCGGCGACCCGATCGGGTCGCCGGGATGGTGC
>JBBSTY010000084.1:0-18284 GCA_038235385.1 Acidimicrobiales bacterium | reverse complement strand
CGGTTCGTCGAGCACCACCATCTGCACCGGCGCGCCGAACGCATCCTCGATGCCCTGGGTCGCGTGGTACTCCTTGTCGTGCTCCGCGAGGATGACCACGACCAGGTCGCTCGGCGCCACGCCGAGGCCGGCGACGGCCAGGGTGAGCATCGGGCGCCCGTCGTGGCCCGGCAGCATCCACTTCGGGGGCAGGTTGGGGTACCGGGACGAACGTCCGCAGCACGGAACGATCACCTTCATGGTTGGCCTCCTGGGTGGGCTCCATCGGACGATGAGCTCTCGGATGTGAAGTACGCGATCCGCTCGAGCACGAACTGGGTGTCCTCGTCGGTCCGGGTGTACGGAAGGATGCGGATGAACGACGTGGTGAGCATCGCCTGGTGGACCCGCCGGTAGGGGGGGTCGAGGGTGTCGGCCGTGTCGAGGATCCGCCCGCCGACGAAGTCGAGCACGCCGCGGGAGATGCGCGACGCCCGGCGCAGGTACCAGTGCCCGGTGAGGTCCTGGTGGAGCTTGGCCACGTCCTGCCAGTAGTGCTCGACCGGTGAGTCGAGCAGGTCGATGACCCAGATGTTCTCGTCCGGGTCGACGATCAGGTTCTCGAGCGTGAGGTCGCCGTGGCAGAGCGTCGGGGTGAGCGGTCCGGCGCGCCGCACCTCGTCGAGCATGACCATCACCCGACCGAGCGTCTCCGTATCGAGGAGGTCGGTCTGGGAGTACACCGAGCAGACCTTGGCGAACAGTGCATCGAACAGGCTCACCGGGTGACTCGGCACGACGAGCGAGGTCGATGCCGCGCCGAGGTACTCGCACAACTGGTCGGTGAAGCGGGTCACCTGCTCGTAGCGTGCTCGCCGCAGGAAGGTCGCGCCATCCACGCCGCGGACGTAGTCCATGTCGAAGTAGAACCGCCCGTCGACCTCACCTCGAGCGATGATGCGCGGCGTGCGGATGGACGCGAGGGGCTCCTCGGCCAGACGGGTCTGCTTGGCCGCCTGGGCCTCGAGGCGGCGGCTCTGATCGGGGACCGTGGCCGCCTTGCGCACGAACCACCGTTCGCCGTCGAGCGTCAGGAGGTACACCACCACGCCCGACAGGCCCGACAGGGCGCGGAAGGACCGGGCGTCCGCCACGATCGGATCGTCCGGATCGATCGGGCTCATGTCGCCTCCGTCGGGCTCAGGTCGTCGGCCACGGGAGCGACCGCAGTTCGGACGTCGAAGACCAGCATCCCTGCGGAAGCGGCGGACGCGACGCCGTCGTCGGTGTCCTCGAACGCGACACAGGTCCGAGGTTCGACCCCGAGCCGAGAGGCAGCCAGGAGGTAGGGGTCTGGGGCCGGCTTGCCCCGTTCGACGTCCTCGCCGGTCACCACGGTCTCGAACCGGTCCGTCCAGCCCAGGCGGTCGAGCATGACCGAGATGCCCGGCCGTGATCCCGATGACGCGATGGCGAGCCGGTGGGTCTCGGCCAGCACATCGAGGAGCACCGCCGTTCCGAGCACCCGGATCGGAGCGTCGGTGAGCAGCGTCGCGAGGACGTCCTTCTTCCGTCGGTGCAGGTCATCGACCGAGACCGAGCAGTCCCGGTCGCCGATCAGTCGGGGTATCACCTCGCGAGCCGTGCCGCCGACCGCGGCGTGGAACGCCGATGCGGTGAGGGACAGGCCTTCGTCGGCCAGCACGCGCCGGTAGGCCTCGTAGTGGAGCGGCATGCTGTCCACGAGGGTTCCGTCGAAGTCGAAGATGGCGGTTCGGATCACCGTGCGTCGGGCTGGGCCGGGTCAGGGTCAGGTGGGGACACCCGGACTACCTTCCTTCACCAGGACGCTCTGGGCCAGGATGCTCGAGCGGGCCCGGCGTTCGAAGCGCCGCAGCAGGGGGGAGGTGGCGAGACGTCCGGCCACGAGGGCCCGTGCCACCACCGCCAGCGGATCGCTCGACATCAGCTTCGGGTAGGTCGCCATGCCGAACGCGATGGTTCGTTGGGCCAGGACCGGGTCGCCCGTCACCAGCGCGAGGACGGACCGCTTGGCGATGTCCTCACGGACGAAGCTCTGAGCCAGCTCCTCGGAGGTGGTGTTCCCGGTGGATCGGACCTGGGGGTCGGTGTTGAACGACAGCGTGTACTGGTCGACGAGGAACTTGAGCGCACCGACCCGTGATTGCTGGGAGTTCTGGTTCGAGGAGTGCACCCGGTAGCTGAACAGGGGCGAATCGATGAACACCACCGAGTCGGCTGCGGCCACGAGCCGCCAGTGGAACTCCTTGTCGGGTCCGATGAGGTGCTGGCCCCGGTACCCCTCGACGGCTCGGTAGAGCGAGCGCGGGTAGCAGGTCGAAGCGAACCACAGCGGGTTGCGCATCTGGCGCAGCGATCGCTCGAGCACCTGTTCGGGTGTCAGGCGGTAGGCGATGCGGCCGATGGCCCGCGACAGGTCACCGTCGACGTCCTTCTTCTGCCAGCACCAGGTGGGTGGGCCCAACATGCCGATGGGCTCGCCCGTCCCGTCGATCACCTGGCAGGTGGCCGAGATGATGGTGCTGTCGGGCTTGTCGAGGTTTCGGAGGGTCTCGTCGTACACGGCCAGGGCCGTCGGGGCCATGAGGTCGTCCGACGAGAGCAGGATGATCCGGTCACCGGTCGTCCCCGCGACCGCTCGATCGAGGTTGGCGGCGAACCCGACGTTGCAACGGTTCTGCGAGAGGCTGATGCGAGGGTCGTCGAACGACCGGACGACGTCGACCGATGCGTCGGTGCTGGCGTTGTCGGAGATGTGGAGCTCCAGATCCCCGTGGTGCTGCGCCAGCACGCTCTCGATGGTGGCACCGAGGAACTGGTCGTAGTTGTAGTTCGGGATGCAGATCGAGAACGTCATGCTGGAACGGTTCCACCTCGGTGGTTTCTTCGGTGAGCGGCCTCTGCCCACGGCGATCGGATTCGTCCTGGGGACGTCGTGGTGGCAGTGCCGGAGGATTGCGGCCGGCGTGGTCGACCGTCCACCCGGTCCGTGGGCAAGGCTAGTGCGGCGAACGCTGGTCGCGTGGCGAGGTGTCGAGCGACGTGCCGCCCGGAGACGACCGGCTCGGCCCGCCTGGTTCGAGGATCGTCCGGTAGCGGTGTCGAACCTCGGCGGGGTCCCACCCGGACAGGTCGATGGCCGGGCGGCTCGCGTCCGGGAGGAGCCGGGTCCGAGGCGATCCCGGTGACCGCAACGCAGCTGCAGCGGCCTCCTCGAGTGCAGGCTGATCGCCGACGGCCACCGTCGTCCCGGGCGCGCCCATGGCGAGGAGCTCCTGGGTGCCATCCACGGCGTAGGCGACGAACGGGAGGTTCGCCGCCGCCGCCTGCACGAGCACCTGAGGAAGCCCCTCAGCCGTGCTCAGCAACAGGATCAGATCCGACGCCTGCATCACGGCCGCGACCCGGTCGGTGTGCCCGAGAAGGGTCACGGCGTCTTGCAGCTCCGGATCGCTCGCGAGTTGCTGCTCGATGATGGCGCTGTGGGGACCTTCGCCCGCGACGAGCGCACGGACCTGTCGATGGGGGACCAGCGCTTGGATGCGTTCGATGGCGTCGACGACGTGCAGCGCGCCCTTGCCGTTGTCGAGCCTCCCGACGACGCAGACCACCGCTGCCTCGGGGTCGAGGTCGAACTCGGCGCGGGCCCGGGCGCGGTCAGCCGCGGTCGTGTCGCGGTAGGCGTCGAGGTCCAGGCTGGACCGGACGATCTCGATCCTGCGGGCGCTGATCCCGTTGCGTCGCAGGCGTGCGGCGAGGTCCTCGCCGACGGCGAAGTAGCTGTCGACGAGCGGTGCGGTGGTGCGTTCCGCGATCCGGAAGGCGGTGCTCTCGATGCGTCCGAACCCCGGGCCGAAGTTGGCCCCCGACGCCGAGTGGTAGATGCGCTCGACTCCTGCGATGCGCCCGGCGATGCGGCCCAGCAGGCCGGCTTTGGACTGATGGGTGAACACCGCATCGACGGGTCGGCTCCGAAACCGACGATGGAGCTCGGTGAAGGCTCGCAGATCCCGAATCGGGTCGACGGAGCGAACGAGCGACTCGAGCACGTGGACCTCGTGGTCCTGGGCCAGCGTGGCCACCCGGCTGGACGACGATCCTTCGCCGACGAGGATGATGTGCTCCACCTCGGGCATCGCGTCGAGCACGTCGAGCAGCCGCCGTTCGGATCCGCCGTTGCCGAGCCTGGTGATGACGCTCACCATCCGCTCGAGGGGCGGCGACTCGACCCGGGTGCGTCGTCGACCGGGCCGCCTCATCCGAGAAGGGCCCGCATCCAGTCGATCTCCGCCCGGAGACCGTCGGTCACGTCGGTGACCGGCTTCCAACCCAGGAGCTCGACCGCTCGATCGATGGTGCCGCCCGTCCGGGTGACGTCACCTGGAGCGACCGGCTGACGGTCGACGACCACGGCCTGGCCCGCGATCTCGCCGGCCAGGTCGATGAGATCGCCGAGCCGCTCGGCGCCACCGCCCGCGATGTTCAGGACCGTGCCCGGTTCCAGGTCGACCGTCGCGGCGAGGCGGTTGGCCTCGACGATGTCGGCGACGTAGGTGAAGTCGCGGATCTGGTCGCCGGTTCCGTAGAGCGGGAACGTCTCGCCGGTGAGGGCGGCGCGAGCCAGCCGATGGAACGCCATGTCGGGTCGTTGTCGGGGTCCGTACACCGTGAAGTACCGGAGCGCGACGGCGGGGAGCGACCATTGGCGTGCGTAGAGCGCGCAGAGATGCTCACCCGCCAGCTTCGTGACGCCATAGGGGCTCATCGGTTGGGGCAGATCGGTCTCGCTGCTGGGGAACCGCACCGCGTTTCCGTACACCGACGAGCTGGATGCGTACACGAACCGGTGGATGACCGTCGATCGGCAGGCTTCGAGGAGGCGTTGGGTCGCGAGGACGTTGAGATCGTTGTAGACCGAGAATCCCTCACCCCACGAGTGTCGGACACCTGGCTGTCCGGCCTGGTGGAACACGACGTCGACGGGATCGAGGAGCGCAGCGAGATCGGCGTCGAGGAGGTCCGCCTCGACGAACGTGCAGCGAGGGTGGGCGACGAGATCGGCCGCGTTGCGTCGCTTGACCCGGACGTCGTAGTAGTCCGTGAAGGAATCGATCGCCGTGACGTCGTTGCCGTCGGCCAGCAGCGAATCGGTGAGGTGCGACCCGATGAAACCGGCGGCACCGGTCACCAGAGCGTGCATGGAGGTTCTCCGTCGGTGGCAGGAGGTCGGGGGGTGCAGATGGGCGCCGCGTCAACGGGTGAGTCGCCGGTGGGAACGGGATCGTAGCGGACCTCGGTGATGGCCCAGCGGTGGGACTCGGTGATCACGGGGAGGCGGTGAGCGGGACCGTGACGTGTTGGTCGGTGCGCTCCTGGCGGGTCTCGGTGGCCACCTCGTCGCCCGGTTGGTCCCCGCCGGAGGTGTCGGATGCATCGCTCGTGCGGACCGTGACGTGCACCGTGTCGGTGTTCACCGTCGGCTGCTGGAACCAGTCCAGATCGAAGGTGGATCTCGGGGTGATGGAGCCGGAGAGCTTCAGGACGATCACCGCGTCGCCGCCCGATGGCACCGCGAGGTAGGTCTGGTACACGCGACGGCCGAACTCGCTCTGCTCGCCGACGTTCAGCGGGGCACCGACGAGCGTGGCCGAGTCGAGGAGGTGTGGCGTGTAGAAGTTGAACCAGAGCCAGTTGGCGCCGTCGGGTTGGCCCGAGCTCTCCCGATTGCCGATGACGTAGGCGGGCAACCCGCTGCTGGGTGCATCGTTGTGCAGGGTGATCGTGGCCGTCGTGGAGAGCTCGCCGGTCTGGGGATCGACGGTGACGTCGTAGTCGATGGTGCGGTGGAGGTAGATGTCCATCTTGTTGTTGCCCGCGTTCTGGGTGACGAGCGTCATGAAGTCGCCGTCGGTCCGGATCGGGAACGATCCGTCGAGCCCGATCCGCTTGATGAGTGCCTCCTCTGCAGGTGCGCTGGCGTACCCGACCAGGCGGCGCTCGGAGACGACGGGACCGAGCACCGATGCGAGCTGGGAGGGTTGGAAGTTCTTCTGGCTGATGAAGGCCTCGAAGGTCGTCTGCGACGCGGCCTTGAGGATGTCCTGCCGCTCGGCGTTCTCCTCGGTCGGGTCGAAGGTGAGGTACTGCTCACGGAGCAGGTAGTCGGCCGCGTTCTCACTCGTGAGGGCGAAGTCGAGCCCTTCGACCTGGACCGGACCGGTGATCTCCAGCATCGCCGCCAGCGCATAGGGATCGACGGCCAGCACGCCGTCCACCTCGGTGCCGTTGATGGTCTGCGGGTAGAGGCCGGAGATCGCCTGGGCAACGGACGGGAAGTCCGGGGAGAAGGTGATGTCGCGCACCTGCGTCTCGGGTGACAACGACCCGTAGCGAGCGACGTAGTCGGGCGGGGCCTCGAGCACCCGGGGTGGTTCGAACGGACCGGGGCTGAGCGCGCTGCTCCGGCCGTCGGCGGTGATGTCGAGGCGACCGTCGGAGGCTTCGAGGATCGCCCAGTTCCCGACGAAGCCGCCCAGACCACGCGACTCGGCGGGGGTCGTGAACGCGATGAAGTACCGGCGTGTCCCGTTGCTCCCCAACATGTCCGGTGCGACTGCCACTGCCTGGCGTGCGACCCGGACCTCGTCGATGGCGTCGGTGACCTGGGTATCGAGGTCGGTGTACCGCTCGCTGATCGGTGCGAGCAGCCACTCGGTGTCGATGTCGCCGGCCCGGTTGTCGGCGCGTTCGAGGGCGGCGGCCACCTTCGAGAGGGGATCGGACCATGCCGCGATCTCGGTGACGTCGATGCGGCCGTCGACGACCGACACCCGCCGGTAGTCCGCGTTGGTGGTGACCTGTTCGGCGGTTCCCGAGAGATCCCGCCCGATCGAGGCCATCCGACCGAGTGCATCGGTCTGTCGGGCGACGATCGGAACGAGGCGCGACGGCTGGACGAACCAGCCCTTGAGCAGGTGCTCGGCATCGAGGAACTCGTTGCTCGCCGTGGTGAACTCCGTGGCCGACTCGTCCTGCTTCCCGCTCTTGGCGTAGTTCAACCCGTTCTCCGCCGCCTCGGTGGCCGTGGCGACGTGCTGGGCGCCGATGAAGCCGACCGCACCGAGCGCACCGACCGCCACGATGACGAAGCCGACGACGCACCCGGCTCCGATGAGGATCCGCTTGCGGTTGGTCCGGCGCTGCGCCTGGTAGGAGGAGATCAGCACGGGCGTGACGGCGATCGCACCGAGCACGAGCGTGAGTCCGTGGAACCCGACCGGATCCATCCGGAGGAGGGCGTTGGCGGCGAGCGCGCCGACGAGTGCCCCGATGCGGCGTCGGCGGATGTCGAACACCGCCGACGCCAGCCCGAGGAGGAGCGCGGACCAGGCGAGGACGAGCGCGAGGGGCGATCGGGTCGCTCCTGCAGCCACGCCGGCCAGGACCATCCAGGTCCAACGGCGGGCCTGCGAGCAGGCGACGGTGATGCCAAACGCGAACGCCATCCGCAGGAAGGCATCCCACACCGTGATGCCGGTGGCGGCTCCCGGCGCGAACGCGGCCAGGACCGCGGCAGCGGTCGCGGCGACGTACACCTGGATCCTGGCGTTCCGCTCGCGACGGCGGCGCTTGCTCGTCGTCCTGCTGCTCCCGCCAGCACTCCGGGACGACCGTCGCAGGGTGAGGGGCTCGACCGGGGTGTCGCCCTCCACCGAGGAGAACCAGCCGCCCAGCCCGTCCGGTTCCGGCTCGTCGTTCTGGTCGGCGCGTCGGCCCGGTTCGGTCCTGGGGCGCGCCGGAGGGAGGAGCGGGTCGACCGCTTCGAGGTCGTCCACCGGAACATCGGCCCCGAGCGGGGATCCTTCATCTTCAGCCATGCGCGTCGCTCTGCATCCCGCCTCGAGATCATCGCCGTGGTCGGCGATGGCGCTGCGAGTCTACGCGGTGGTCCGACCGCGAAGAAGTCGCCTCCGATCGCGGTGGACCAGTTGGTTCCGGACGTTCAGAGGCCCTGCTTCTGGCGGATGATGTTCAACGCGCCTCCCGCCCGGAACCACTCGATGTGCTCCTGGTTCATCGTGTGGTTGGCCGAGAACTCCACGGAGGAGCCATCGGGGCGGGTGACGACGCAGGTCACCGGCACGTCGGGGGTCAGATCGGCGAGGCCCACGATCGAGACCCGGTCGTCCTCACCGATGAGGTCGTAGGAGGCGGGGTCGGCGAAGGTCAGCGGCAGGACCCCCTGCTTCTTGAGGTTGGCCTCGTGGATCCGAGCGAACGAACGGGTGATCACCGCTCGGCACAGGCGGAAGCGGGGCTCCATGGCGGCGTGCTCCCGGGATGACCCCTCGCCGTAGTTCTCGTCGCCGATCGCCACCCAGTGCTGCCCGGCCTCCATGTAGTGCTTGGCGATGTCGGGGAACGGCTTGGAGGTGCCGTCGAGCTGATCCTTCCCGATGCCGGCTTCGCCGGTGAAGGCGTTGACCGCACTGGCGAAGAGGTTGCCGGAGATGTTCTCGAGGTGGCCCCGGAACCGGAGCCAGGGCCCGGCCGCCGAGATGTGGTCGGTGGTGCACTTGCCCTGCGCCTTGAGGAGCACCGGGAGCTGCTCGAAGTCCTGGCCGTCCCACGCCGGGAACGGCTCGAGGAGCTGGATGCGGTCGCTGGTGGGCGACACCTTGATCTCGACGCCCTGGCTGTTCGGCGGTGGCGGGATGAACCCGGCAAGACCTTCTTCGAACCCGGCGCTCGGCAGCTCGATGCCCGGTTCGACGTCGAGGCGGACCTCTTCGCCGGCATCGGTGGTGAGCGTGTCGGTCTGGGGGTCGAAGTCGACGCGGCCGGCGAGGGCGAGCGCCACGACGGTCTCGGGGGAGGTGACGAAGGCGAGCGTGGAGGCGAGGCCGTCGTTGCGCTTGGGGAAGTTGCGGTTGTACGAGGTGACGATCACGTTGACGTCGCCCTCGTGCACGTCGGGCCGGGCCCACTGGCCGATGCACGGTCCGCAGGCGTTGGCGAGGACGACGGCGCCGATGGACTCGAGGTCGGCGAGGAGGCCGTCGCGTTCGATGGTGGCGCGCACCCGCTCGGAACCGGGGGTGACCATGAGCTCGGTCTTCGCCGTGAGGCCCTTCGCCGCGGCGAGGCGCGCGATCGACGCCGCCCGGCTGATGTCCTCGTAGGACGAGTTGGTGCACGATCCGACCAGGGCGGCGCTGATGGCGATCGGCCATCCCTCCGACTGCGCCTCGGCGCCCAGGGCGCTGACCGGACGAGCCCGATCGGGGGTGTGCGGCCCGTTGATCAGCGGCTCCAGGGTGGAGAGGTCGATCTCGATGACCTCGTCGAAGTAGTCGCCCGGGTTCGCGAGGACGTGGTCGTCGGCTCGGAGGTCGTGGGCGACGGCGCTGGCGGCCTCGGCGATCTCGGCTCGACCGGTGGACGTGAGGTAGCGGGCCATCGCGTCGTCATAGGCGAACAGCGAGGTGGTGGCACCGATCTCGGCGCCCATGTTGCAGATGGTGGCCTTGCCGGTGCAGCTGATCGAGTTGGCACCGGGGCCGAAGTACTCGACGATGGCGCCCGTGCCGCCCTTCACGGTGAGCACCTCGGCGACCTTCAAGATGATGTCCTTGGGCGCCGCCCAGCCGCTGAGCTCGCCCGTGAGGTTGATGCCGATGAGCTTGGGCCACCGCACGTTGAAGGGGTAGCCGGTCATGACGTCGACGGCGTCGGCGCCGCCGACGCCGATGGCGACCATGCCCAGGCCCCCGGCGTTGGGCGTGTGGCTGTCGGTCCCGATCATCATGCCGCCGGGGAAGGCGTACTGCTCGAGGACGACCTGGTGGATGATCCCCGAGCCCGGCTTCCAGAACCCGATCCCGTACTTGGCCGAGACCGATTCGAGGAAGTCGTACACCTCGCTGTTGCCGTCGAGCGCGGCGAGGAGGTCGACCGTGCCGTTCTCCCGCGCCTGGATGAGGTGGTCGCAGTGCACGGTGGATGGCACCGCCACTTCGGGGAGCCCGGCGGTCATGAACTGGAGCAGCGCCATCTGCGCGGTCGCATCCTGCATGGCGACGCGATCCGGATCGAGGTCGGCATAGCTGCGCCCCCGCTCGAGCTCTTGGCCCTCGGGGTCACGGAGGTGGTTGACGAGGATCTTCTCGGCGAAGGTGAGCGAGCGGCCGAGCCGTTCACGGCCGAGGGCGCAGCGCGCTTCGAGTCGTTCGTAGACCGTGTCGATCAACTCGATCGGGGTGTTCGCGGCGACTGCCATGGTGCGCTCCTCGTTTGTGGGGCCCGGGGTGGCCGTTCGGCCGTTGGGCGGGTCCGATGTCGGGATCCCCGTCGGGGTTCCGCCCGGATCGTCCGACGCTGCCCCCCTGGGCAACGTAGCGAAACCCGTGACGGCGTGTTCGGGTCTTCCCGGTTCCTCGTTGTGTAGACAAGTATAGGACAAGTACAACAAGTAGACAAGTGTGATACAAGTAGGACATGACGGTGCGCCAGACCCGCTACCAGGCCATCGCCGACGAGCTCCGCGTACGCATCGCCGCCGGCGAGTTCTCGACCGGTCGGCTGCTCCCGAGCGAGGCCGAGCTTTCCGAGACCTACGCGGCAAGTCGGGTCACGGTCCGTCGGGCGTTGGAGGTGCTGCGTGACGAAGCGCTGCTCGACTCGCGCCAGGGCTTCGGCTGGTTCGTGGCCACCGACCCCGTCCGCCAGTCCCTCGCCCGACTCGGCACGATCGAGAGCCAGCTCTCGCGCGACGGGATCGTGTCCACGCGACGCGTCATCGACTTCCGCTTCGTCGCGGCGCCAGCGCGCGTCCACGATGCGCTCGGTTCCGACACCGTCCTGCGGGTGCGTCGCATCAACCTGGCCGATGGCGTTCCCTTCGCACTGGTGACGGTCTGGTGCCCGGAGCGCTTGGGGTTGTCGCTCTCGCGCCACGACGTCGAACGTTCGCCGTTCTACGAGCTGATCGATGTCGAGCTCGGCGGTGCGGTGCAGACGATCGGCGCGGCCGGGGCCACGGCGCACGACGCCGACCTGCTGGGGATCCCGATCGCGTCACCCGTGCTGTGCTGCGAACGGATCACCAAGGCGGTCGACGGTGCGGCGGTGCTCGTCAGCGAGCACGTGTTCCCGGCGCACCTCACCGAGTTCGTGGTGGATCTGCCACGCGTCGAGGCATCGATGGCACCGAGCGGGCTCCGCCTCCTCGAGTGACCCCCTCGGCGAGGTGGGCGGAGCCCGTCGCCGCAGACGCGGCGCGGGCACACCGGGGCCTGCGGTGGTGCTGGGTGGCGGGTGGGACCCACTACCGTGCAGCCGTCCGACGTCGCACGTCCGGCTCCCTCGCATGCTCGCCGCTCCTGCCTCCCACCCACCTCGCGACCGCGGTCCTCGTCGCCGTCGCCCGCTGAGGCGTGTGACCGCGGTGGCGGGGTTGTTCGCCGCCGCCACCATGGTCGTCGTGGCGTGCTCGACCATGCCGGACCTCGATCGCGAAGCAGCCGTCACCCGGGTCATCGAGGGAGCGGCGGGAGCGATCGACCGACCCATGGCCGAGTGCTACGTGGACCGGGTGTCCGACGAGCTGGGTTCGTCCCTGCTGACCGAGGGAGCGCAACCGGAGCCCGAGCAGGTCCGGCGCCTCACGAGCATCCGCATCGACTGCTTCGGTGTGGCCGCGCTCGGGGCGACCACGATCCCGGGCACGCCGCCGAGCTCGCTCGACGGTGCGGTGAACGCCCCGATGACCCATGGATCCGACCCCGAGCTCGACGCGCTCTGGGATCAGTGCGCAGCTGGTAGCGGGACCGCCTGTGACGAGCTGTTCGATCGCTCGCCGGTGCGCTCGGAGTACGAGGACTTCGCCGGCACCTGCGGCTTCCGCACCCAGGAGCTGCGGTGCGCCGACGTGTACACCACCGGTTCCGGCTCCGGTTCCGGTTCCGGTTCCGACGAACCGAGCGCCACGACGTCGTCGGGGACCTGAACCGAGCCGTCACGCGGTCCTCCGGCCGCGACCGAGCCCTTTGCTGCGAGCGCCAGGACCCAGGAGCCGACGCTGGGTCAGTCGCCCAGGTCGGGCCAGGATCGCTTCTGGCGCCGCCGGATGGGGGAGCGATCGCCGAGATCCCAGTTGCGTCGCCAATCGCCGGCCTCGGGGCCGCGCAGCGACGGGCTCTCGCCGGCGTGCACCCGACGGCGCGCCTCGTACCAGTCGTTTCGGCCCTCGTCGCCGAGCGCTGCCACCTCGCGCTCGATGCGCTCGGAGAAGCGTCGGGAGTCCTCGTCCTCACCCGCGTGCATCGGCCGACCGAAGACGACGCGGGTGATCGACGGCTTGGGGAGCGTCTTGCCCTTGCGGAGGATGCGCGTGGTGCCCCCGACGTAGACGGGGACGACGGGGACATCGCACTTGAGGCTCAGGTAGGCCGCCCCCGCTCGGAACGGCTGACCCCAGCCATCGGGGCTGCGGCCGCCCTCGGGGAAGATGAGGAAGCTCCAGCCCTCGGTGATGAGGGACGCGGCCTCGTCGGAGGACCGCCGGCTGATCCTGTTGCGCTCGAACGGTATGGCGCCCATGGCCAGCGCCGATGCCGTCGCGGTGACGCGGTTGGCGAAGAAGTAGTCGGCCGCCGCGGCGACGAAGATGTGGTGACGCCAGGGCTCGGGGATGACCGAGAGCAGCAACGGCGTGTCGATGTGGGAGTGGTGGTTGGGGGCGAAGATCGCCGGTCCTTCGAGATCGTCGAGGCGGTCGAGCCCGCGCAGGATCGGCGCCGCCAGCAGCGTCATCGACGGGCGGAGCACACCTTCGAGCATCAGGACGCGGGCCGCACGCGCCGGGTACGAGCGCGCCCAGTCGGTGTCGTAGTTGGCGCCGAACCTGGACGGCTCGCGCTTGGGCTCGATGCCGACGGGCACGTTCGCCGGACGGAGCGGGAACGGAAGTCGGCGCACGACCGATGCCGGCGACGGCGCTGACGCCTTCGCCAAGGCCAGGAGCGTCCTGCCGCTGACCGGCAACTTCTTGCGGTCCGAGGGGCGCCCCCCGTCACGGCTCACGTCACGTCGGCCATGAGGACCGGCGGGTTGTGGAAGTGGGTGATCGATGCATCCCGACCCACCACGTCCGACGCCATCTCCAGGGCATCGGTGAGGGTCGACGCGGGTTGGAACCCGAGGCGGCGCACGGCCTTGTCGCTGCCGCCCACGACGATGACGCGTCCGAGGTGCTCGAGCGCGTGGGCGCCCCAGTACCACATGTAGAAGGGGTGGACGCCGTGGTAGGCGTAGGACGTGCGGTACAGGTGGCGGTACCAGTCGTCCTCGGCGAACTGCTTCTCGTACTTCTCCTCGATGACCTTGGGATCGGTCGTGTCGGCGAGCACCTGTTCGAAGAAGTCGATGTAGCTCGGGTGGTGGACGGGATGGAACTCCCACGGGGTCGGGTGGCTCATGATGAGCACGCCGCCCTGGCGCACCAGCGGCCGACCCTTGTAGAGGTTGAAGAAGTACCCGAGCCCGAGGCACATCACCAGGATCGGGTTGAGGATCGAGTTGACGTTGTACGGGCCGATGTACGGCAGGCCCATGGTCATGATGTCGGTCTGACCCTCGACGGGCACGAGGTGCTGCTTGTAGACGTTGGCCGTGGTGATCTCGTGCACGGCCTCGACCTCGCCGGCCTGGACGGAGGTCATCTGGTGCGGCGCCCGCCACGACTGGAAGATCTTGCGCTTCGAGCGCGAGGGCATGCGGTCGAGCCCGGCCTTCATGGCCAGGAACGTGGCCCGGTCCCTGGGGTTCCACTCCCACTCGCGCTTCTGGAGCACGCTCATGGGGCCTTCCGTGCCGAAGACGTTGTTGTTCATCGTCGTCTCGATCTGGAAGATGTCGATGCCGGCGTCCCGGAGCACGTGGCCCATGCGCCAGGTCGAGCTGTGCAGCTCGCTCTTCTCGCGGTCCATGAAGGAGGTGCTGTGGCGCATCGTGTGGACGTTGTGGTGGTACTTGATGCTCTTGTACGAGGCCAGGCCGATCGCCGTGGACTTCCACCCGCCGTCCATGGCCACGAGGTTGATGTTGACGTAGATCAACAGATCACTCTCGGCGGCGCGCTTGTTGATCTCGACGATCTCGCCCTTGTCGGTGGTGCCCACCTCCACCAGGTTGTCGGGGTCCTCGGCGTCGTGGTTGTAGAGCGCGCCGCTGGGGGCGAAGGCCTCGTACACCCGGTCACCGACCGCGTGGCGCAGCTCGTCCTCGGTCATGCGCCGGTGCAGAGCGAGGGCGGCGATGAGGTGGACGTCGTCGACCCCGGCCGCCGCGGCGTGGTCGAGCACCTGCTCGATGACCCGCTGGCGGATGTCGGGGCTCTTCATCTGGGGCAGGGGCAGCGAGATGTCGTCGAAGGCGATGGTGAGCTTCATGCCCGGGAAGAGGAGCTCGGGCAGGGGCTTCTGGTCGCCGATGGGGTTGAGGAGCGCGCGCCGGATGGCGCCCTCGATGTCGTTGAGCGCATCGAGCGGCTCGGCGGGGTAGATGATGCGCGACCGGTCGGCCGGCAGCTTCTCGAGCCGGAAGCCCTCCCCGTGGTGGAAGAGGATCGGCGGGGTCGAGCGGTCGACGTCGAGGACGAACCCTGGTCTAGGCATGACGGTGTGGCTCCGGTGCTGAACCGTGGGATCGGCCCCGGTTCGAGTGGTCGATGGGTGAGAGGTCCCGGCCGGGTGCGAGGGCGGTTCCGGTCGGGGGAGTGAGCATCACAACCGGGCTCGTTCCTTCTCGTTGCGGAGATCGAACGCGATCTTGACCGATCCGCGACCGCCGGCCGCAGCCGCGTGGGTCATGGCATCCCCGAACCGGGCCAGGGGGTAGGTCGCCGAGACCAACCGGCCGAGGTCGTCGGCCCGGACCAGCTCGAAGGCGAGGTCGAAGGTGCGGCGCCGCTCGGATCGGCCGTGGTCGTCGACGAGCGTCTCGGTCCCGTAGGCGTAGGCACCCACGAGGCGGATCTCCCGCTGCCAGAGCCCGGTGAGGTCGACCTTCACCGACCCGGGCATCCCGATCATCGTGATCTGGCCCCTCGGGCGCACCACGGCGAGGGCCTCGGACAGGCTGGCCTCGCTGCCGACGCAGTCGATCCCCACGTCGGCGCCGCCGGTGAGCCGGGTGATGCTGCCGTCGCCGAGCGCCATCGTGCCCGTGAGGCGCCGAACCGCACGAGGGAGCTCACCCGGGTCGACCAGCACGTCGGCGCCGAGCTCGCGGGCGAAGTGTCGTTGGATCGGGTGCTTGGCGACGGCGATGACGGTGCCGGCCGCCGTGAACCGCCGCACGGCGGCGAGGGTGAGGAGCCCGAGGGTGCCGGTGCCGATGATGACCACCGTGTCGCCCGGCTCGATCCCTGCCGCCAGTGCGCCGTGCACGGCACAGGCGGTCGGCTCGACGATGACCGCGGCTTCGTCGGACATCTCCGGTGGGACCTGGTGGAGCTGGCTCGGGTGGGCCACCATCATGGTCGACCACCCGCCGCCGGTGTCGCTGCAGAACCCGCACTGCAGACCTGGTTGCAGGTCGCCGAAGGCGATGTGCTCGCAGTTGCCGAGGTTGCCGGCGGCGCATGCGCCACACACCGGTTCGATGTTGCGCGTGACGCATCCGAGCACCGGCTCGACGACGACACGCGCACTGCCGTCGGTGCCACCTGCGACGTCGTCGGGATCGACGAGATCGGCGACGATCTCGTGGCCCGGCGTGAACGGGAACGAGACGATGGGATCGAAGTAGCGCGACGACGAGCCGTCGATCGTCGAGAGGTCGCTGCCGCAGATGCCCGTGAGTCGGGGCTTGATGTAGCGCCATTCGGGCCCCGGCAGATCAGGGACATCGATGTCGTCGAGGCGCAGCGGGCCGACGCGGGCGCCGGAACCGGGAACGATGGAGCCTACGACCATCGCGGCGGCGTACCGGGGGACGTTGCGGGAGAACACGAGTGCCTTCATGCGGTCCTCCCGGGGATGAGCGGGTTGGCCAGGCCGCCGCCGAAGCGACGCCGGAGCGAGCCGATCGGGACGAGCGTGCGCGGCGCTCCCGGCGCCTTGGCGAAGTTCTCGACCAGGTACCCGCGCTTGCGCGCCAGCGACGCCAGGCGGGTCTCGGGGTTGACCGCCACCGGGAAGCCGACGATCTCGAGCATCGGCAGATCGCTGCTCGAGTCGGCGTAGGCGACCGATTCGGCCAGGTCGATGTCGTGGGCCGCGGCGTAGTCCATGAGCGCCTGGGCGCGGGACTCGCCGGTCGGGGGGACCTGCTCGAGCTCGCCCGTGTAGTGACCGTCGCGGACCGACAGCGACGCGGAGACGATGTCGTCGAAGAGCGGCGCCAAAGGCTTGACGACGAAGTCGAGCGCCCCGGTGATGAGCACCGTTCGATGGCCGAGGGCGCGGTGCTCCCGGACCCGACGGATGGCTGCCGGGAACGACTTGGCCAGGATCAGCTGGCTGAACATCTCGGCGGCGTCCTCCTCGATCTGGTCGACCGGGGCCTTGTCGTAGCGGCGGTAGAAGAAGCGGAGAAAGTCGCTGCGGTCGGCGCGGTCCTGCGCCAGCCAGCCCGGGGCATCCCGGATGGTTCGCAGGATGAAGCGCATGCGTTCGTCGGGCGGGAGCCGTCGCGTCGCCAGCCAGGAGTACGACGACACGACGTTCGAGGCGATGAGCGTGTTCTCGAGATCGAACGCGGCCATCTGGCGGCTCGGGTCCAGGACCTGGCGCCGCAGACGGTCCTCGCGGGCCTCGCCGACCTTGCCCCCGGGCGTCGTCCGGACGCGTGCGTGCACCACGATCGAGGGCAGGTGGACCTCTCGGATGAACGTGGTCCAGTCGTACACCCGAGGATCGAAGCCGAAGAGCGCCTGGTCGGTGGCGTCGAGCGACTCGAACAGGTCGAGCAGGCGTTCGACGCCGTAGATCGCCTCGCACTCGGCGTAGGCCCCGTAGAGCTCGACGTACCCGAACGCGCGGTCGACCTCGTCGCGCTTCTCGTCGATGGTGGCGCCCCACTCGGCCTGGCGGCCACGAAGCGGCAGCGACCCCAGGGTCTTGTCGGCCGCGTCGAGCACCTTCTTGGCGCGGGTGAGCTGTCCCTGCACGCGTCCGCGGCCCGGGAACGCGAACTCGGGAACGAGGATGGGCTGGCCCTTGGCGTCGTAGAGCGGGTGCTCGGTGAACCAGCCGCTGACGTTGTCGACGAGGTGGCGGTAGCGCAGCGGGTTCACCGAACCCGAGGCGACCTGCACCACATCGGGCTCGGTCGACCCGTCGACGACGTGGGGCCCCCGTGCTGCGACCCCGATGATCGCAGCCGTCACGAGGTCGACGGGGATGACGTCGATGATCCCCTCGGGGACGCCCGGGAACTCCTTGAGGAGGCCGCGGGCGTAGGCCAGGATCACCGGCTCGGCCATGCGGAACCCGCGGATCCATCCCGGACTCGGTTCGGCCAGGGCGGACTCGATGATCGACGGGCGCACGATCGACACCGGCACGTCGTCGTGGCTCTCGATCAGGGCGCGTTCGCCGAGCGCCTTGGTGTAGGCGTAGGCGTCGGGCCAGCCGAGCGATGCCGCCCGGGCGCGGCCCGCCTCGACCATCTGGTCGCGGACCCACCGCTGGCGGAGCTGCTCGGTCTTCTCGGCGAGCAGGGGACCGCCGGCCGCTCCGAGCTCGGATCGCGCCTGGACCCGGAGGTCGCTGAGCTTCTCCGGTCGACGGCTGTCCGCCTCGGCGTCGGATCGGGCCCGCCGGGCACCGTCGACCTCGAGGCGCCAGTCGACGTCGACGAAGAACGGGCTGTCGGCGACCTGGATCTCCGGGGCCGATCCCCGCCGGTTGCCGGCGACGTAGCAGGTGGACACGGCCACGAGGTGCGGCGTGACGCCGAGGTCCTGCAACGTGCGGACGATGCGCGTCGGACCGAGGAGGTTCACCTCGACGGCGCTGTCGAGCGGTGAGTCGAACGAGACGGTGGCGGCGGAGTGGATCACGATGTGGCAGCTGGCCAGCAGGGCTCGCCCCTCGTCGTCGAGGTCGAGCCCGTCGCGGCTGACGTCGCCGGCGACCGGCGTGACCCGCCGGGCGGCCATCTCGGCGAACCCGCCGCCCTTCTTCCCGTCCGTCCCGGGCCCCAGCTCGTCGCGGAGCCGGTCGAAGGCGTCGTTCTTGAGGATCTCGCGCTGCATG
>JBBSTY010000083.1:0-18408 GCA_038235385.1 Acidimicrobiales bacterium | reverse complement strand
GGTGGTGGCGGGGGCGATCCGCCGGGCGGCGGTGGTGGCCTCGGTCCCGACCCGAACGGCGCGCCACCGGCGGGTGGGGGCAGGGGTGCGCGTGGCGGAGGAGGAGGAACGGACGCAGGCGGCGGTGGGCCTGGTGTCGGGGGCGGCGGCGGGGGCGGGGGCGTCGCACCGGGGGGCGGTGGCACGGGACCGGGTGGCGGTGGCCCCGGTACCGGCGGTGGCGGTGGTGTGGCGCCGGGGGGCGGTGGCGGCGAGACCGGTGGCGTCGCGCTCGGCGGAGGCGGAACGGGGGCGGGCGGCGGCGGGGGTGTGGACCCGGCCGGGGGTGCGGCGCCGGGTGGCGGTGGCACCGGGACCGGTGGCGGCACGGGTCCGGGTGGCGGTGGCGGCGGAGTGACGCCGGATGGCGGCGGGACGGGCCCGGGCGGTGGCGGCGGCGGAGTGACGCCGGATGGCGGCGGGACGGGCCCGGGTGGCGGTGGCGGCGGGGTGACGCCGGGCGGCGGCGGGACGGGTCCGGGCGGTGGCGGCGTGGGTGCGGGGCCCGGCGGCGGCACGGGGCCGGGTGGCCGTGGTGGCGGTGGCGGGGTGACGCCGGGTGGAGGCGGGATGGGTCCGGGTGGTGTGGGTGCGGGGCCCGGCGGGGGTGGCACGGGGCCGGGAGGTGCTGGTGGCGGTGGTGGGGTACCGCCCGCAGGCGGGGAAACCGGTGTCGCCGGCGCGTCGGCGCCGGGGAGGTGGCGCACGATGCTGGCCCGGGAGACGCCGACCACGATCGGCTCGTTCGGATCACCGGGGGCGCCCGGACCGAGCTTCAGCACCAGCTCGGTGGGGGCCTCGACCACCACGTCGATCCACGGGGTGGCGGGGTCGCCGGCGTGGGTCGTCGCCGTCCCGTCGCGGTCGGTGACGACCACGACCGCGGTCTGGGCGACGAGCAACCGGTGGCCGCCGGGTTCGGCGATCACGATGGCGAACGGCTCGGGGCCCGCCGTGGCACCGGCGAGGGCGTCGGCGATCTCCGACGCGGCGGCACCCATCATCACCAGTTGGGCCAGGGCCTGAGGCCGCGCCGCGCTCGGGTCGGTGGCGAACAGGGCGAGGATCCGTTCGCCGATGATGGCGGTGCCCTGGCCGGGCGCCATCGAGGTGGTGCCGCTCATCGGGGTGACCTCGCCGAGACGACGTCGCCGTCGGCGATGGCCGCCGAGACGCAAGCGGACGGATCGGGGGGGTGGACGAACGAGGTGGCGGTCACGCGGCCCAGTCTCGCGTCCGCGGACGCTCGGTGCTCGCGTGAGCCCGAACCGCACCGCGCCACGTCGGCGGGTGCAGCGATGCCGGTCGCCCGTCACGGTCGGGACCCGACCGGTACCCTTCGTCGCGGTGATCGAGCGCACCGGCCACAACCTCCGCTATGTCGAGCGGCCCACGCCCGCCGCCACCGAGCAGCTCCTCCGGGACGGCTGGACGGTGCTGCCGGGTGCGCTCGATGCTGCCCTCGTCGGGCGCCTGCGGGCCTCGATGGTGCGCCTCCTGTCGCGCACCACCGACGACCGACCCGTTCCCCGGCTCGGCGACCAGTTCCGTCACGCGGTCTGCAACCGGTCGGCCGCGGCTCGCGAGGCCGTCGCCCGTCGATCGATCCTCGACGTGGTCGAGCCCCTCCTCGGCGACGACTGCCACGTCATCGCCAACACGCTGTGGCGCAACCCGGCCGTGGGGTTCCGGGGTCAGGCGTGGCACACCGACGCGGGTCCGCACGTCCCCCGCCCGCCGGGTGTGCCGTGGGACGACCGCATCCCGTATCCGGTGTTCGTCGTCGCCGCCCACCTCCTGCTCGACGATCTCACCGAGGCCGACGGCGCCACGGCGGTCGTGCCCGGTTCGCACCGGTCGGGCCAACCCGTCCCGGATGCGGTGAGGTTCGACCCGTCGATCGAGCTCGACGGCCGCGGTCCCGAACTGCTCACCGGATCGCGCGGCGACGTCGTGCTCTTCTGCTCCGACATCTGGCACCGGGGGATGCCGTCGGGCGAGGGTGCCTCCGGTCGGTTCTTCCTCCAGTGCCACTACGGCCGCCGCGACATCGCCCAGCGGCTCCGCACCACGGCCGAGGTGAACCACCTCACGCCACGGGTGGCGTCGTCGGTGTCGGGCCGCGAGGCCACCCTCTTCGGGTTGCACGATCCGTACTTCTACGACGGCTGATCGAACCGCCGAACCACCACGGCACGTCGGTCCCCGGGCCCGGGTGGCGGTACGCTTCGACCCGATGGCCGTTTCCGCCGGGCGCGCTGGGCGCCTCGAATCGCACGAGCGAAACCCCAAGTGGCAGAGCCCGCCGCTCATCATCGACATGAGCATCTGCATCAACTGCGACACGTGCATCCGCCACTGCCCACCCCAGTTCGGCGCCATCTTCAACCACGACATCGACGTGATCATCATCCCCGAGCTCTGCTCGGGCTGCGGCAAGTGCCTCGACCCGTGTCCGGTCGATTGCATCTACGAAGACCCGGACTGGAAGCCCGCACCGCAGCCCTGGTGGGACGAACCCGCCACCGACGACCCCTACCGCTGACGCCCGACGGATCCCAGCGGCGTCGCCGGGGCCGGCCCGCGTCCGGGTCGCGGTGCGCCCCGGCACCTGCCCGCCCGGACGGTCGTCGTGTACGGCCGCCACGACAGCACGGCTACCCTCGGTGCTTCCCGCCAGCGGTGCTGCTGTCAGCCAGCCGCACCCACCCAGGAGCGCATCCGAGTGAGTGATCCCACCATGTCCGGCCAGCCCGACCAATCGCAGATGGGCGCGATCGAGGTCAAGACCTCGTTCTTCGTCCTGGCCATCCTGCTCTACCTGGTCCCGGCCAAGGCCACCATCAACGGCAGCGGCGAGCTGAACCAGGGGTGGGGCACGCAGGTGTACCCGATCCCCGCCGGACGACATCAGCTGCGGGTCTGGTGCCCGTACTTCGGGTTCAAGATGGGCGATCTCACCCGCCCGATCGATGTGTACCCCGGGCAGGCCACGGTGGTGGAGTGGAAGGCGCCGTGGATCGTCTTCTTCCCCGGGACGTGGGTCGATCTCGGGATGCGCCCGATCGACATGAGCGCCGGGGCGCTCGCCGCCGGCACCGGCCCCGTCCAGCCCGTCGCCACCACCGGCCCCGCCGAGCAGGCAGCGCCGGCCTCGGCGGCCGTCCCCGCCGGCTGGCACCCCGATCCGCAGGGCGTCGCCGCGCTGCGCTACTGGGACGGCCAGCAGTGGACCGAGCACACCTCCGACGGCCAGCCCACCGCGAGCTGATCCACCCCGGACCGATCGGGTGATCGGCGACGGTCGGCCGAACGGGTGCCTACGGGAGGGTGATGCCCGTCGTGGGCGTCGGAATCGGGCGGTTCCGGGCGCCGCCTACGATGGTCCCCCTATGCCCGACGAGACCGCCCCCACGGGCACCATCACCCGCGATGACGTCGCCTACGTGGCGCGCCTCGCCCGGTTGTCGCTGACCGACGCCGATCTCGACCGGTTCACGGGTCAACTGGCCGACGTGCTCGAGCACGCTCGTGACGTCGAGGCGCTCGACGTCGCCGACGTGCCCGCGATGTCGCATCCCCACCCCTTGCAGAACGTGCTGCGCGACGACGTCGCCGGCGCAACGCTCGATCGCGACGAGGTGCTGGGTCAGGCGCCGGCGGTCGAGGACGGTCGCTTCCGGGTGCCGCCGATCCTGGGGGAGGAGCCGTGACCGACCTGGCATCCGCCGCCGCCATCGCCGCCGCCGTCCGGTCCGGCGAGACCACCGCCGCCGCGGTGCTCGAGACCCATCTCGCCCGGATCGACGAGCGTGAGGGCGAGATCCACGCGTTCAACCTGGTCCTGGCCGACGACGCCCGCCGAGCCGCGGCCGAGATCGACCGGCGCATCGCCGACGGCATCGACGTCGGGCCGTTGGCCGGTGTCCCGATCGCGCTCAAGGACAACCTCACCACCCGAGGGATCCCCACCACCTGTTCGTCGCGGATCCTCGAGGGCTGGCGCCCCCCGTACGACGCCACGGTCGTGGAACGGGTCGTCGCCGCCGGTGCGATCGCCGTGGGCAAGACCAACCTCGACGAGTTCGCCATGGGCAGCTCCACCGAGAACTCCGCCTTCGGCCCCACCCGCAACCCCCACGACACCAGCCGTGTGCCGGGCGGTTCCAGCGGGGGGAGCGCCGCTGCGGTCGCCGCGGGCTTCGCGCCGCTCTCGTTGGGGTCCGACACCGGCGGCTCGATCCGTCAGCCGGCCGCGCTGTGCGGCGTCGTCGGCGTCAAGCCGACCTACGGCCTCGTGTCCCGCTACGGCCTCATCGCCTTCGCCTCGTCGCTCGACCAGGTCGGTCCGTTCGCCAACACCGTCGAGGACGCCGCGCTCCTGCTCGACGTGATCGCCGGCCACGACCCGCGCGACTCCACCTCGATCCCCGGCCCGATCACGCCGGTCACCCCGGTGCTGTCCGATGGCGTCGCCGGCCTGCGCATCGGACTCGTCACCGAGCTTATGGGCGCCGGCATCGATCCCGACGTCGCCGCCCGGGTGCACGCCGCGGCCGAGGCGCTCGCCGCCGCCGGCGCCGAGGTCGCCGAGGCATCGGTCCCGGCGGTCACCTACGGACTGTCGGCCTACTACCTGATCGCCCCGGCCGAGGCGTCGAGCAACCTCTCGCGCTACGACGGCGTGCGCTACGGCCTCCGGGTCGACGCGCCGACCACGGGCGAGATGATGACCGCCACGCGCACCGCCGGGTTCGGCGACGAGGTCAAGCGCCGCATCATGCTCGGCACCTATGCGCTGTCGGCGGGCTACTACGACGCCTACTACGGCAAGGCGCTCAAGGTCCGCACCCTCATCGAGCGCGACTTCGCGGCCGCGTACCAGCACTTCGACCTGCTCCTGTCGCCCACCTCGCCCACCACTGCGTTCGAGCTCGGCGCCAAGACCGCCGACCCGCTCACCATGTACCTGAACGACATCTGCACCATCCCCACCAACCTGGTCGGGCACGCGGCGGTGTCGGTGCCGTTCGGTGTCGGTGACGACGGGCTACCCGTCGGGGTGCAGGTGTTGGCCCCGGCGCTCGCCGAGCCCACCATGTTCCGAGCCGCCGCCGTCCTCGAGGAGGCCGCCCGATGATCGAGTTCACCTCCGCCCCGTCAGATGCCCCGCCGATCATCAGCCCCACCACGGGCGACGCGTGGGAGCTCGTGGTCGGGCTCGAGGTCCACTGCGAGCTGGCCACGGTCACCAAGCTCTTCTGCTCGTGCCCCAACCAGTTCGGGGACGTTCCCAACACCAACGTGTGCCCGGTGTGCCTCGGTCTGCCCGGTTCGCTCCCGGTGCTCAACCGCCAGGTCGCCACGTTCGCCATGACCCTCGGCCGGGCGCTGCACTGCCGCGTCGAACCGTCCGTGTTCGCCCGCAAGAACTACTTCTACCCGGACATGCCCAAGGACTACCAGGTCACCCAGTTCGACCAGCCCACCAACATCGACGGCTTCATCGACCTCCCCGACGGGTTGCGGGTCGGGATCGAGCGGGCCCACATCGAGGAGGACACCGGCAAGAACTCCCACCTCACCAACACCGCCGGCGGCGGGGGAGGCCGGATCCACAACGCCGACTACTCGCTCATCGACTACAACCGCGCCGGGGTGCCCCTCGTCGAGATCGTCGGGCGCCCCGACATCCACACCTCCGACCAGGCGAAGGCCTACGTCGACGAGCTCCGCGCCATCCTGCTGGCCACCGGGGTGAGCGACGCCAAGATGGAGGAGGGGTCGATGCGCGCCGACGCCAACGTGTCGGTGCGCCGGGTGGGCGACGCCACGCTCGGCAAGCGCTGCGAGATCAAGAACGTCAACTCGCTGCGGTCGCTCGGGCGGGCCATCGACCACGAGGCGCTCCGCCAGATCGACCTGCTCGAGAACGGCGAGGTCGTGATGCAGGAGACCCGCCACTGGGACGAGGACGCCGGGCGCACCCGCTCGGGCCGATCCAAGGAGGACGCCGACGACTACCGGTACTTCCAGGAGCCCGACCTGGTGCCGCTCGTGCCGTCGGCCGAGGAGGTCGCCGCCATCGACGCCGCGCTTCCGATGCTGCCCGCGCAACGCCGCCAGCGCCTGGCCGAGGCCGCCGGGGTGGCGCCCGAGTCCGTGGCCCTGCACGTGGCCAAGGGACTCGACGACCTCGCCCACGCCGCGATCGTCGCCGGAGCGGATCCCGATCGCGTGCTCACCCACACCGAGCACAACCTGCCGGCCGACGGCGCGGCCGGCCTGGATCCGGTGCTGCTCACCCGCCTCGTCGCGCTCGAGCTCGACGGCTCGCTCACCGCCACCCAGGCCAAGACCGTCCTCGCCGACATGGTCACCACTGGCCGTGATCCCGAATCGATCGCGCAGGAGCACGGCTTCGAGGCCATGGACACCGGCGACCTCGAGGGCATCGTCGACGGGGTCATCGCCGCCAACCCCGACGAGTGGGCCACGTTCGTCGAGCTCGACCCGTCCGACAAGCGCACCAAGAAGCTCACCGGGTTCTTCACCGGTGCGATCATGAAGGCCACCCAGGGCAAGGCGGACGGACGGATCGTCAACACCCTCCTCGCCGAGCGACGCGCGTCGCACTGATTACCGCCGGGCCCGACGTCGCGACCATCCGTCGCTCGGCGCCTGTCTGTCGCCCGTCGCCGTCGGTCACCTGACGCGGTCATCGGTCACGCTTCGCGGTCGCCGGGGTCGGGTGACCTAGGGTCTCCGGTTCGGCAGGTTCGCCGTCAGCCACCCGACACCGGAGAAGGAGCACCCATGCGTCGCATCCTGGTCGTACCCCTCATCGCCGTTCTGCTCGTCGCCCTCGGGGCGTGCGGGGCCAAGGAGGGCACCGCCGCCGCCGACCAGCCGTCGGCCAAGTCCAGCGAATCCGAGGCGACGACCACGTCGACCACGGCCGAGACCACCGACCGCGACAAGGGCGCCTCGACCGACGTCAGCGGCGACCTGTCCGATGTCGATCTCACCGAGTGCCAGCAGGTCGCCTCGCTCTACAGCGCGCTCCTCATGCAATCGATGTCGGTCTACGCCCCCGATGCCGACACCAGCGAGCTCGACGATCTGGTGGGCGACCTCGACGAGGCGCGCGACAACGTCCCCGACAACATCCGCGATGCCTTCGACAAGTGGTCGGAGGCCTGGACCACCTACATGACCGCCATGAACGAGATCACCTCGAACGGTGGCTTCGCCAACCCGGCGAACCTCGACAAGATCCAGGCCGCGTCCGAGGTCCTCGAGAGCTCCGAGTTCGAGGCCGCGTCCGACGAGCTCTCGCAGTACTTCGACAGGGAGTGCAACGTCGCCGGCTCCTGATCGTGCGTTCCTGATCCACGAGGGTCGGGTGGTCGGCGCGCCCGCTCGGGGAAAAGGAGCGGGCGCGCCCGCGCGTCGCGGTCTAGACCGTGGGGGTGACCGTCGAACTGCGCCCCATCACCGACGACGAGCTCGTCCACTTCCATGACGTCGAGGCGCGGGGGTTCGGCGACTGGAAGGCCGCACCGGGGTCGGTCGAGCTCGACCGCCCGTTGATCGAGCTCGACCGCACGATCGCAGCGTTCGACGGCGACGACCTCGTCGCCACCAACTTCTCGTTCCCGTTCGAGATGACGTTGCCGGGGGGCGCAGCGGTGCCCGTCAGCGGGGTCTCGGGCGTCACTGTCGCGGCCACCCATCGCCGGCAGGGGATCCTGCGTCGGATGATGCACCTCCAGCTCGACGACGTCGCCCGACGCGGCGAACCCATGGCCGTGCTCAACGCGTCGGAGGCGTCGATCTACGGCCGGTTCGGCTACGGGCTGGCGGAGTCGCACCAGACCTGGAAGATCGATCCGAGACGCTCGGCGTTCCTGGCTCCGGTGCGCGACGACCTGCGGTTGCGGCTCCTCGGTCCGGATGCGGCGCGGGGCGACGTCATGGCGATCTACGACGGCTGGCGCCGCATCGTGCCTGGCGCGCTCTCCCACTCGGATCGGTGGTGGGACTGCGTGCTCGGGCCCCTGCGCTCCTGGCGCGGCGGCGGGGAGATCTTCGTCGTGGTGTGCGAACCCGGCGACGACCACACCGGCGGCTACGCGATCTACACCATCGACAACACCGGGCCGCGCTGGACCCTGGAGGTGCGCGACCTCGTGACCACCGACCCCGACGTCGAGGCCCGTCTGTGGCGCTACGTGCTCGACATCGACCTGGTCGCGATGGTGGTGGCGGCGGCTCGGCCGCTCGACGACCCCCTCCGCCTGCGCATGGTCGACCCACGCCAGGTGCGCACGACCGACGTCACCGACTTCCTCTACATCCGGATCGTCGACGTGGCGGCCACCCTCGCCGCCCGCCGGTACCCCGTGGTCGACACGCTGGTGCTCGACGTGGTCGACGACGTCCGGCCGGCGCTGGGCGGACGGTACCTGGTCGCAGGTGGCCCCGACGGGGCCACCTGCGAGCGTTCCGACGCCCCGGCCGACCTGCGCCTCGGTGTCGGCGAGCTGGGCTCGCTGGTCCTCGGCGGCGTCGACATCCGCCACCTGGCCCAGGTCGGTCGCGTCGTCGGCTGCTCCGCCAGCGCCCTCGATCGGGCCGCCGCCTTCTTCGGCTGGCCCGTCGCACCGTTCTGCCTCACGCGCTTCTGAACCACACACATCGGTCGACCGGGACGGATCGGTGTGCGTCGGGCTCGCCGGATCGTGCACCCGATGCCGGGCCCCGGCGGATGGGCCAACGGGCACATCTGCCCGAATTGCCCCGGACATCTCCGTCGCATGTGGTTGGATGCTCCGAAGGGCCCCGTACGATGGGCCGGCTGCGATCATGCGACGCACCACGACACCGAAGAGAGAAGAAAGCCCGTGACGTTCACCCTTGCCAGCTCCGACATCGAGTTCGATGCCTGGATCGGCCAGACCCACACCGAGGACCAGCTCCGCTCCGCCTACCTCCAGCTCGAGACCTGCCGCGCCGACCTCTGGACGTCGGGCCACATCGACAGCTTCCGCCGCGACCGCTACGAGCTCGATGGGCGGTACGTCCGCCGGCTCGTGCGCATCAAGGCGGCCCTGGTCGACCTCTGGACCGTCACCGGCCAGATCGGCTCCCGTCCGGACGCCGTCGCCTCGGCCTGATCACGCCCAGGTCCGGCGCCGCTCAGCGGGCGGCGCCGACCACGGCCCAGCGTTCGCCGCGCCACCGCCACCCGAGCGTGGCGGCGCGCACGGCCATGAACAGCCCGAGCGCGGCCCACAGCCACACGATGTCGGCGCCCGTCACCACGACGGCCACAGCCGCTGACACGAAGACCACCGACGACGCGAACATGGCCACGGCCAGGTAGCCGACGTCGCCGGCGCCGATCAACAGCCCGTCGAGGGTGAACGCCAGGGCGTTCACCGGTTGCAGGACGGCCACCGCCACCAGGAACCCGACGGCGGCGTCCACGACCGCGGGATCGGTGGTGAACAGGCGGGGGAGAACGGTGTGCAACGCCCCGATCACGGCGCCCATCACCACCCCGGCGATCACCCCCCACTCGAGCATCCGTCCACCGGCGGCCCGCGCCTCGTCCGCGTCGGACGCTCCCAGGAACCGTCCGACGAGCGACTGACCGGCGATGGCGATGGCGTCGAGACCGAGGGCCAGCAGGTTCCAGATCTCGATGGCGATCGAGTAGGCGGCGAGCGGCACCGGCCCGAACCGAGCGGCGACGGCCACCGACACGGTGAACGAACCCCGGAGCGCGACGGTGCGCAGGAACAGGTCCCGGCCGACCCGCCCGAGGCCGCCGATGGTCGACCAGTGGGGCCGGAGGGCCACCCGGTGGGCGCGCACCGCACGGTGCACCCACCACACGTAGACCGCCGCGGCGCCGTACTGGGCGACGACGGTCGTCAACGCCGAGGCGCCGATGCCGAACCCGAACCCGAAGATCAGCACCACCTCGAGGACGAGGTTGGCGAGACCCGAGACCACGGCGATCACCAGGGGGGTGCGGGTGTCCTGCAGTCCACGCAGGTACCCGGTGCCGGCCAGCATCACCAGGAGGGCGGGTACCCCGAACAGGCTGATGCGCAGGTACACGAGCGCGTTGACGGCGACGGCCCCCGTCGCCCCGAGGAGACCGACGAGTGGGCCGGCGAAGGCGAGCCCGCCGAGGGTGAGGGCCACGCCGATCAGCACGGCGAGCCAGAGGCTCTGCACCGCCTGGTGCGCAGCGGCATCCTCGTGACCGGCTCCGAGCAGGCGGGCCACGGCCGCGGTGGTGCCGTAGGCGAGGAAGATGAAGACCGAGTACCCGAGCAGCAGGACGGTCGAGGCGATGGCCAGACCCGCGAGCTCGTCGGTTCCGATCCGCCCGACCACCGCCGTGTCGGCGAGGATGTAGAGCGGCTCGGCGACGAGCGCGCCGAGAGCCGGCAGCGCGAGGCGGAGGATCTCGCGATCGTGCCGGCTGGCCCGGAAGGGCGTCACGCCACGTCTTGGCGGTGCAACCGCACGACGGTGTAGGCGACGCCGATCACCCCGGCCGCGATCGGCACGACGATCGACCACGTGAGGCTGATGTCGGCGAGCACGAGGGTGCGGCCGGTGAGGTCCGACAGGATCGACGATCCGTAGGCGCGCACCGCCGCCTTCGCCGCGGTGAAGCTGCCCCGGGCGATGAAGCCCTCCCAGATGAACACGTAGAGGAGCCCCCACACGAGCGGACGCTTCACCCGGAGACCCAGCGCGAGGAAGATCCCGGTGTAGCCGAGGGTCACGACGGTGGCGGCGAGGAGGGTCGCCCGAACGAGCGTGGCGCCACCCCCGGTCAGCCACGCGCCGATGACCAGCGGCGGAACGGCGAGGGGCCACGACACGGTGAGCGACGCGGCGGCGGCTGTCAACGCGAGCGTCACGCGCGACACCGGACGCAACCAGAGGTAGACGAGGGTGCTGTCGTCGCGCAGATCGCCGAACATCGACGACGCGAAGACCAGGACCACGATCGGTACGAGCAGCGAGAGCCCGTAGAGGTTCACGAAGTCGGTGCCACGTGCGAGCGGGTTGCGCAGGAGCGTGGAGCCGAGACCCCAGGCCACCAGGATCCCGACCACACCGAGGCCGGTCAGGCTGATGACCCTCGTGCGGGTGACCTGGGTCCGGAGGAAGAGCTTGTAGAGCGTGAACACCACCGAGGGCGAGCGCCCCGAGGGCCGCGGTGCCGAGCCGAAGCTCTCGAAGCCGGTGAGCCCGTCGTCGGTGCCCGGGGCCACGTCGCCGGCCGGCCCCGTTCCCGGTTCCGCTCCGGTTCCCGGTCGCGTCGGATCCACCGGTCAGCCCCCCACCAGGTAGCGGAAGACGCTCTCGAGGTCGTCGTCGAGCGGGTTGACCTCGAAGAGCCGGGCATCGCACTGGCGGGCCACGGCGGCGATCGTGTGGCGGAACCGGTGGACATCGGTGGTCTCGACCAGCACCGAGGTCGGGTCGATCACCTCGACGCCGATCGCCGAGGAATGCGCCATGAGACCGGTGGCCACGCCCCGGGCGTCGTCGGTGCGCACGCTGATGCGGTGCGGGCGATCGTCCATGAGATCTCGGATGGCGTGGTAGTCGCCTTCGGCGGCGAGGCGCCCCTTGACGATCACGAGGACCCGGGCGCTGAACCGCTCGACCTCCTCGAGCACGTGGCTCGACACGACCACGCACTTGCCGGCGTTGCCCAGCCGCTGGATGGTGTCGATCATGTGGAGCCGCTGGCGGGGGTCGAGTCCGGTGAGGGGTTCGTCGAGGAACAGCACCTCCGGGTCGTGCACCAGGGCCTGGGCCACCTTCACCCGTTGGCGCATGCCCTTGGAGTAGGTCGTGAGCGGCCGGGGATCGTCGGGATCGAGCTCGACCACGCCGAGTGCCCACCGAGCGGACGCGCCGGGATCGGCGACGCGGTGGAGGATCCCGGCGAGGCGGACGAACTCGAACGCCGACAGGGGTTCGAAGAGCGTCTCCTGCTGGGGGACGAGTCCGATGTGTCTGGTCAGGGCGGCGTCGCGCCGGACATCACCACCGAGCACGCGGACCGTGCCGTGCGACGGGGTGGTGAGCCCGCACAGCAGGCGGAACAGCGTCGACTTCCCGGCGCCGTTGGGTCCGAGGAGCGCGGTCACGCCCCAGCCGATCGAACAGGTGATGTCGGAGACGGCGACGACGTCCTTGAACCACTTGCTGACACCCTCGACCTCGATCACCGCGTCGGTGCTCGGGTCCGGGACCGATGCCTCGCCATGCCGTGTCATCGGGTGACCTGCAGGCGGCGGTAGCGGAACCACACGAAGAACGCGAAGCCGAACGTCCAGACGAGGTACGCGCCGACGACCGTCGAGGTCGGCACCTGGCGCCACATCCGATCGACGTGTCCCTCACCGAAGATGCGGAAGACGAGCTCGAAGGGCAGGAAGAGGAGGTCGAACACCAGCAGGTTGCTGTCGAGGCCGGCGCCCTGGACGAGCGTGTTCGACAAGGTGGCGCTGGCGAGGAGGATCAAGATGATCGAGGCGGACGCCGCGGCGCGACGGGTGGTGGTGGCCGCCACCGCAAACGACAGCGCCACCTGGAGCGCCGCCACCGCGATGCCTGCGATCAGCACCTTGAAGAGGATCCCGAGGAACCCGGCGAAGCCGTCCGGACCACGGTCGTTGAGGGTGAGCCCGACCAGGTACAGCGCCGGTGGGCCGACGGTGACGAGCGCGAGGATCCCGGTGACCGACAGCGCCTTGGCCAACAGGTAGGTGTTGCGGTTCAGGGGTGAGGCGAGGTAGAGCCCGAGCATGCCGTTGCGCCGATCGGTGCAGAGCACCTCGGGGGCCACGAAGGCGACGAAGACGAGGATCGCTGCCCAGATGAAGCCGTAGTACGCGCCGAACGGCGGCAGCAGCTCGGCATCGTCGAGCAGGCGTTGACCGTTCGGGAGGTCGTTGACGAGGACGGTGACGCCGACGAAGACGATGGCCGGGACGTAGGCGATGAACACCGCCAACAGGGGGAAGACCTTCGACCAGAACGACCGTCGCAGTCCGAGGGCTCGCTGTGCGGTCTGGATGGCCAGCGTGCGCACCGCCCCGCGGGCGCCGCGCTGGGGCCCGTCGTATCGGCGGTAGCCGCGATCGAGGATGCGCGCCTCGCCCGACGACCGGGCGGCGGAGCCCACCGCGATGGGGTCGTGGGGGTTCACGAGCCGGCCTCCATGTACACCTCTTCGAGGGTGACCCGCACCGGTGCCATGCGCCGCAGCCCGGCACCGCTCTCCACCAGCGCGTCGCGGATCAGGTCGGCGAGCAGGTCGTCGTCGTCCTCGCCGCGCGGGCGGTCCTCGGGCGCCGAGGGAGGTGCCCGGACGACGATGCGCTGACCGTCGAGCTCGATGCTCGCGCCCTGCGCTCGCAGCGCCAGGATGAGCTCGGGCTGGCCGTCGGCCACCTCGACGACGACCCCCTCGGTCCGGCGGGTGAGGTCGCGGAGGCGACCGTCGGCCACGATGCGGCGGTCGCCCACGATCACCGCGAAGTCGCAGATCCGCTCCACCTCCTCGAGCAGGTGCGACGACAGCAGCACGCTGATGCCGAACTCGGTGCCGATCCGTCGGATCAGCGCCAGCATGTCGTCGCGCTGCACGGGGTCGAGGCCGTCGGTGGGTTCGTCGAGCAGCACGAGTGCCGGGTCGTGAGCGATCGCCTGCGCGAGCTTCACCCGCTGGCGTTGGCCGGTGGACATGGTGCCGATGGGACGGAAGCGCTCCTCGCCGAGACCGACCTGCCAGAGCACGTCGCTCGCCCGAGCGGTGGCCTCCCGGCGGGGCAGGCCGTGGATCTCGGCGATGTGGCGAACGAGGTCGTGGGCACGCATGTCGTCGGGGAGGGTGTGCAGCTCGGGCGAGTAGCCGACCTTCGCTCGGATGGCGGGTCCGGCCAGGGTGGGATCGAGGCCGAGGACCTCGAAGCTGCCCGACGTGGGGCGGTGCAACCCGAGGATCATGCCGAGCAGGGTGGTCTTGCCCGCGCCGTTCGGTCCCAGGAGACCGGTGATGCCCGGGAGCACGTCGAAGGTCGCGCCGTCGAGGGCGGTGGTGGTGCCCCACCGCTTGACGATGTCGATGGCACGGATCACCGGCTCGGCGTCGCCCAGGATGCCCGAGAGGTCCGGGAGCGTCGCCGTGGAGGCCGCCGCGGCGGTGGGCACGTGCTGGTCCACGGGGTCCTCTCTCGTGCTCGCGGTGCGGGGCCGGTTCATCGTAGACAGCCCTCGGTGGCCCCGGGTGCGTCCGACGGCGCCCACCCGTCGTGATCGACGCTCGAATCGGTGCTGCGTGCGCGACGGCCGAGCCGTGCGCGACGGCTGTGGCTGGATCACGACATCGGGGTGGCCTTCGGCGAGCGGCTCGAGGTCGGGATCACCGGTGCGTACGACGCGCTGCCCCGTTCGGTTCTCGACGCAACCACGTGGACGCCGATGGACATGGGTCGTGTCGTCCCGAGCTCACGACGACCGACCCGCTCGTGGGGTTCGGCCAGAACGTCCTACCTTCTGCAGCGCCAGCCGCGCCGTCGACTCGAAGTCGGGTTGACGGAAATCGAACCCCTCGGCGAGCAGGCGCGTCGGGACGCATCGCCGACCGGTGAGCGCGAGGCTCGCGCTGCTTCCGAGGAGCGGCGCTCCGAGCTTGGCAACGAAGGCTGGAGTCGCGAGCCCGACCCGTCGGCCGAGCAGCCGGCGATAGGTCGACATCATCTCGGCGTTGGTCACGGGGTTCGGCGAGGTGACGTGGTAGAGGCCGCGCATCGTCGGATCGTCGACGGCGCGAACCATGGCGTCGAGAAGATCCTCCAACCCGACCCAGGACACCCACTGGCGCCCGGACCCGACCTTGCCACCCAGCCCCATGCGGACGATCTGGGCGAGCTTGGCGGTGGCGGGGTCGCCGTCGCCGCCCAGGCCGATGCCGATGCGCAGGAGCACCGATCGATCGACCCCGGCCGACGCTTGGTGGAAGGCCCCCTCCCAGGCGAGGCAGACCGTGACCATCTCCCGGGGGCCGATGCCGGTCGGCGTGGTCGCTTCGTCGATGACCGCGTCGCCACCCTCGCCGAAGATCGCCAATGATGACGACTGCACCCACACCGGCGGCGGCGAGCTGCACGCCTGCACGGCTTCACCGACGACCCGCACCGGCTCGACCCTCGAGGAGATGAGCTCGTCGATGTTGCGCCGCGTCGCCCGCGTGTCAACGCGGCGGCCGTTGAGGTGGACGATCGCATCCGCGCCTTCGATCTCCTCGACCCAGTCGCCGAGCGTGTTCGCGTCCCAGTTCACGGCCCGCCCTCCCTCGACCGCCCGGCTCGCGCCGCGGGTGAGTATGACAACGTCGTCGCCCCGCTCGCCGAGACGTCGGGCAAGCGCACGCCCGAGGTAGCCGGTGCCGCCGGGGATCACGACGCGTGCCATGGCAAGCCTCCAGGCTCCTCGGTCATCTCGACTCCTCGCTGGACGTCGCCGCGACCGCTGGGTCGACGTCGCGGGGTTGTTCGCTCATGATCAATACGCTACCACATGATCATACAATAAACGCAAGCGGATTCTGGCGGTCCTCGAATGGACCGCTTCACCACCATCTTCGAGACCCACCTCGCGCCGGAGGACTGCCAGGACGGGCTCGACACCGACAAGGCGCGCGAGCTGCGGACCAGGCCGGCCGCTGACCTGCCTACGTGCAGGTCCGCAGCATTGCGACGCAGATGTCGTCGATCTGGTGCAACCTCGCGGGCGCATCCCGGGACCGACGAAGGGTACGGACCTCCCATGATCCACCGATTGCTCGTGTTCGGTGCCGGTGACCTCACCCGCCGCTACCTCCTGCCTGCCGTGGCCTCCCTCGTCGCCGAGGGGACGCTCGACGACGGCTTCCGGATCGACGTCGTCGCCCGATCGCCCCAGAGCACCGAGGAGTTCCACGTCCAGGTGGCCACGACCTTCGACCAGCTCGGCGTCGATCTGCCCGACGGCCTGCTCGATCGTGTCCGTCGGGTGCGCGGCGATGTCGCGTCGGTGGACGACGTCCGCGAGCTCGTCTCCGACGGCGAGCCGGTGGTGGCGTACCTGGCGCTTCCTCCGTCGTCGTTCGTCGAGGCGATCGAGGCGTTCGCCGAGGCGGGGTTGCCCGAGGGGAGCCGGGTCGTCGTCGAGAAGCCGTTCGGCACGAGCCTGGCGTCGGCCCGGGAGCTGAACGAGCTGCTCCACCGCACCGTCCCCGAGGATGCGGTGTTCCGCATCGACCACTTCCTCGGCATGCGGACGGCCCACAACATCGCCGCCCTCCGGTTCGCCAACCGGATCTTCGAGCCGGCGTGGTGCGCGGACCACATCGAGCGGGTCGACATCGTGTGGGACGAGACCAAGGCCCTCGACGGCCGGGCCACCTACTACGACGGCGCCGGTGCGGCGCGCGACATGATCCAGAACCACCTCCTCCAACTGCTGAGCCTGGTGGCCATGGAGCCGCCCCGGTCGCTCGCCAGCGACGACCTCGCCGATGCCAAGGCGGCGGTCCTCCAGGCGACACGACCGGCGGACGAGCAGGCCCGGGCGTGTGCCATCCGTGGCCGCTACACCGCGGGCGAGGTCCACGGGAAGCACGTGTGCTCCTACGTCGACGAGGACGGTGTCGATCCCGAGCGGAGCACCGAGACCTTCGCCCAGATCACCTTCCTGATCGACACCCCCAGGTGGCGGGGGGTGCCGTTCGTGCTGCGCAGCGGCAAGGCCCTCGCCGAGGAGCGCCACGACGTCGTGGTGCACTTCCGTGCGGTCGAGGATGTCACCTTCGACGCCGACGAGGACCTGGCGCCCAACCTCCTGCGTTTCACCGTCCGGCCCGACGGCGTCGCCCTGGCGCTGGAGATGGCGAGCAAGGACGAGATCTTCTCGTTCGAGCGGATGGACGTGTCGCACCTCCTGGGCGAGGGTTCGCTCACGCCGTACGCCCTCCTGCTTCGCGACATCGTCCGCGGAGGTTCGGTGCTGTCGGTGCGAGACGACGAGACCGAGGCGGCCTGGGCAGCGATCGAGCCCGTGCTCGCGTCGTGGGACGACGAACGTGTCCCGCTGGTCGACTACCCGGCCGGCTCGGACGGCCCGGCCCTGGCCGATCGGTGCATGGCCGGCCAGGAGGTTCCCGACGTGGTCGACGCCACCTGATCCGGGTGGGGCCCGAGGTGGTGTCTGACCTAACGTGGCCGCCATGAGCAACCCCATGAAGCCGCGCTCCTTCGAGGTCACCGACGGGTTCGAGCGGGCGCCCGCCCGGGCCATGCTGCGTGCCATCGGCATGACCGACGACGACTGGGACAAGGCGCAGGTGGGGGTGTGCTCGTCGTGGAACGAGGTGACGCCCTGCAACATGCCGCTCGGCCGCCTCGCCAAGCGCTCGAAGCAGGGCGTGCGGGCCGCCGGCGGCTTCCCGATCGAGTTCACCACCATCGCGGTGAGCGACGCGATCTCCATGGGTCACGAGGGCATGCGTGCCTCGCTGGTGTCGCGCGAGGTCATCGCCGATTCGGTCGAGACGGTCATGCACGCCGAGCGCCTCGATGCGCTCGTGTCGTTCGCCGGGTGCGACAAGTCGCTCCCCGGCATGCTCATGGCGTCGGCCCGGGTCAACGTGCCGTCGGTGTTCGTCTACGGCGGGTCGATCCTGCCCGGCCACCACAACGGGCAGGCGCTCGACATCGTCAGCGTGTTCGAGGCCGTCGGTGCGCGGGCCGCCGGCACCAT
Organism: Acidimicrobiales bacterium; assembly: GCA_038235385.1. GTDB lineage: Bacteria > Actinomycetota > Acidimicrobiia > Acidimicrobiales > Acidimicrobilacustridaceae > JBBSTY01. The sequence continues at coordinate 519 of JBBSTY010000083.1, read as the reverse complement.
CGACGACGACGAGCTCAGTGCCATCGAGCACAACGCGTGCCCGAGCGAGGGCTCGTGCGCCGGGATGTTCACCGCCAACACCATGGCCTCGGTGGCCGAGGCGCTCGGCATGGCGCTCCCGGGATCCTCGTCGGCACCGGCCCCGGACCGCCGACGCGACGACATCGCGTACGAGAGCGGCGTGGCGGTCGTCAACCTGCTCCGGCTGGGCATCCGGCCCCGCCAGATCATGACCAAGGAGGCGTTCGAGAACGCCATCGCCGTCACCATGGCGCTGGGCGGATCCACCAACGCCGTCCTGCACCTGCTGGCCATCGCCGCCGAGGCGCACGTCGAGCTCGCCCTCGACGACTTCAACAAGGTCGCGAGCCGCGTGCCGCACTTCGCCGACATGAAGCCCGGCGGCAAGTTCCACATGAGCGATCTCGACCGCATCGGGGGCGTCCCGGTCGTGCTCAAGATGCTGCTCGACGCAGGCCTGTTGCACGGGGACTGCATCACGGTCACCGGCAAGACGAT
>JBBSTY010000082.1:0-18484 GCA_038235385.1 Acidimicrobiales bacterium | reverse complement strand
GGCTTCTCACCCCCGTCTGGCCACCCCCCCGTGCGCGGGCCCACGGGTCGGGCCACCCGGGCCGCGGCCCCGACGGGCCCGCGGCCCGATGGGCCCGATCAACCCTCGGAATCGGCTCCGTCGTCGGACGAGTCGCCCTCGGCGCCTTCGCCCTCGGCGCCTTCGCCCTCGGCGCCCTCTTCGGCCTCGGTCTCCTCGATGGCGGAACGGGTGACGACGCCGTGGACGATGACGGTCTCGGGATCCATCTCGGTCTCGACGCCGGCGCCGAGCGACAGGTCGCCGACCTTGATCTGGTCGCCGATGCCCAGCTCGCTGACGTCGACGTCGATCTGGGTGGGGATGGCACCCGGCTTGGCCTTCACCGTGAGGGTGTACAGGAGCTGGTCGGCCATGCCCTTGTCGTGCTCGAGCCGGCTGGTGTCGCCATCGATGACGACGGGGATGTCGAAGTCCATGGCGACGTTGCGGTCGATCATCATGAAGTCGACGTGGGTGATGTCGCGGCGGACCGGGTCACGCTGCATGTCCTTGATGACCGTGAGGCTCGCTTCGCCGTCGACGTGGAGGTCGATGAGGGCGTTCAGCCCCGCCTCGGTGGTGAGCGCACGACGGAGCTCCTTCCACTCGACCGCGATCGATGTCGGTTCGGTCCCCATCCCGTAGACGACGCCCGGGACCTTGCCCTCGGCGCGCAGGCGCTTGGACGGGCGGGTACCCGTGGTGCGGCCGAGCTCGGCGGTGAGACTGACATCCATGACTTCGATCTCCTGCGCGTGGTGACCGGGACGGACACCGGCAACGTGATGGGCGTGACAACCAGGCCGCGATGCTACCGGGCCCGTCCGGACGGCGGCGAATCACCGCGCCGCCGTCGGTCATCAGCGGGGCTTCAAGGCGCCGATCAGACCGGCGAGCTCGTCCCGCCCGGCGATCCCGAGCTTCTCGTACGCGCGCTGCAGGTGGTTCTCGACGGTTCGGACCGAGAGGAAGAGCTTCTCGGCGATCTCCCTGCTGGCGAAGCCCTGGGCAGCGAGCAGCGACACCTCCCGCTCGCGTCGGGTGAGCGGCGTGATCTCCTCGACGAGGGCCAACGACGGGGAGGCGGCACCCTCGCACCGGTCCCCGTGCAGCTTCGACCGCTGCGCTGCGGCAGTGGCGGCGCGCGATCGTCCGGCTCGGCGAAACGCTCTGGACGCCTCGGCCTCCGCCTCGGCGGCCAGCATCACGATGCCCAGCTGCGCATACGTGGACGCCGCATCGGCGAGCCCGTCGCCGTCGGCCTCCGCCGACGCCGCCGCATGCGCCGACCACGCAGGTATGACCCGACCCTGGCACGACGAAGCGAGCTCGGCGAGGCGCTCCACGGCCCGTTCGGGCTGACCGAGTCGGACCAGGCTCGAGAGCGCCTGGGCGGCCGCGTACCGGGAGCTCTCGGCGATCCCGACGTCGACCACGGTGTCGAGCAGGTCCCGCGCTGCGCCGCCGTCACCGGACGACGCCAGCGCCCACGCCCGGGCGTCGTCGAGGAGCACGTGGTTGAAGACCACGCAGGTCTCGATCTCGTCGAGCTGACGACCGATCCGAACCACGTCGTCGGAGCGGCCGAGGATCGCCGCCGTCTTCAACGCGCCGCCCAGGGGCCACCGCTGGCGACCGCGGAGGTTGGCCGACGCGAACGACGCGTTGGACCGCTGGTACCACTGCAGGGCCGACCGGGCGCGGCCCCGGAGGTCCATCAGGTTCCCGTAGAACAACCCGAGCCAGCCCTGGGCGTGGAGCGCCTGCTGCTGGGTCGCTCCGGCCCAGGCCAGATCGAGCAGCTCCTCGCCGTCGTCGAGTCGCCCGTCGTGGATGAGGCAGACGATGATCCCCAGCACGTGGATGCCGGGGTCGGATTGGAAGAGCTCGTGCTCCCAGATGTCGAGGTGCGCCGCATGTGCCCGTTCCGCGATGGCCAGGGCGTCGTCGCCCATGCCGTCCCACGCCAGGACCGTCGCCGCGGTGATGGCCGCCTCGATCAACGGGCGGGTCTCGGTGCCCTCGACCGCTGGGCGCACGAGCTCGAGGGCCTCCCGCGGCTCACCGCGCAGCATGACCAGCGTGGCGCGGTGACCGACGAGCTCGAGCCGCCAGGAGGGTTCGGCGGTGCGCTCCTCGGCCTCGAGGATGACCTCGATGGCCTCGTCGGGGCGCTCGTCCCGGAAGAGGTTCTCGCTGCGAGCCATGGTGACCAGGACCTGATCCTCGTCGGTGACCGCGAGGGTGCTGGCCTCGCGCAGGACGGCTTCGGCCTCCGCGCAGAACCCGAGCTCGGAGAGCACCAACCCGTAGAGGTGTCCCGTCCGGACCGTCTTCTCGATCATCCACGCCGCTTCGCCCAACCGCCGCGACAGCCCGAAGTCCAGGGCGACGTAGGCCTGGCGGGCGGCGGCCGCCAGGCTGGCCGCGTTGGTCGTGTTGCCCGATTCGAGACGCCAGGTCGCGATCCGGAGCAGATCGCCGCGCCGGTTGGCGCCATGGGCCTCCACGACGTCGGCGAGGTCGCGTCGCACCCGCCGTGCCCGGAGGCGACCGATGCGCGTGCGGACGACCTCCCCGTACAGCGGGTGCGCCAACCACGCTTCCAGACGGCGTTCGTCCTCGAACACCCGCATCAGGCCCTTGCGCTCGAGGGTCTCGGCCGCGCCGACCGACGAGAGCTGCTCGAGGACGGCGATCCCGATGGGCTCACCGAGCGCGAGCACCTCCAGGGCGCCGTAGGCCTCGTCGTCGAGCGCATCGAGCCGGTCGGACACGAGGTCGGCGAGCCGCGGAGACACGGTGACGGGGCCGGTCAGCCGCCAGACCCCGTCGGCCTCGACGAGCACCTTCGACCGCAGCCCGGCGTAGATGAGCTCGCGCAGGGTGAGCGGGTTGCCCTCGCTGATGCGGAGCAGCTCATCGCGGGCGAGCGGATCGACCGGGCCGTCGAGCGCCTCGACGACGAGCTGGTCGAGATCGAGATCGAGCAGCGGCTCGAGGTCGATGCGCTCGGCGTGGCCGTCCTTCCAGAGCGACGTGATCGCATCGCTCACCTCCTCCCCCGAGCGAACGGTGATGACCACGAAGACCTGCTGATCTGCGGCGATCTGGAGCAGCAGCGCCGCCGAGACGTCGTCGAGGAGGTGCGCGTCGTCGACGAGGAGCACCAGCGGCTTGGACCCCGAGCGGGCGCGCAGCGCCTCGCGCGCGGCGACGAGCAGGTTGACGGTCTTGTCGCCGAGGTGCGGCAACAGGGGCGCCAGCGCGCCGAGCGGGATGGTCGAGGTCGACCGGGTGGCCACCGCCCTGGCCGTGGAGAAGCCGCTCGTCTCGGCGAGGGTCAGGCACTCCGTCGCGACGCGCGTCTTGCCCACGCCGCCGGGCCCGATGAGCACCACCCCGGAGCAGTCCGCGCGACCCAACGCCGTTGCCACCCGATCGAGATCGGTTGACCGACCCACCAACGGCCAATCGGGCGGCACGTGGTCAGGGCCTTCGGCGGAGGCGATGGCGCGGCGGTGGCGTCACGACTGGTTGGCGCCGCCGAAGATCTCGCTGACCGATGTGTCCTCGAAGACCGCGTCGATCGCGTCGGCGATGATCCCGGCGACCGACAGGATCTCGAGCTTGTCGAACTGCTTCTCCGGCGGGAGCGGCAAGGTGTTGGTGGCCACGACCTTAGAGATCACCGAGTTCTTGAGGCGATCGACCGCCGGACCCGAGAACACCGCATGGGTGCACGCGGCGTAGACATCGGCGGCGCCGTGCTCCTTGAGCAGCTCGGCGGCGGCCACGATCGTGCCGGCGGTGTCGATCATGTCGTCGATGAGCACGCACACCCGGCCCTCGACCTCGCCGACCACGTCGCGGGCCTCGACCGAGTTCTTGCGACCCTTCACCCGACGCTTGTGCACGATCGCCAGATCCGCGTGGAGCATCTGGGCGTACCGCTCGGCGACCTTCACCCGACCGGCGTCGGGCGAGACCACCACGAGGTCGTCGCCCAGGCTCTCCATGTAGTTGCACAGCACGGGCATGGCGACGAGGTGGTCGAACGGGCCGTCGAAGAAGCCCTGGATCTGGCCCGAGTGCAGATCGACGCTGATGATCCGCGAGGCGCCGGCGACCTTGAACATGTTGGCCACCAACTTCGCCACGATCGGTTCGCGCCCCTCGGACTTCCGATCCTGGCGCGAGTACCCGTAGTAGGGGCACACGACGGTGATCCGCTTCGCCGAGGCCCGCCGTGCCGCGTCGACCATGATCAGGTGCTCCATCAACGAGTCGTTGAGCGACAGGCCCTCGGTCTGGCTGTGGCTCTGCACGATGAAGACGTCGGCCCCGCGGATCGATTCGTTGAAGCGGCAGTGCAACTCGCCGTTGGCGAACTCGGCGGCGTTGGGTTCTCCCAGCTCCACGCCGAGGCGCGCGGCGATCTCCTGCGCGAGCGGAAGGTTCGCTCGCCCGGACACGAGGTGCAGGCGCTTCCTGGGAACGAGCTCCATCACTTGGGTTCCTTCGGTGCGGCCGCGCCACCCGGCGCCACCGCGGTCGGTGTCACGGTGCGAGTGGTTCGTCCCCGCCGGGGGCAGTGTAGAACGGCCCGGTGCGCGCGCCCGCGTCGACGGCGCTGCCCGGTTCGAGCACCGCGAACGGGCCGACGATCGCCCCCGCGCCGACCTCGGCATCGCGGCCGACGGTCTGGCCGACGACCGAGTCCCGTCCGACGATGCAGTCGACGAGTTGGGTGTCGGGACCGATCTCGGCCCCCGCCCCGATGACGCAGCGGCCCTGCAGCATCGTGCCTGGGAAGAGGGTGACATCGCTGCCGACCTCGACCGTTGCGTCGACGTAGGTGCGCTCGGGATCGACCATGGTGACCCCGTGCCGGAGCATGACGTCGTTGGTGCGCCGCCGCAGCTCTCGTTCGGCCGCCGCCAACTGCACGCGGTCGTTGACCCCCTGGGTCTCGCGGTGGTCGTCGGCCACCACGGCGGCAACGGGGTACCCGGCGTCGTGCAGCACCGACACGACGTCGGTCAGGTAGTACTCGCCCTGTGCGTTCTCGGGGCTGAGGCGACGCAGCGCCGGCGCCAGCACGCCCTGGCGGAAGCAGTAGATCGACGTGTTGATCTCGTCGATCAGGCGCTCGTCGGCATCGGCGTCGGCCTGTTCGACGATGCGCTCCACACGATCGTCCTTGCCGCGGATGACGCGGCCGTACCCGGTGGGGTCGGGCACCCGGGCGGTGAGCACGGTGCAGGCGGCGTCGGTGCGCCGGTGCTCGGCGACGAGCGCGGCGATGGTCGCGGGCCGGAGGAGCGGCGTGTCGCCGGGGAGGACGAGGACGTCGCCGTCGCCGAGGTCCAACTCGCCGACGGGGAAGGCGGTGAGCCCCACGCTCACCGCGTCGCCGGTGCCCCTCTGCACGTGCTGCTCGACGAAGTCGAGCACCACCTCAGGACCATCCTCCTGCAGCTTCTTGGTGACCCGCTCGGCGCCGTGGCCCACGACCACGACCGCTCTCGACACCTGGCAGTCCGACAGCGAGTCGAGGACGTAGAGCAACATGGCCCGACCGCACAGCAGGTGCAGGGGTTTCGGTCGCTCGGACCGCATCCGGGTGCCTTCGCCGGCAGCGAGGACGACGGCGGACACCGGACGCTCGGTCATGGTCCAGTTCTACTACGCGTCGGGGACCGCCCCGGAAACGCCGGCCCGCTCGGACCGTGCCCGGGCGCGCCACGAGGACCGACCGCGCCGATCGCTCGACGGGAACGACGGCACGGCGCGTGGTCGTCGCCGGAGGAGACCGGCCAACGACGACGTGCGGTCGACGCGATGGAGATGGTGGGCGGGGTAGTGGCGATCGAGCCCGGGAGGGGCTACTTGCCGGCAGCACGACGCTGGAAGCGCGTGCGCTTCAGCATCTTCTTGTGCTTCTTCTTCCGCATGCGCTTACGGCGCTTCTTGATCAATGAACCCATGTCGGAGGGCAATCTAGCGGCGGGACCGCACCGGATGCGAAACGGCGTCTCCCGGCGTGGGGGCGAGCGCCGCTCGGGCTCGGGGAGCAGGGATCGAACCTGCGACATCCGGTACCAAAAACCGGCGTTCTGCCAACTGAACTATCCCCGACGGAATGGGGGCGAAGCCTACCGACACCCTGCGCGACCGATCCAACACGAACGATCACCGCGTGGTGGCCGGCGTGGTGGCTGCGACCACGCGGTCGTCACCGGGATGCGCGCCGTCGACGAACCACGTGGATCCGCTGCCGGCGAGCCGGGGGGGTCTGCCCGGTGGCGTCGCCCAGACGATCGCGGTAGGCGGCGAGGCGTGGTTCGACCGCGAGCGCCGCGGCCTCGAGGTCGTTGCCCCGTTCGCCGGTGGGTCCACCCAGCTCGTCCCACGCCCGATAGACGGCCGGGGTCGAGCAACCGAACGGCGGGGTGAGCAGCGTGAGCGTGCGGGGGTGGTGCGGCATCGGATCGACCACCTCGCCGATCCCGCGGACGCGCGCCCGACCGCCGACCAGACAGAAGGCGACGTCGGCACCCAGCGACGCGGCGGCAACCAGATCCGTGAGGGCCGCCCACCGCAGGATGGCGGCCGCGTCGGCCGAGCCGCCGCCGAGCCCCGCACCCGGAGGGATGCGCTTGACGAGGCGGACCGATGCTCGGCGGCCGACCAGCGCCAGGGCCCGCCGCACGAGGTTCGTGGGCCCGGCATCGACCACGTGCTCGTGGCCGTCGGCATCGACGATCGTGAGGAGCTCGGGCGCGGCGGATCCCCCCTCGTCGTCTCGCGCCGCGAGCTCAACGACCGCGAGCTCGTCGGCCAGGTCGAGCGTGACCATCTCGGCGTCGATGAGGTGGAGGCCGTCGTCGCGCACGCCGGTGACCCGCAACGACAACGTGAGCTTGGCCGGAGCGACGAGGTGCACCGGCGGGTCGCCGTCGAGGGTCACGGTTCCGTTCCGCCATCGAGCATGCGGGCGTCACGCAACCGGGACCACGCGCCGATGTCGAGCTCCTCGGGCCGGGCTTCGGGACGCACCCCCGCACGGATGAACCCGGCGTCGTCGATCTGGCCGGCGAGGGAGCGGCGCAGCATCTTGCGCCGCTGCGAGAACGCCTGGCGGGCGAGCGCGAAGAGCGGGCCCGGATCGCCCGGTACCGCCGGCTCGTCACGACGGACGATGCGCACGAGCGCCGACTCCACACGCGGCCGCGGGATGAACACCGAGGCCGGCACGGTGCCGACGATCTCGGCGTTCGCCCAGTAGGTCACCTTGAGCGACGGAAGGCCCCAGATGCGACTGCCAGGCCCGGCGGCGAGGCGCTCGGCCACCTCTCGCTGCACCATCACGACCATGGCGCCGATGGCGTGGACGTCGTCCAGCAGATCGAGGACGAGGGGCGTGGCCACGTTGTAGGGCAGGTTGGCGACGAGCGACCAGCGGGCGCTGCCGCTGAGGATCGCGGCCCAATCGGCGTCCATCGCATCGGCCTCGACGACCGTGGCACCGCCCGGCTCGACCACCGATCGCAGGACGGGGACGAGGTGGCGGTCCACCTCCACGGCCGTGACCGACGCGCCGGTCTCGAGCAGGGCGCGGGTGAGCGAACCGACACCGGCTCCGATCTCGAGGACGTGGTCACCGGGGCCGACCCCGGCGAGCCGGGCGATCCGGCGAACCGTGTTCGCGTCGGCGACGAAGTTCTGTCCGAGGGCGCGGCTCGGCTCGAGACCGTGCTCACGGAGGAGCAGGCCGAGCTCTCGGGGGCTGAAGGTCACCGGGCCAGCATCGCCGGTGCGGCCTGCGGCGGCCACTCGGCGGAGGACCACCGGGTCAGCCGCAGTAGCCACCCCAGGGCGCAGCGCCCGCGGCCCGGTACAGGGTGACCGCGAGGAGGTCCTGATCGGAGGGGGCGGCCAGGTTCGGCGGCACGCCGACGAGATCGGGGCGTCCGGCCATGCGGGCCGTGTTGTCCCAGGTGGCCTGGTGGAACTGGTAGGCCCCTCGGTACAGACCGTCGCCCGACACCGCGCCGTAGTTGCCGCCCGACTCACGGGCCCGGACGCACGCCAGGAACGCCGACTCGCCCTGGGCCGGGGGGGTCGCGGTGGGAGCGACGTAGGCCGTGGTGGTCGTGGTGACGATCGGCGCCGCCGTGGTGGGTGGTGCCACCGCGACCTGGGCCGCCTGGTAGGCGTACGCGGTCGTGGTGGTGGTGGGCGCGTAGGCCGTGGTCGAGCTCGAGGTCGTGGCGTAGGTCGGTGCCGAGGTGGTCTCCAACGCCGCCGAGGTCGTGCTGTCGGCGACCGTCGTGGTGGTCTCCTCCTCGGTGCTCGAGGTCGTGGCCCGCTCCGGTTCGGTGGTCTCGAGCGACGACGCCTCGGTGGTCGTGGGGGCGGCCATCGCCGCAACCGGTGTCGTGCCGGGCCGGTTGTAGCCGAGGGTCACGACCAGTGCGGGGAGACCGAGCGCGAGCACCAGCACGCAGGTGAGCCACACCCGCTGGCGTCCCTGTGAGGAGTTGGCGAGGACGGGCGAGACGTAACGACGATCTGGTTCGCCGGCCAGATCGACCAGATCCCGGGGTTCGGACATGAACCACAACCTAGAAACACTCGTAACACTTCTGCAACTATTGGAACCCGGTCGTCATGGTTCCGGGCTCAGGCACCATCGACAAGCAACCGTCGCGATCGCCACTCGCGTGGGGTCGGACCCGGCCCGTCGGCGTCGAGGAGCGGCTCCAGAAATCTTGGTCACACCGCCTGCGGATGCGGACCGGCGCTCGGTCGCCATCGCCTTGGGGGACGAAGGGGCAGGTCAGGGCAGTCGGTAGACGCGCGTGGCGGTGGCCGTGGTGACAGCCGCGACCGTCTCGACCGGCTGGCCGAGCGCCTCGGCGACGGCGGCGCCGACCACGGTGACCAGCTCGGGACGGTTGCGCCGGCCCCGGTGCGGGACGGGGGCGAGGTAGGGCGAATCGGTTTCGACCAGCAACGAACCGAGCGGGCAGAGCGCGGCGGCGGCGCGCACCTCGGGTGCCGACGGGAAGGTCACGATCCCGCTGAACGACAGGATCGCTCCCAGGTCCAAGCAGCGCCTGGCCTCCTCGGGGCCGCCGGTGAAGCAGTGGAACACGGTGCGCTCGGGCACCCCTTCGACACCGAGGACGGCGAACGTGTCGTCCCACGCCTCCCTCGTGTGGATCACCAGGGCGAGGTCGCGCTCGTGGGCGAGTGCGACCTGCGCGGCGAACACCTCGCGCTGTTGGCTCCTCGGCGAGTGGTCGTAGTGGTAGTCCAGGCCACACTCGCCCACCGCCACCACCTCCTCGTGGTCGAGGAGGGCCTCGATGGGCCCGAGGTCGATGGCGCCGGTGGCGGCATCGACGACCGACGACGCGTCGTGGGGGTGGATCCCGGCGGTGGCCCACACGCCGTCGTGGCGGCGAGCCGCCGCGGCGCACGCCTCGGAGGAGTCCACGTCGCAGCCGACCGTGATCAGACGATCGACACCCGCCGCCGCCGCATCCGCGACCACCGCGGCCTCCTCGGCGAGGTCGCCGGGCAGGTGGCAGTGGTGGTCGGTCCAGCGCGGCCCCTCCGCGAGCGGAACCGTTCCATCCGGCGAACCCTCGATCTCGACCACAGGTTCAGCCCTTGCTCGCGAGCCGAGGGACCAAGGGGGCACCGGCCACGACCGGACGTCCCCCGGGATAGCGGCCCCACACGGCCGCCGCCGGCAGTCGCTGCTCGGAGGGGGCGCCATCGAGGCCGATCCGCTCCCAGATCAGCGGCGTGAGGTTGGGCAGCGCCGGGCTGGCCAGGATGGCCACGATGCGCAGGACCTCGAGCGCGTCGCCGAGAACCGCCTCGACCTCGGGTCCAGGGTCGAGCTTCCAGGGCTCGTGGGCTTCGAGGTAGGCGTTGGCCTCGCGGAGCAGTCGCCACGTGGCGTCCAGGGCGATCGACGGGGCCACATCGCCCCATGCCCGGGCGGCATCGGCGTAGCACCCGGCCGCCACGGCGGCGAGGGGGCTCGTCGGCGACGGCGCCGGGCCGATGCCGTCGCACTTCTTCGCCACGACCGTGGCCACCCGCGACACGAGGTTGCCGAGGTTGTTCGCCAGATCGGTGTTGTACCGGCTCACCATCGCTTCGTAGGAGAAGTCGCCGTCGGTGCCGAACGGCACGTCGCGGAGGAAGTGGTACCGGAAGCCGTCCACGCCGAAGTCGGCCACCAGATCGGCCGGGAAGATCTGGTTGAGGGTCGTCTTGGACATCTTCTCCCCACCGACGAGCAGGAACCCGTGCACGTCGATGTGCGCCGGGGGCTGCTCGCCCGCCGCCAGCAGCATCGCCGGCCAGTACACGCAGTGGAAGCGCAAGATGTCCTTGCCGATGAGGTGCTGCACCGCAGGCCACCAGGCCTCGAACCGCTCGGCGTCGGTTCCGTAGCCGATCGCGGTGGCGTAGTTGATGAGCGCGTCGTACCAGACGTAGAAGACGTGGTCGTCGTCCCACGGAACCGGGACGCCCCAGTCGATCGAGGTGCGGCTGATCGAGACGTCCTCGAGCCCCTGGCTGATGATGCCCAGCGCCTCGTTGCGCTTCCCCTTCGGGCCGACGGCATCGGGGTGGGCCCGGTACCACTCGAGGAGGGGCTCGGCGAACGCCGACAGCCGGAAGAACCAGTTCTCCTCGCTCAGGTGCTCCACCGGGCGGTTGTGGATCGGGCAGTTGACGTCGTCGACGAGATCCGCCTCGGTGTAGTACGCCTCGCACGACACGCAGTACAGGCCCTCGTACGTGCCCTTGTAGATGTGGCCGTTGTCGTAGACCTTCTGGAGGAACGACTGCACGGCAGCGTGGTGCCGGGGTTCGGTGGTGCGGATGTAGTCGTCGTAGCTGATGTCGAGCAGGTCCCAGGTCTCGCGGAACCGGGCGCTGGTGGCATCGGCGTGCTCCTGGGGCGTGCGACCGGCCGCCTGGGCCGCCCGCTGCACCTTGAGCCCGTGCTCGTCGGTACCGGTGAGGAACCAGGTGTCGTCGCCGAGCAGGCGGTGCCACCGGGCGAGCGCATCGGCGGTGATGGTGGTGTAGGCGTGGCCGATGTGCGGGACGTCGGTGACGTAGTAGATCGGCGTGGTCACGTAGAAGCGGGACACGGCGGGACCACTACCGAGCGTCCGGGCGGTTGGTGACGAGCGTTCAGCCTCGCGTCGCGCGGTACGCCGCGACCGCGTCGGCGTGGTCGACGAGCGGGTCCGGATACCCGCGCGCCGATCGGACCTCCGGAGGCGGGTCGTGGGTGTCGCCGGGCGACAGGCCGGCGAGCTCGTCGACGTAGCGACGGGTGTACTCCCCCGTCGGGTCGAAGCGTTCGGCCTGGCGCACCGGGTTGAACACCCGATGCGGGTTGGTGTCGCTGCCGGTGCCGGCCACCCACTGCCAGTTGAGCTGGTTGTTGGCCACGTCGCCGTCGACCAGCAGGTCCATGAAGTGCGCGGCGCCGAGCCTCCAGTCGAGGTAGAGGTCCTTGGTGAGGAACGAGGCGACCACCATCCGCGCCCGGTTGTGCATGAACCCCTCCCGTCGGAGCTGGCGCATGCCCGCGTCGACGATCGGGTACCCGGTTCGGCCGTCCTTCCACGCCTGCAGCTCGGCGTCGTCCCGGTTCCAGCGATCGCCACGATCTCGGTAGTCCACCGATGCCGCGTCGGGACGAGCGGCGAGCACCTGGTGGTAGAAGTCGCGCCAGCACAGCTGGCGAACGAAGCCAGGACCTCCCGATCGACGCTGGAGCCGCGCCGCCACCTCGAGCGGTGAGAGGCACCCCAGGTGCAGATCGGCCGAGATGCGCGACGTGAGGTCCCCGGCGAGGTCGTCGTGGTTGGAGTCGTAGTCGGCCAACGACGACGACGCCCACGCACGCAGTCGATCGGTCGCGGCGGTCTCGCCGCCGGCGATCACCTCGGGCGATCGCTCCGCGCTTCGATGGGTGAGCTCGGCGAGCGCCGGAACGGTGCCGGCCCCCAACCCTTCGGGGAGCTCCACCACGGTCGGCGTCGGTGACACCGGCCGCCACGGGTGGGCGAGCCAGGAGCGGTGGTACGGCGTGAACACCTTGTACTCGTCGAACCGGGATGGCGGCAGCGCGGGGCCGCCCGCACCAGCGCGTCGACGAGCGGTCGACGGCGTGACCTCCCCCGGCGGGACCACCGTGATCCCCGGGTGGTGCTCCACCGTGACGCCGGCGGCCGAGGATCGCTCGAGCAGCCCGGCGCTCCGTGCGAGCGCATAGGCGCTGACATCCTCGGCGAGGTGGATGGTGGTCGCGTCCACGTCGGCGGCGACGGCCAGGACCTCGTCGACCCACGCGCCCCTGCGCACCACCAGGGCGCCTCCGACCCCCCGGAGCGAGACATCGAGATCGGCCAGCGACTCGAGCAGGAACCCGAGACGGTTCGGGCTCCCGTGCGAGGTGGCGAGCAGCGCATCGTCCACCACGAAGAGGGGCACCACCCGGTCGCCCTCGTCGACCGCCGCCGCCAGGGCGGGGTTGTCCCGGATCCGCAGATCGCGGGTGAAGACCATGATCGCGGTGCGCCTCGATCTCATCGGAACAACCACGGCCGGATGATCAGGCGACTGGCCCGAGGGTCGCCGGGAACGTGGATGAACTGCACCGGGAGCAGCGACGGATCGGGGGTGTCGGGCGAGAACTCCACCATCTCCGGCTGCAACCGGTCGGGGTCGAGCACCTCGCCGACGCCCGTCATCATGCCGGCGAGGGCGAGTCCGGCCACCCCGGATCGCACGCTCGAAGCCCACCCGTCGGTCCCCTCGGAGGAAGAGGAGAGGTGCACCGGGTCGGCGATCGGATCGTCGGCCGACGACGTCGGGTCGATCGGCCGAGCGCCGCTGACGGCATGGGCGGCGCCGGTGCCGAGCGGAGGACCGTGGGAGGAGTGCCCCAGCGGCCCTTCGTCGATCAGCGCCACCGTGTCGAGGTCGTAGATCTCCTCGATCGTCCACGCGTCCACACCGGTGTCGGCGCGGTCGGGGGGCGGCTGAGGATCGTCGATCATCGCGTCGAGTCTAGGAACCGGGGTCGGTCGATCCGGTCGATCCGGTCGATCCGGTCGATCCGGTCGTGGCGAGCGTGTACACGCGTCGCCGCGCCACGCCGAGCGCTTCGGCAACCTCGGTCACGGCGTCGCGGGTCGAGCGCCCGGCGCCGCGCGCCGACGCGATCGCAGCGACGATCTCGGGATCGGTGGGCGCCGCCGGGGCGGGCGCTCCATCGACGACGAGCACGAACTCACCTCGTGGCGGATTCGCTCCGGACCACAGCACGGCATCGGCGAGCGACCCCGTCCAGAGCTCCTCGTGCAACTTCGTGAGCTCGCGGGCGATCACCACCGATCGCTCGGGACCGAACGCCGAGCGGAGGTCGGTCAAGGTCCGGACGACGCGGTGGGGCGCTTCGTAGAGCACGATCGTGCGAGGTTCGGACGAGAGCATCCGCAGGCGCTCCGTTCGTCCGGAACCCTTGCGGGGCAGGAAGCCCTCGAACACGAACCGGCCCGTCGGGAGACCACTTGCGACCAGCGCCGTGATCGCGGCGCACGGGCCGGGCACGACCTCGACCCGGTGCCCGGCATCCGACGCCGCCCGCACCAGCCGTTCGCCCGGGTCGGAGATCCCCGGCATGCCCGCGTCGGACACCACGACCACCCGCTCCCCACGATCGAGACGGGCGAGGATGTCGCCAACCGCACCCGACTCGGTGTGCTCGTTGACCACGAGCAGCGTGGTGCGGGCGACCCCGGCGTGCTCCAGGAGCCGACCGGTCCGGCGCGTGTCCTCGCATGCGATCGCATCCGCTCGTTCGAGCTCGGCCACGGCTCGGGGCGCGAGATCACCGAGGTTCCCGATCGGAGTCCCGACCAGGACGAGCGCGCCGCCCTTTCCGTCGGTCATCCGCCGTCGCCGCCGGGGGCGAGATCCACCGGTGGGATCGGCGAGACTCCCCGGATTCGTCGACCGGGTGCATCCGAGCGAACGTCGATCACGTGGTCGGGCTCACCCGACTCGTCGAGTCCACGTATGTCGAACTGGTCGCCGACGCGAACACCCCACCGCTCCATGGTTCCGGCCTCGCTCTCGATCACCGAGTGCGCCTTGATGACCGGCAACGTGGCGCGGTTGCGCACCAGGGTGCGCACCTTCACGACGCGCAGGTCGCGGTCGCAGAAGGCGACGTCGATCGCGAACCGCATCCGAAACGTGTGCACCGACTTCGCCGGTCGCAGGAGGAGGGCGCCGTCGAGGCCGTCGCGTCCGAGGAGGCCACGTGTTCGATCCCGCATCGAGGTCGCCACTTCGAGCGTCGCCAGCACCTTGCCATCACGCACCAACCACGGCATCTCGTGCGCATCCCTCCCGACCGGTCAGGCACAACCGAGGCCACCGGTGCTGTTCATCTCGATGTTCGTCGTCGTCCTACACGTTGAAGCGGAACTCCATCACGTCGCCGTCGGAGACGACGTAGTCCTTGCCCTCGACCCGTAGCATCCCCGCATCCCGAGCCTTGGACCACGACCCGAGATCGAGCAGCTCGTCCCACTGGATGGTCTCGGCGCGGATGAAGCCGCGCTCGAAGTCCGTGTGGATCACGCCTGCGCACGCAGGAGCCTTCCAGCCCGCCTTGAAGGTCCACGCTCGTGATTCCTTCTCGCCCGTCGTGAAGAAGGTCCGGAGACCGAGCAGGTGGTACGCGGCGCGCAGGAACCGGGGCAGCGCGCCGTCGCCGAGCCCGAGCGCCTCGAGCATCTCGGCACGACCATCGGCGTCGAGCTGGGCCGCTTCGGCTTCGAGCTGCACGCACATCCCGATGACCTCGCCGTGGCCACCGAACTCCTCGACGACCGGCGCGACGATGGCCTCGACATCGTCGAGATCGCCCTCGGCCACGTTCACGACGGCCAGGATCGGCTTGTTGGTGAGGAGGAAGTAGGAGGTCAGGAGCGTCCGGTCGTCGGCCGAGAGCGAGCTGCGATAGATCGGCGTGCCCTCGGCGAGGACCGCATGGGCCCGACCGAGCGCCTCGACCTCGTCGGCGATCGTGCGGTCCTGCTTGGCGGCCTTGCGCCGCTTGTCCAGCTGCTTCTCGACCGACTCGAGGTCGGCCAGCGCCAGCTCGATCTCGACCACCCGGAGGTGCTCGAGCGGGTCGGACGGACCGGTGACGTCGTCGTCGACGAAGGCTCGGAGGACGAAGACGATCGCGTCGACCTCGCGGATGTTGGCGAGGAACTTGTTGCCGAGACCCTCGCCGGTGCTCGCTCCCTCCACCAGACCACCGATGTCGAGGAACTCGACGCTCGCCGGCACCACGTTCTTCGAGTTGCTCATCGCCGCCAGGCGATCGAGGCGGTCGTCGAACACCTTGGAGACCCCGACGTTCGGGTCCTTGGTGGCGAAGGCGTACGGGGCGGCGAGGGCACTCCCTCCCGACAGCGCGTTGTACAGCGATGACTTGCCGGCATTGGGGAGCCCGACGAACCCGAAGCGTTCCATCGCCGCTCAGGCTACCGGCCCCACCCCAGCCACCCGGAACGGTCCCACGGCGGTGGGCCACCATTACCCTGGCCGGGTGGACCTCACCCGACCGCTCGCCGCCCCCATGGAGCCGACGGCTGCGCTCCGGCGCGTGGCCTACCTGCTCGATCGCACCCTCGCCCCCTCCCGCAAGGCCCTCGCCTTTGCCAACGCCACCCGCACCATCGAGTCGTTGGGGCCCGATGTGGTGGCCGCCAAGCACGCCGACGGCACGCTCGGCGACCTCCCCGGCATCGGTGCGAGCACCGGGTCGGTGATCGCCGAGGCGCTCGACGGCAAGCTCCCCGAGTACCTCCGCAAGCTCGAGGAGGCGTCCGACGTGCCGATGTCGCCCGCGGCCTCCGCCTACCGTGACGCCCTCAAGGGCGACTGCCACCTGCACTCCGAGTGGTCCGACGGCGGAGCACCGATCGAGGTCATGGCCCGCACGGCACAGGCCCTCGGCCACGAGTACGTGGTGCTCACCGACCACTCGCCTCGACTCACGGTGGCCCACGGCCTCGACCGCAACCGCCTGACCGAGCAGCTCGACACCATCGAAGCGCTCAACGATCAGCTCGCCCCGTTCCGGATCCTCACGGGCATGGAGGTCGACATCCTCACCGACGGCGCCCTCGACATGGATCCCGACCTCCTCGAGCGGCTCGACATCGTCGTCGCGAGCGTGCACTCGAAGCTCAAGATGCCGGCCGACGAGATGACCCGGCGCATGGTCCTGGCCATCGCCAGCCCCCACACGGACATCCTCGGCCACTGCACCGGGCGCAAGGTCTCGTCCGCCCAGATTGCTCGGGTGCTCGCCGGGGACGACCCCGCCGGACCCGACGCCGTCGTCCACGACTCCGAGCGCGACGCGTCACCGAAGCGGGCCTCGTCCGCCTTCGACGCCGAGGTGGTTTTCGCCGCCTGCGCGAGGTTCGACAAGGCGGTCGAGATCAACTGCCGCCCGGAGCGTCAGGACCCACCCGACGAGCTGCTCGAGCTCGCCCTCGAGTGGGACTGCAAGATCTCGATCGACACCGACGCCCACGCCCCCGGCCAGCTCGAGTGGCAGGCCTTCGGCTGCGAGAAGGCGGCGCGCCACGAGATCGATCTCGACCGCATCGTCAACACCTGGGATGCCGACACCCTCCTCGAGTGGGCGTCCCGCCACCCCACGTCCTGACCCCTCACGAACGTGCGGCGCTCAGCCGCCTATGCGGCGCGGAGCACCGCAATTTCGTGTGGTGGGGGGTGAACCGGTACCGTGGCGGCATGTCGAAGAAGACCTCGAAGCGCAAGACCAACGCCCGGCGCAAGCCGGCGAACCACGGCACCAAGCCCAACGCCGGGCGCTGACCCGACCCGCATCGTCCGCTCCGTGGGCCTCGTCGCCCCGGTGGACGATCTGACCGCACGGCGCAGATGAGCGTTCCCGAGGACGGTCCCTCGATCCCACCTGCGCCGGTGATCCGTCACGAACCGCGCACCGAGATGATCCACGGTGTGCCCGTGGCCGATCCCTTTCGGATCCTCGAGGACCCCGACTCGCCGCTGACGCGCGAGTGGATCGACGCGCAGAACGAGCGCACCGCGTCGGTGCTCGACGCACTCCCCGCCCGTGCGGAGCTGCGCGGCCGCCTGGCCTCGCTGCTGAGTGCCGGCTCGTCGGTCGCGTGCGCGGTCGGGGGCGGCCGGGTGTTCTCGCTCGAACGGTGGGGCACGCACGACCAGAGCGTGCTCGTCGTCCGGTCCGCCACCGAAGCGGGTCCGGCGCGCACCATCGTCGACCCCCATCGAGCGACCGGCGATCCCACCGCCGCGATCGACTGGTTCCGGCCGAGTCCGGACGGGTCCCTCGTTGCCTACGGCGTGTCCACGGGCGGCGACGAGCGCAGCACCTTGCGGGTCCTCGACGTCGAGACCGGCGAGCACCGGCGCGACACCATCCCCCACACCCGGGCATGCTCGATCGCGTGGATGCCCGACAACTCGGGCTTCGCCTACACGCGCTACCCCGACCCGTCCACGCTGCCACCCGAGGACCAGGGGTACTGGCGCAAGGCCTACTGGCACCGGATGGGCGAGGACTGGCGCCGCGACGACCTGGTGTTCGGCGATCTGCCCGACAAGACCGCGTGGACCAACCTCAGCCTCTCCCCCGACGGGCGGTGGCTCATGCTGCACCTCTCCCTCGGGTGGAGCCGGGTCGACGTGCTCCTGATCGATCGTCGGTCGGGCGCCCGCATCACCATGATCGAAGGTGTCGACGCGGTGTCGAGCTTCGTGGTCGTGGGCGATGCCGTGGTAGGTCTCACCACCTTCGGCGCCGACCGCGGGCGCATCGTCGCCGCCCCCCTGACGACCGCCTGGCACGATCACTGGCAGACCATCGTCGCCGAATCCGACCGGGTGATCGACGCGTTCGTCCCGACGTCGTCCTCGCTGTTGGTGCTCAGCTCGTCGGCCGCGGTCGCCCGGCTCGACCGTCACGATCACCGGGGCGTGCACCTCGCGGAGGTCCCGCTCCCCGAGCTCGGTTCGCTCGCCGGGTTGGAGGGCAGCCTCGATCGGGACGAGGCGTTCTTCTCGTTCACGTCCTTCGCCCGGCCGCCCACGATGCTGCGCTGGACCGCCGACGGCGTCCGCGACTGGAGCCGGCTGCGCCAGCACGACGGTGGCCGACTCGGTCCCACGGGCACCTACGTCGTCGAGCAGGTGCGCTACCCGTCGACCGACGGGACCGAGATCTCGATGTTCGTCATCCGCGACGAGCACACCCGCCCGACGCCCACCACCCCCTGCGTGCTCACGGGGTACGGCGGCTTCTCGG
>JBBSTY010000081.1:0-18530 GCA_038235385.1 Acidimicrobiales bacterium | reverse complement strand
TCGGCGTCGGGGCGCACGGGTGCGCAGGCCCGGGAGGTTCGCGAGAATCGCTGTTCCTGGCCGACCCTGGTACTCTAGGCGCCCTACAACCGAGGGACAGCGGGGCTCCGCCCCCACCCGGCCACAGGAGCCACCATCACTGGTGGATCTTCCGGTGAGTCCGGGTCGATCTTCGTCCGGCTCCCGCTGAGGGGGCCTCGACGGGTGTCGGCTTTTCGACACCCGTTTCGTCGTTTTTGCGCCAGCGGGGGTCGTTGTGGGGACAACATCCGCGCGCGAGAGGAGCATGGCGCATTGATGAGGAGCGTACGGCAATAGCTACGTCAAACGAGCCAAGGATCAACGATCGCATCCGTGCCCGCGAGGTACGCCTGATCGGAGCTGACGGCAACCAGTTGGGCATCCGCCCGCTGCCCGAGGCACTCAACATGGCACGAGAGCTGGAACTCGACCTCGTCGAGGTGGCCGACAAGGCCAACCCTCCGGTCTGTCGGATCATGGACTACGGCAAGTACCGGTACGAGGCGGCCCAGAAGGCCAAGGAGTCCCGGCGCAAGAGCACCAACGTCGTGGTCAAGGAGATGAAGTACCGGCCCAAGATCGGCGCCGGGGACTTCGACACCAAGACCCGCAAGGTCGAGAAGTTCCTGGGTGAGGGCCACAAGGTCAAGGTCACGATCATGTTCCGTGGCCGTGAGATGCAACATCCCGAGCTGGGGCGACGCATCCTCGACCAGGTGGCCCAAGCCGTGATCGAAGTGGGGCGCGTCGAGATCTTCCCCAAGCAGGACGGGCGCAACATGACCATGGTCCTGGCTCCGGACAAGAAGGCACAAGCGGCAGCAGCAGCCGACAAGAAGAAGGCCGACGCCGAGGCCGCCAGGAACGGATCGGAAGCTCCGATCGAGGTGGCGGTCGAAGCCGAACTGGCCGAGGAGGCACACGCTGCGCCGGCCGACGACACCGAGGTCACCCACGAGGCGACCGCGGAGGTCGCCGATCCGACCGACGAGATCACGCTCGATCCGACCGACGATCCGACCGACGATCCGACCGACGAGGTCACGCTCGAGTCGACCGCCGACGTGGAAGCTGCCGACCACCCCGCCTGACCCCCGATCCACAACCGGCCGTGACCGCACCACCTCACGGTGGCGCGAGGCGCGGCCCATCGATCCTTCCGCTGGAGAGAGAACCCCCCGATGCCCAAGATGAAGACCCACCGCGGCGCCGCCAAGCGCTTCAAGACCACCGGTTCCGGCAAGCTGATGCGCCAGAAGGCGAACCTGCGCCACATCCTCGAGAAGAAGCCGGCCAAGCGCAAGCGTCGGCTCCGCGGCGACTTCGAGGTCGCCAAGGGCGACGCCGCCCGCATCAACCGCATGCTCGGCCGCTAGCGCCGAGTCCCGAACCGCAGCGGTCGCCGAAGGCGATCGCCTCCCGAACATCTGAGAAAGGAGCACCACGATGGCCAGAGTCAAACGGTCGGTGCACTCCAAGAAGCACCGCCGCGCCACGCTCGAGCGGGCCAAGGGCTACTACGGCAACAAGAGCCGTTCGTACCGGGCCGCCAACGAGCAGGTCATGCACTCGCTGCAGTACGCCTACCGCGACCGGCGCGCCCGCAAGGGTGAGTTCCGCAAGCTGTGGATCCAGCGCATCAACGCGGCATGTCGCCTCAACGACATCAGCTACAGCCGATTCATCGCCGGTCTCCGGATGGCCGAGATCGAGGTCGACCGCAAGGTCCTCGCCGATCTCGCGGTGGTCGAACCGGCGGCGTTCGCCGCGCTGTGCGACGCGGCCCGAGCGGCGCTCGAGGCCGCCCCGGCCCCCGAGGCCCAGGCATCCTGACCCAGGATCGCCGGATCCTCGCCGAGTCCTTCGGACACGATCGGTGAGCGGTCTCGGAGCCAAGAACCCAGCGGTCCAGCACCTCCGGCGCCTCTCGAGGCGCCGGAGTGCGCGTTCGGACGCGGGTTCCTTCGTCATCGACGGACCGGTGCTCGTCGCCGAGGCGATCGAGGCCGGTCTCCACCTCGATGCCGTGTACGTCGAGCTCCGCGACGACGACACCTTGGCCGACGACGTCGTGGCGGTCGCCGAGCGCGCCCAGGCCGATGGCGCCCGCCGCCACGACCTTGCGCCCCGGGTGCTCTCGGGTGCGGTCGAGGCCGTGACCCCGCAGGGCATCGCCGCCATCGCCAGCATCACCACGACCACCGTCGAGGACGTGGTGAGCCTCGTGTCACCCTCATCGCCCTCGTCGGCCTCCGTGCGTTCGGGTCCGTTGGTCGTGCTCGTCGGCGTCGCCGATCCCGGCAACGCCGGCACCCTGATCCGTGCAGCCGAGGCCTCCGGCGCCCGAGCGGTCGTCGCCACCACCGGGTCGGTGGATCTGTTCGCGCCCACGGTGGTGCGCGCCTCGGCCGGTTCGCTCTTTCGCGTCCCGGTGGTCGTCGGCGCGGGCGGTGCCATGGTGCTGGCGGCGCTGCACGCCGCAGGCGTCGTCACCATCGGAACCGCCGTCGACGGCGACCGGAGCTACGACGAGGCCGATCTCGTCGGACCGGTTGCACTCGTGCTCGGCAACGAGGCCCACGGGCTGGACCCTGCGGTCCGCGCCGCGGTCTCCGAGACCGTGGCGATCCCCATGGAGGGAGGCGTCGAGAGCCTGAACGTCGCCATGGCCGGCACCCTCGTGCTGTTCGAGGCGGCCCGCCAGCGGCGTCGAGCGCACCGTTCGTCGTGAACCGGGAGCGTTCGACGATCGGCCGAACGTCGTCGAGACGGACGGGCGTCGATCGGTAGGCTGGACGCCCGATCGGGCCCGTCGTCCCGATTTGCCCAACCGCTGACCGAACGGCAGGCTCACGCCACCATGATCGACGAGATCCGGGCCATCGAGGCCGAGGCCACGACCCGCATCGCCGACGCCGCCACCCTCGACGCCGTCCGCGCCCTCGAAACCGAGCTGACGGGGAAGAAGTCCCCGCTCAACGGGTTCAAGAAGACCCTCGGCGGGCTCGATCACGAGCAGCGGCGGGCTGCCGGTCAGGCCCTCAACCAGGCCCGTGAGCAGATCGGGGCCGCGCTCGACGCACGTGCCGCCGAGCTCGCCACCGCCGAGCGGCGCGCCCAGATCGACGGCGAGCGCCTCGACCTCACGGAGTACGCGCCTCCGCGCCGGCGCGGCCGTCTCCACCTGGTCACGCAGTCGCGTGACCGCCTCGAGGACGTCTTCGTCGGCATGGGGTTCTCGGTCGCGGAAGGACCCGAGGTCGAGACCGATTGGTACAACTTCGAGGCGCTCAACATCCCCGAGTCGCATCCGGCCCGAGGCATGTGGGACACCCTCTACGTCGATCTCGGTGAGCCCGAGTCCACGCTGCTGCGGACGCACACCTCGCCGGTGCAGATCCGCGTGATGCAGGACGGGGAACCGCCGATCTACTCGATCATGCCCGGCCGGGTGTACCGCCGCGACACCGCCGATGCGAGCCACATGCCGGTGTTCCACCAGATCGAGGGACTGGTCGTCGACAAGGGGATCAGCTTCGGGGACCTCGCGGGGACGTTGGAGGCCTTCACGAGCGCGTACTTCGGCGGCGCCATCCACTCGCGCCTGCGACCGTCCTACTTCCCGTTCACCGAGCCCTCGGCCGAGTACGACATCAACTGCATCTTCTGCGAGGGCACGGGCTGTCGCACCTGCGCCCAGACCGGCTGGCTCGAGCTGGGTGGCTGCGGCATGGTGCACCCCAACGTGTTCGCTGCCGTCGGGTACGACCCCGACGAGTGGTCGGGGTTCGCGTTCGGGTTCGGCATCGACCGCCTCGCGCTCATGCGCCACGGCGTCGACGACATCCGTGAGCTCTACACCAACGACGCCCGCTTCCTGGAGCAGTTCTGATGAAGGTCCTCCTGTCGTGGCTGCGCGAGTTCGCCCCCTTCGAGGGCGATCCGGTCGCGCTCGGTGAGGAGATGAGCGACCTCGGCATGGCGGTGGAGTCCATCGATCGCATCGGTGAGGGACTCGGTGGGATCGTCGTGGCCGAGGTCCTGGACCTGCGGCCTCATCCCGACGCCGACAAGATCCAACTGGTCGATGTCGACGCGGGAGATGGCGAGGCGCTCCAGATCTGCTGTGGCGCGTTCAACATGGCCGTGGGCGATCACGTCCCGTTGGCCACCCTCGGCGTCACGATGCCGGGCGGCATGAAGATCGAGCGTCGCAAGCTGCGCGGCCAGTGGTCGAACGGGATGCTGTGCTCCACCCGTGAGCTCGGTCTCGGCGACGACCACGACGGCATCATGGTCCTGCCGCCCTCGGCCGCTCCCGGCACCGAGATCGCGGTCGCCCTGGGCATCGAGCCCGATGTCCTGTACGACCTCGAGATCAACCCGAACCGGCCCGACGCCATGTCGGTCGCGGGGGTGGCACGAGATCTCGCCGCGCGGATGCGGGTGCCGTTCACCCAACTGGCCCCTGTCGTCGTCGAGCACGGGCAGATGCCTCCCGGCGTCTCGGTCGAGATCGTCGACGCCGATCTGTGCGGTCGCTTCCTCGTCCGGGTGCTGGCCGACATCGTCGTGGGGGAGTCGCCCGCCTGGATCGCCAACCGCCTCACGCACCTCGGCATGCGACCCATCAACAGCGTGGTCGACGCCTCCAACTTCGTGATGCTCGAGCTCGGTCAGCCGAGCCACACCTACGACCTCAACAAGGTGACCGGTTCGTCCCTGCGCGTGCGGTGGGCACGGGCAGGCGAGACCATCCGCACCCTCGACGAGGTGGAGCGCACCCTGACCGAGGGCGACGGCGTGATCGCCGATCGCGACGACCACGCGATCGGCATCGCCGGGGTCATGGGCGGGGCCTCCACCGAGATCTCATCCACCACCTCAGCGGTCCTGCTCGAGATGGCCTGGTGGGATCCCATGTCGATCGCTCGGTCGAGTGCACGGCTCGGGTTGCGCAGCGAGGCATCCATGCGCTTCGAGCGTGGGGCCGATCCCGAGATCGCCGAGCTGGCGGCGCTCCGGTTCGCCGAGCTGCTCGCTCCGTCGGGCGCCACCCTCGCGACCGGCGTGGTCGATCAGCGTGGTGACCTGCCCGACCGGGCACCGGTACCGGTGCGCATGGAGCGCGTCAACGGCCTCCTGGGCACCGAGCTCGGCGGTGACGCCATCATTCAGCTGCTCACCCCGATCGGCTTCGGCGTCGCGCCCGTCGGGACCTCGGCGCCCGGGGTGCTCGACGTCACCATCCCGACCTTCCGGTACGACACCACCACCGAGACCGACGTCATCGAGGAGATCGCACGGCATCACGGCTACAGCCGGATTCCCCGATCGGTGCCGGCGGCAGTTCGCACCGGGGGCCTCACCGACCGTCAGGCCGAACGTCGCGCCGTGCGCCAGGCCATGGTGGGGCTCGGGCTCGACGAAGCCATGCCCCTCCCGTTCGTGTCCGCCGCCGACGTGGAGGCAACGGGGCTACCCGCCGAGTTCGTCACCGTCACCAACCCGCTCGATGCAGGCGAGTCGGTGCTGCGCACCTCGTTGCGCACGGGCCTGCTCAAGGCGGTGGCGTACAACGCATCGCATCGCCACCCGGGGATCCGCCTCTTCGAGATCGGCAAGGTGTTCGGTCGTCCTCCGGCCGGCCAGCAGCTCCCCGACGAGCGCGAGCACCTCGGGGTGGCGCTCGCCGGTGACGACGCCATCGGCGCCGTCGAGGTCTGGCACGTGCTCGCCGACGCCGTCGCGATCGCCGACACCCGCCTCGAGCAGGTGCCGGTGGCCGGACTCCACCCCACCCGGTCAGCCGAGATCGTGGCGCACGACACCGATGGGCGCGATCTGGTGATCGGCGCCGTCGGCGAGATCGACCCGACGGTGCTCGACCGCTTCGCCATCACCGAGCGGGTCGCCTGGTTGGAGCTCGACCTCGATGCCGTTTCCGGCCTGGCCCATGGCCGCGCCGCGTACCGGACGATCAGTCGGCATCCATCGAGCGACTTCGACCTCGCGTTCGAGGTTCCCGAGTCCACGTCGGCCGCATCGATCGAGCGTTCGATCATCGATGCGGCGGGCGAGCTCCTCGCCGACGTCCGCCTCTTCGACGTCTATCGCGGCCCGGGCCTGCCTCCGGGCACCCGGAGCCTGGCGTATCGGCTGCGCCTCCAGGCACGCGATCGCACGCTCACCGATGCCGACGCGGCCGAGGTGCGCAGCCGGGTGGTGGCGGCGGTGTCCGACGCCCACGCAGCGGTCCTCCGCGGCTGAGGCCGCCCGGGGTAGGTTGAGCGTCGGGTCCCACCGCGACCCGTGTGGCCGTCATCGGGGTCGGCCATCACCCTCGCTGCCCGTCGGCCCCGCCGGGAGAGGTCCGATGTTCACCACCTTGCTGTTCGGGATCCAGCACTCGCCGCAACGCAAGATCATGGTCGGCCTCGCGGTCGTCCTGATCATCATCGGTGTGCTGTTCATCCCCTTCTACGGCGGCTCCAAGGGGATCGTCTTCGGGTTGGTGTTCATCGCCCTCGGTCTGGCGACGGTCGCCATCGTCTCGCGCGTGTTCGCCGCCCGTGATGTCAAGGTCGCCACCCAGGAGCAGCTCGACCGCCTGGCGGGGGAGTACAACAAGACGCCCGACAGCTCGGACTGACCGGCCCCCGCTCTCGGTTTGCATAAACATACGGGCACTTGTAAGCTCTTGCAATGATTCGAGTCGGCATCATCGGGGCGTCGGGGTACACCGGTGTCGAGTTGCTCCGTCTGTGCGCTGGTCATCCGGCGCTCGACGTCGTGCTCGCCACCGGCGACAGCCAGGCCGGGGCTCCCATGGCCTCGCTCTACCCGAGCCTGGCGCCCGTGTACGGCGACCGCGCGTTCGACACCTACGCGGTCGACGCGCTCGACGGTCTCGACCTGGTGTTCCTGGGCCTGCCCCACGGCGCCTCGCAGGCGATCGTGCCGGAGGTGCTCGAGCGCGTCTCGTGGGTCGTCGATCTGGCCGCAGATTTCCGCCTCGCCGACCCCGACCTGTACCCCACCTGGTACGGCGACGCGCACGCCCGGCCCGATCTGCTGGCGGCGTTCACCTACGGCCTCCCGGAGCTGTTCCGCGACCAGATCATCGGTGCGGACGCCGTCGCCGCGCCCGGGTGCTACCCGACCACGGCCGCGCTGGCGCTCGCCCCGCTCGTTCGGAGCGGCCTGATCGAGACGTCCGGCATCATCGTCGATGCCGCGTCGGGAGCGTCCGGCGCGGGGCGGGGGCCGAAGGCGACCACCACCTTCTGCGCGGTCGACGAGGACTTCACGGCGTACGGGTTGCTCGACCACCGCCACACCCCCGAGATCGAGCAGAGCGTGGCGAGGGTCGGCGGCCTCGCGGCCGAGGACGTCTCGGTGCTGTTCACCCCGCACCTCGCACCGATGAGCCGGGGCATCCTCGCCACCTGCTACGCCCGGCCCACCGGATCGGCGACCACCGAGTCGTTGCTGGACCTGTACCACGACACGTACGACACCGAACCGTTCGTCACCGTCTCGGAGCGCTCGCCATCGACGAAGGCCACCCTCGGCTCGAACTCGGTGCACGTCACCGTGCGCGCCGATCCCCGGACCGGCATGGTCGTGGCGATCGCCGCGCTCGACAACATCACCAAAGGGGCCTCGGGCCAGGCGGTCCAGTGCGCCAACCTGCTCATCGGCGTCGATGAGACCACCGGCCTGTCCACGATCGGGCTCTACCCGTGAGCGCGCCCGAGGTCGACGGGGCGCCCGACGGACCTGCCGCGGTCGGCGCCCGCCTCGCCGACGCGCAGGCCCACGCGGCGATCCTCGTCGAGACGTTGCCGTACATCCGGCGCTTCTTCGGGTCCACCGTGGTGGTCAAGTACGGCGGCAACGCGATGACCGATCCGGATCTGGCACATCGGTTCGCCGAGGACATGGTCCTGCTGCACTCGGTCGGCATCCGCCCGGTCGTGGTGCACGGCGGCGGACCGCAGATCGCCCACCTGCTCGCCCGGCTGGGCATCGTCTCGGAGTTCGTCGACGGCCGGCGGGTCACCGACGCCGACACCCTCGATGTGGCGCGCATGGTGCTCGTCGGCAAGGTCAACCGTGAGATCGTCTCGGCCATCAACGTGCACGGTCCGCTCGCGGTGGGTCTGTCCGGCGAGGACGCGGGGCTCATCAGCGCCGACATCCGCGACCCGCTCCTCGGGTTCGTCGGTGATGTGACCGCCGTGAACTCGGGCATCATCGACCGCCTCCTGGCCGAGAACCTGATCCCGGTCATCTCCACGATCGGATCGAGCGACACCGGGCAGGCGCTCAACATCAACGCCGACTCGGTGGCGGGCGCCATCGCCGCCGAGCTCGAGGCGGAGAAGATCCTCTACCTGTCCGACGTGGCCGGGCTCCTGGGTGATCTCGACGACCCCGATTCGCTCATCACCGAGGCCTCCGCCGCCGAGATCCGCGACCTGATCGGGTCGGGCATCATCGCTGGTGGGATGATCCCCAAGATCGAGGCCTGCCTCGTGGCCATCGACGGCGGGGTGCGGTCCGCGCACCTGCTCGACGGACGCATCCCCCACGTGGTCCTGCTCGAGCTGTTCACCGACCACGGCATCGGGACGATGATCGTCCCCGACCAGGCCGTCGACAACCATCCGATTCCGCAGGGATCGGTCGCGACCGTCCCACGATCCGAGGAGCCCTCGTGACCGCATCCACGCCGGCATCGGTCCACGCCACCGCCATGGGTGCGCCCGACGATCTGGACGGCTGTCCGCTCATGCCCACCTACGGTCCGCCCCAGGTGATGTTCGTGCGCGGCGAGGGCACCCGGCTCTGGGACCGCGACGGCACGAGCTACCTCGACTTCCTCGGCGGGCTCGCGGTCGTCGGGGTCGGTCACGCGAACGCCGAGGTGGCCGACGCCATCGACGCGCAGGCCCGCACCCTCGTGCACGTCTCCAACCTCTTCGGCACCGAACCCGGGTGGGAGGTGGCGCGCACCCTCGACCGGCTCCTCGGGGGCGGCGGCCAGGTCTTCTTCGCCAACTCCGGCGCCGAAGCGAACGAGTGCGCGCTCAAGCTCGCCCGCAAGTGGGGCGGCTACGGGCGACACGTCGTGGTGAGCGCCTGGAGCTCGTTCCACGGGCGCACCCTCGCCACGCTCCACGCCACGGGGCAACCGCAGAAGCACGAGGCCTTCCAACCGCTGCCCGAGGGGTTCCGCCACGTCCCGTTCGGCGACATCGACGAGCTCGAAGGGGCACTCGATCCCACCGTTGCCGCGGTGCTGCTCGAGCCGATCCAGGGCGAGGGTGGGGTCATCCCGGCCACCGCCGAGTACCTCCAGGCCGTTCGGCGCCTCTGCGACGAGCGCAACATCTTGTTCATGCTCGACGAGGTCCAGACCGGCATCGGACGCACCGGTTCGTGGTTCGCTCACCAGCAGCTCGGCGTGGTGCCCGACGTGATCACCATGGCCAAGGCCCTCGGCAACGGCATGCCGATCGGCGCATGCTGGGCGCGCCGGGACGTGGCCGCGGCGTTCGTGCCGGGCGATCACGCCACGACCTTCGGAGGACAACCGCTCGCCGCGTCGGCGGCGAAGGCGGTGCTGCACATCATGGAGCGCGACGACCTGCCGGCGAGAGCGGCCGCGGTCGGCGCGTACCTGCATCGTGAGCTGGCCGACCTCCCCGGTGTCGCCGAGGTGCGGGGCATGGGGCTGCTGCTCGCCGCCGAGCTCGACGAGGGGGTCGATGCGCGGGTGGTGCAGGCGCAGGCGCTCGCCCGTGGCCTGGTCATCAACGCGGTCAGTCCCACCGCGCTGAGGTTCGCCCCGCCGCTCACGGTGAGCGGCGAGGAGGTCGACGAGGCGCTCGTGATCCTGCGATCGGTCCTCGGCGCCCAGGCACCCTCGATCCGCGACGAGGTGACCCGGTGACTCGCAACCTGCTCGAGATCGACGACCTCCAACCCGACCAGCTCCGGGCCGTGCTCGACCTCGCTCGGAACCCGACGCCGCCGCAGGTCATGGACGGCCGTGGTGCGGCGCTCGTGTTCGAGAAGCCATCCCTGCGCACCCGGAGCTCGATGGAGATGGCGGTCACCCAGCTCGGTGGCCACCCGGTGACCATCCGATCCGACGAGGTCGGGCTCGACACGCGGGAGACGGTGGAGGACATCACCCGGACCCTCCAGTGCTTCCACGCCGTCATCGCCGCTCGCGTGTTCGACCACGAGGTCCTCGAGCGCATGGTGGCGGTCGCCGAGGTCCCGATCATCAACCTCCTCAGCGACCGCGGCCACCCGATGCAGGCGTTGGCCGATGTCCTCACGATCGCCGAGCGGCTCGGCGGCGTCGAGGGCGTCACCGTTGCCTACGTGGGCGACGCCAACAACGTGTGCCGCTCGCTCGCGCTGGCCGTCGGCATGTTGGGTGGACGGGTCACCGTCGCCAGCCCGGTCGGGTACGGCCTGAAGCCGGCCGACCTCGACCAGTTGTCCCGTGCGGGTGTGCGACCGCAGCTGTCGGTCCGTCCGCAGGACGCCGTGGCCGGGGCCGACGTCGTCTACACCGATACCTGGACCTCCATGGGCCAAGAAGCCGAAGCGGTCGCGCGCCGGTCGGCGTTCGCCGGCTTCACCGTCGACGACGAGCTCCTCGACCACGCGGCATCCGACGCGATCCTGATGCACTGCCTGCCGGCGCACCGCGGCGAGGAGGTCACGGGCGAGGCGCTCGACGGGCCCCGCAGCGCGATCTGGCGACAGGCCGAGAACCGCATGCACGCCGCTCGCGGCCTCCTCGCCTGGTTGGTGGGGCACTGATGGGCGCCCGTCGGTCGTCGGATGTGGCGGGCGCTGCGGATGCTGCGTCCGAGTCGACCACCGCAGATGATCCGGCGGGTTCGACGCGCCCGGGCAAGACCCGTCGCCAGCACCTGATCATCAAGCTCATCGAGCAGCACGTCGTCCACAACCAGATGGAGCTGGTGGAGCTGCTCGCCGCAGACGGCGTCACCGCCACCCAGGCGACGGTCTCGCGCGACCTCGACGACCTCGCCGCCATCAAGGTGCGCGTGCCGGGAGGGGAGAGTGCCTACGCGATCCCCGAGCTCCCCAAGGATCGCTTCGCGCCCGAGGACCACCTCCGCCGGGTGCTCGGTGACTGGGTCGTGGAGGTGTCGTCCTCGGCGAACCTCGTGGTCCTGCGCACGCCTCCGGGTTCGGCCCACGTCGTGGGGTCGGCCCTCGATCGCGCCGGCCTCGACGGCATCCTCGGCACGGTGGCCGGCGACGACACCCTCATCCTGGTCGCCGACGAGCAGGTCGGAGGCCGTGAGGTCGCCCAGCAGCTCGCCGATCTTGCGGGCTTGTGATGCGACCGTGCAACATCGCCCGAACCCGCGCTGCGCGCCGCGCGCGCACCCGTCTCACCCACGACTCCGGAGCGGATCGCTCCGGACGAGCAGAAAGTTGGTCACGTCATGGCTAAGCGCGTCGTCCTCGCGTACAGCGGCGGTCTCGACACCTCGGTGGCCGTCCGCTGGATGATCGAGGAGATGGGCGTCGAGGTCATCACGGTCGCATGCGACGTGGGCCAGGGCGGCGACTGGGACGCGATCACCGATCGGGCCCGGGGTGCGGGTGCGATCGAGGCCATCGTGGTCGACTGCCGCGAGGAGTTCGCCCGCGACTACTGCGGCCCGGCCCTCAAGGCGAACGCCCTCTACGAGAACCAGTACCCGCTCGTGTCGGCGCTCTCGCGACCCGTGATCGTCAAGCACCTCGTCGAAGCGGCCCGCCACTTCGGTGCCGACGGCGTCGCCCACGGCTGCACCGGCAAGGGCAACGACCAGGTGCGGTTCGAGGTGGCCACGCGAGCACTTGCTCCGGATCTCGAGTGCGTCGCCCCGGTTCGGGTGTGGGGCATGACGCGAGAGGACTCGATCCACTACGCCGAGCGGTTCGGCATCCCGCTGACCGCCACCAAGGCCAAGATCTACTCGATCGACGACAACCTCTGGGGCCGCGCCATCGAGTGCGGTGAGATGGAGGATCCGTGGGCCCAGCCCCCCGACGGCGTCTGGGAGATGACCCGACTCACCGCCACCGAGCCGAGCGAGATCACCATCTCGTTCGACCGGGGCCTGCCGGTCGCGCTCGATGGCCAGGCGCTGTCGATGGCCGACCTCGTCTCCCAGCTCAACACCGTGGTCGGTGCCTACGGCTTCGGACGGCTCGACATGGTCGAGAACCGGCGGGTCGGCATCAAGAGCCGGGAGACCTACGAGGCGCCCGGCGCCCTCGCGCTGATCACCGCTCACCGCGATCTCGAGGGCATCTGCCTCGAGCGCGACATGCAGCGGGAGAAGATCGCCCTCGAGCACCGGTACGCCGAGCTCGTCTACGACGGCCTCTGGTTCTCGCCGCTCAAGGAGGCCCTCGACGCGTTCATCGATTCGTCGCAGCGCTACGTCAACGGCGAGGTCCGGCTGCGGCTCGAACCGAACCGGTGCTACGTGGTCGGGCGTCGCAGCGACGACAGCCTCTACGACTACAGCCTCGCCACCTACGACGCGGCCGACAGCTTCAACCACGAGGACTCCGAGGGCTTCGTGCGCCTCTGGGGCCTCGGTGTGCAGACCTGGGCGGCCCGTCAGAGCCAGAAGGTCCAGGACTGATCAGGTGAGCACCCTGTGGCACGGCCGTTTCGAGGGTGGCCCAGCGGATGAGCTGATGGCGTTCACCGTCAGCCTCCCGTACGACCGACGTCTGGCTCCCGACGACATCGCCGGGTCCCGGGCTCATGTGCGCGGCCTCGCTCGCGCCGGCGTGATGGCCGGGGACGAGGTCGTGGCCGTGCTCGCGGCCCTGGATGCGGTCGAGGGTGAGCTGGCCGACGGGTCGTTCGAGTTCGTGCCGAGCGACGAGGACATCCACACGGCCGTCGAGCGCCGAGTGACCGATCTGGCCGGTCCGGCCGGCGCCAAGCTGCACACCGGACGCAGCCGCAACGATCAGGTCGCCACCGATCTCCGCCTCTACACCAAGCGAGCGCTGACCGAGGTCGCCGCACGCGTGCTCGATCTGCAACAGGTGCTGCTCGATCAGGCGATCGCGGCCGGCGACACCTACCTGCCGGGGTACACCCACCTCCAACGTGCCCAGCCCGTGCTGCTGGCGCACCACCTCCTCGCGCACGCATGGGCGTTGGCCCGCGACATCGATCGTCTGCTCGACACCCGCCGCCGTCTCGACGTCTCGCCGCTCGGCGCCGGCGCGCTGGCCGGATCGTCGCTCGCTCTCGATCCGGCCGGTGTGGCCGCCGACCTGGGCTTCGCCGATGTGTTCGACAACTCGCTCGACGCCGTGGGCGATCGCGACTTCGTCGCCGAGTCCCTGTTCGCGATCGCGCTGCTGGGGGTGCACCTGTCGCGGATCGGCGAGGAGGTGGTGCTCTGGTCCACCGACGAGTTCGGGTTCGTGCGGCTCGCCGACGAGTACGCCACCGGCAGCTCGATGCTCCCGCAGAAGAAGAACCCCGACATCGCCGAGCTCACCCGAGCCAAGAGCGGTCGCTTCATCGGCAACCTCACCGGGCTGCTCGCCACCCTCAAGGGACTACCCCTCGCCTACAACCGCGACCTCCAGGAGGACAAGGAGCCCCTGTTCGACAGCCTCGACCAGATCGTCCTGGCCCTGTCGGCGATGAGCGGTCTGCTCGCGACCTGCACGTTCGATCCCGAGGCGATGGCGGCTGCGGCCGATGCCCCGGCCAGTTCGGCCACCGACCTCGCCGAGCACCTCGTCGCCGGTGGGACACCGTTCCGGGAGGCGCACGCCATCGTCGGGTCGCTGGTGCGCGAGTCGCTCACCACCGACGCATCGCTCGCCGATCTGGTCGCCGCCCACGAGGCCTTCGGGCCCGATTCCGTCGCGTTGCTCGGCCCCGGCGTCGCCGTGACGCGGCGCACGACACCGGGTGGCGCCGGGCCGGTGCCGTTCGACGCCCAGCGCGTCCGCTTCATCGACCGCATGTCGCTCGACCGTGCCCGACTCGCCGGCTGACGGGCGCCGATGAGCGACGCGTCCACGATGTGGCGTCCTGTCGAGCGATCGGCGCTGGCCGGCGACGGGCGTGCCGTCGCTCCCGCCCTGCTCAACAAGGTGCTGGTGCACGGCGACACCGCCGGGCGCATCGTCGAGGTGGAGGCCTACGCCGGATCCGAAGATCCCGCCAGCCACGCCTTCCGGGGTGAGACCCGTCGAACGGCGGTGATGTTCGGCCCGGCCGGACACCTCTACGTGTACTTCACCTACGGGATGCACTGGTGCGCCAACATCGTGTGCGGCCCGGAGGGGACCGCCTCGGCCGTCCTGCTGCGGGCGCTCGCACCCGTTCACGGGGTCGAGGTCATGCGCTCCCGTCGGTTGGCCGCACGCCGCGACCGCGACCTCACGAACGGTCCGGCCAAGCTCTGTCAGGCGCTCGGCATCGACGGAGCGTACGACGGGGCCGACGTGACCACCGGCGACCAGGGAGTGCAGCTGTTCGACGACGGCACGCCACCGCCGGTCGCTCCGGTCGTGACCACGAGGATCGGCATCTCCGCCGGCATGGAGCACGAGTGGCGGTGGTTCGTCGCCGACGATCCGTACGTGTCGAGCAGCCGGGCCACTCGTCCCCGCCGGCCGGGAGCCGGGATCCGCGACATCCCGCGGACGTCCGACGGGCGGGGAGGCACGCCACCGTGAGCGTGCTCCTCGCCGCCGATGCGCCTGCGCTGCGCGCGTCGTCCGACCTCGCCGACGTCGTCGCGCTCCTGCGCAGCGTGGATCCCGAAGGCGGTGCCGGGCCGGATGCGGACGGCTCCGAGCGCCGTCGGGTCCTCCCGGGGCATCCGGTCGACGACGGTGGCTACCGCGCCGAGATGGAGGCGTTCGCCTCTGCGCACGAGGATGCGCTCGTCCGCACGTGCCTGTCCGGGCACTTCACCGGTTCGGCGTTCGTGGTCGACGCCGATGCCGAGCGCTGCCTGTTGCTGTTCCACCGCAAGCTCCAGCGCTGGCTCCAGCCCGGCGGCCATGCCGACGGCGATGCCAACCTCGCCGGCGTCGCGCTGCGCGAGGCCACCGAGGAGACCGGCATCGAAGGGTTGCTGATCGATCCCGAGCCGGTCGATCTCGACATCCACGAGATCCCCGCTCGGAGCGAACCCGCGCATCGCCACCTCGATGTCCGGTTCCTCGTCGTCGCGCCGCGCGACGCGGTGGTCGTGGGAAACCACGAGTCCGAGGGGCTTCGGTGGGTTCCGGCCGCCGATCTGGCGAACCTGGATCTCGACCCCGGCCTGCACCGCTTGGCCGCGGCTGCCTTCGCCCGGGCCCGCTCGCGGGGTTGAGACGAAGCCGACGTTCCCCTCACGACCGCGCAGGACCGAACGTCCGGGCGACCGCGATCGGCTGGCTGACGCCGGCCGTCAGGACAGGTCGTCGGGGATGCTGCACGCCGCCATCCCGTTGATCGCCGCGAAGCGATCGAGGGCGCCGGTGACCTGTCGGTTGTCGCGGTCGCTCTGGGTGACCGCGAACCGGGTCATGGGATCGACCCGCAGCTCGGTGGTGTAGTCGCGCCGATCATGGACGTAGGTCCGCCAGTCGGCGAGCCACTGGTTGACCGGCTCGGTCTCGGCCTGGCCCGGGGGCACCAGGCGCTGGAGCTCGGTGAGCATGGCGTCGAGATCGTCGCTTCCCTGGTCGACCACGTCGGCTCGTTCGTCGGCCGTGGGCGTCTGGTCGGCCCGGGGGAGTTGGTCGATGCGCCCCATCGTCGCCTCGCAGACGGGCTCGGCGAGCGCGGGGAACGTCGGGTTCTCGAGCCGCCCGGGCACGCCGTGATCGCCGAAGAACGCGTAGACCCACATGGCGGTGAGGCTCAGCGCGAGGACGACGACGGTCGCGCGTCCGATCAGCGTCCAGGGCGACCGCGGTTCGATCTCTCGGTCGGCCGCGGGGGGCGACGCGTACGGGGT
This sequence comes from Acidimicrobiales bacterium, assembly GCA_038235385.1. GTDB lineage: Bacteria > Actinomycetota > Acidimicrobiia > Acidimicrobiales > Acidimicrobilacustridaceae > JBBSTY01. The sequence continues at coordinate 2,454 of JBBSTY010000081.1, read as the reverse complement.
GACCACGGCTCCACTGTGGCACCGTCGGTCCCACCGGGACCAACCGGCGGTGCGCCGGGCGCCGGCGGGATCAGCCGTCGCGGCCGGGGCGTCGCAGCCGGGGCGCCAGGACGTCGTCTCGCCGGTCGGTGATCGGATGGGACTCTCGGTGCACCGCGAGCAAGACTGCCCGGTACCGTGCGTCGACTCGACGCGGGGGAGCGACGAGCCGGGGCGCGCCCGGCACGAGGTGCGGAGGCATGGTGGACGGACAGGCTCTCATCGACGACCTGCAGGCACGGGGCCTGGTGCACGACAGCACCGACCTGGACGAGCTGATCGCACGACTCGACGCCGGACCGATCACCGTCTACTCAGGCTTCGACCCGACCGGTCCGACGCTGCACATCGGACACCTGGTGCCGTTGCTCACGCTCCGCCGGTTCCAGGACGCCGGCCACCACCCGATCGCGCTCGCCGGGGGTGCGACGGGGATGATCGGCGATCCGGGCGGACGATCCTCGGAGCGCAACCTCCTCGATGCGGCGACGCTCGACGCCAACCTGGCGGGGATCCGGCCCCAGCTCGCCCAGGTGCTCGAGTTCACCGACCGCCCCAACCCGGCGCGGCTCGTGGACAACCGTGACTGGACCGAGGGCCTCACGGTGCTCGACTTCCTGCGCGACGTCGGCAAGCACGTCACGGTGAACCAGATGCTGGCCAAGGACTCGGTCAAGTCGCGCGTCCAGAGCGAGCACGGCATCTCCTTCACCGAGTTCAGCTACATGCTCCTGCAGGCGAACGACTTCTGGTGGCTCAGCACCGAGCTGGGCTGCGAGATGCAGATCGGTGGCTCGGACCAGTGGGGCAACATCACCGCGGGGATCGATCTGATCCGCCGCCGAGAGGCGCGCTCGGTGTTCGGCCTCACCTTCCCCCTGATCACCCGTTCCGACGGGCAGAAGTTCGGCAAGTCGGTCGCCGGGACATCGGTGTGGCTCGATCCGCAGCGCACCTCGCCCTACGAGCTCTACCAGTACTTCGTGAACGTCGACGACGCCGATGCGCGCCGCTTCCTCCTCCAGCTCACGCTGCTCCCGGTGGACGAGATCGACCAGATCATGCACGAGCACAGCCGGGCACCCGAACATCGCCGCGCGCAGCGCCGCCTCGCGACGGAGCTCACCACCTTCCTCCACGGCGAGCCGGCCACCCGCGAAGCGATCTCGGCCAGCGAGAGCTTCACCCAGGCCACCGATTCGCTCTCGGAGGCCGACTTCGCCCTCCTGGCCACCGAGCTCCCGACCAGCGAGGTGGCGGTCGCCTCGCTCCCCGGTACCGACCTGGTCGAGCTCGTCGTGCGGATCGGCCTGGAGCCCTCGAAGGGCGCCGCCCGGCGCACGATCGAAGGGGGCGGGTTGTACGTCAACGACGTGGCCGCCGAGCCCGGTCGGCGTCTGGACGCCGGCGATGTCCGCCACGGCCGCTACGTCTTGTTGCGCCGGGGCAAGAAGACCCGTCACCTCCTCGTCGGGAGCTGACGTTGCCCACCGCCCGGGGCGGGACTCCCGGGCGTGCACCGGCCGACGCTGACGTCGCCGCCCACCGGTGCAGGTGCGATCGAATTGACCCGTCCCGAGCCCAGCGGTAGGTTGGCGCTTCGCTTCACGGCGACGACATGGGCCAGCCGGCCAGACCTCGGTTTGACTTCCGGCCCACGGACTCGCTAGGTTGCTACTCCGCTCCTGAACACGGGTGCGAGAGCGTCCGGCTCGATCCCGCAACGGATCGAGTGGCAATCGCTCCGCTCCCCAGGGACGGCACGCCACCGTAGCGTGCGACAGATGGCACAGGCCCCCGGGCTTGACGCCACCGCCGCACTCAACTACATTGGCACTCCGCTTCAAACCGCAGCCCACACGCATTGTGCGTACGGGCAAGCAGGTGAGGCGGAACCCGGTAGGCCCAGCGATGCTGGCGCGTATCGAGAGCAGGTCGAGTTCAGGTGTTCGCACCTTCTCGACTCGGGCGCTCCTTGAAAACAGAAGAGAGGACGAAAAAAGCCAATGCGGGCGATCACCGCTACGGCTGTCCATCCGACCACCGCCCTCGGGCGGAGGATGTTCAGTACGCGAGTGATTGTCTCATCAATTCATTGAGCATCCGGTCAAGAGCTACCCAGCTCGTGACCGGTGTCCATCAACACCCGGGTCTCGCCAGAACCGGGTGTGAGTCAGCGCCGAGGTTGGTCCCTCGACGCCGGCTCTCCACATTTCGAAGGCTCGAACGACGAGTCGCCGGTTCGCCGGTGGCACGCCGAACGGGTCCGAGATTTCGACGGAGAGTTTGATCCTGGCTCAGGACGAACGCTGGCGGCGTGCCTAACACATGCAAGTCGAGCGGGGTCCATCCAGTGGCAACACTGGTGAAGACCTAGCGGCGAACGGGTGAGTAACACGTGAGAAACCTGCCCTG
>JBBSTY010000080.1:0-18630 GCA_038235385.1 Acidimicrobiales bacterium | reverse complement strand
AGCGGCGAGGACGTCGACCTCGCGTTCAAGGTCTGGGTCAACGACCTCGACATCGTCTACGACCAGCGGGTGCTCATCGACCATGTCGGCAAGGGCTCGGCCTCGCGCCTCGATGACTGGCAGGCGCTCTGGGCGAGGAACCGCCAACGCTTCCTGGAGAAGTGGATGGGCGACGAGGAGGTCCCTCGCATCGCTTCGTGCGACGTCGAGCGGTTCGAACGCAATCGGGCCACCGCGTCGGCAGTGGCGTGGTGGATGTCGGAGTACTTCCGGGTCCGTGATCGGGCGCCGACCGTCCGATCGGTCCTCAAGCAGAGCCCGATCGAGGAGCGCCTGGTCCGAGCACGCACCCGGTCCCGGCGCGAGGCCGGGCGCACCATCCGCCGGCTCCGCCGTCGTGCCCCGGGTGTCATCCGGGCCGGACGTCAAGTCCTCGACCACCTGCCCGACTCGGTCGCCGAGCCGATACGTGACGCCGTGAAGGCCGTGCAGTAGCTCCTGGTCACACCATGAGCGGCACGTGGTCGTGCGGGTACTCCGACGGTGCGAAGAACCACGCCTCGACGGCCATGCGCTCCTGGTCCATCCCGTCGCTCAGGCCGGTGCGGTGCACCATGAGCTCGTCGAAGAGCATGGCATCGCCCACCCCGAACTCAGGGCGGACGACCGGGGTCCCGGCGGCGGCGCGGGCGACGACCGCCTCGGAGATCGTCCAGTCGAAGGTGGCACCCTCCACCCCGGTCTCGAGGATGTGGTCGATGCGCCGAGGGACGACGTCGAGACCGGCGCGGGGCGCGGCGTCGCCTCCGCAGGCCATCAGGGGCAGCCACACGTTGACGGTGCGGATGTGCGAGCCCATGAACGAACCGTCCTGGTGGTAGTCCGACGCGAGCTCGCCCGGCTCGGGTGTCATCCGCCGGAGGGCGCACTTGTGCGCGGACAGCGCCGGCCGTTCACCGAGGTGGGACTCGAGGATCTCGAGGAGCCCGGAATCCCCGTAGATCTGCAGCAGTCGGTACAAGGTGCGCGGCGAATCGATGATGCGGACGAACCGCTTCGATCCGAACGCCTCGTGGTGGCGGCCCGCTTCGAACGGGATGTACCAGCCGGCGTCGGCCTCGGCCTCGAGTCGGTCCCCGCCGGAGAACGCATCGCGGGCGTCGAACGCTCGGCGGATCGCGTCGCGGAGCACCTCGACATCGTCGGACGAGATGAGCTCGCGCACGATCAGCGAGCCGTGGTGCAGGATCGCACCGGCGATGATCTCCGGGCTCAGGTCGCGTCGGTGCACCTCGGGGGGCACGCCGATCACCTCGGGGAAGGGGTCCGCGGCGACCGGAGGCCACTCGGCGAGACCGTGGGTGCGCTCGAGCGAGTCGAAGGCCCGGGCGCGCAGGTCGAGCAGGCGTTGTTCGATGTCGCCGTTCGGCTCGAGTCGGTTGGCGTCGGTGAGGACTCCGACCGCGGCGAGCGGTTGCCCGGACTTCTCGAGCTGGTCGGCTTCGAGCAGCAGTTCGTTCACGAGCTGATCGGTCGGCATGGCTCGATGGTAGCAACGCGTCCGCCGACGCATGCTGTGGCCGGTGGGGGGCGCACGCGGCGCTACCATCCGACGCGCCGTCGCCCGAGAACCCGAGGTGAACCTCCGTTGCCCGTCGTCGCACCGTTCCCGAACGTGCTCATCACCGGTATGGATCCCGATCCGACCCGGTGGCTCCGGTTCAACCTGGACCGGCACCCCGACATCTGCGCCCCACCGCTCGACATCCACTTCTTCTCCGACCCCGAACGCATGGCCGAGCGGGGTCTGCGCTGGTACTGCGAGCAGTTCGTCGGATGGGACGGTGAGCCGTTCCGGGTCGAGGAGTCCACGACCTACGCCGATCATCGCTACAACCTGCACGCGACCACGAGCCGCATCCTCCACACGATCCCCGACGTGACGATGGTGCTCGTGCTCGGCAACCCCATCGACCTCTTCGAGGCCGAGTGGCGTCGGCGGGTGCGCTGGGGCCAGATCGAACCCGAGCCCGTGCCGGCCCGGTTCGCCGATCTCCGCCACTCCCATCCCGAGCTCCACCAGGTGGCGACCTTCGAGCTCTACTTCGGCAACATCCAGGTGCCGATCCTGCGGGCGTTCCGGGACCGCTACGGCGATCGCCTCCACACGCTCCTCATCGACGACATCCGCGCTGATCCCGAGCAGGCCTACCGCTCGGTGCTCGCGGCGATCGGCGCCGACCAGGACGAGGTGCCTCCGGATCTCGACCTGGTCCGGTACGGCGATCCCGACCGGTGGCCCGAGCTCAGGTTGTCCCTGAGCGATCGCCAGTACCTCTACGCCTTCTTCCGGTCCGACGTCGAAGGGCTGGCGCGCCTGCTCGACCGCGATCTGAGCTCGTGGGATCCCGGCGCAGGGCCCGACACCCCGACGCCCGAGGAGGTCGCAGAGACGTTCAGGGGCGACGGCTAGCGGTAGGATCTCCGTTCGTGCTGCCGCATCGCCGAGCGGCCCTCGCCTGTTCCCGGGAGCTGCCCTGATGGTCGTCGAGAACCTGCCCGTGCCCAACTTCTTGGTGATCGGCGCGCAGCGCAGCGCCACGCGCTGGCTGCGGGCCAACCTCGAGGAGCACCCCGACATCTTCACCCCGTCGACGTCGGTGGCCTACTTCAGCGACCACAGCAAGACCCGGGTCCGGACCTTCCGGAACTACCAGCGTCACTTCGAGGCCTGGGCCGGCGAGCCGTTCGTGGGGGAGTCGTCGCCCGACTACCTGCTCCCGGGGAACGACCCTCGCAGCGTCGCGGTTCGGATCAGTGAGCAGCTGCCCGACGCGCGGCTGATCGCCATCCTCCGTGATCCGGTCGACCGGATGTACTCGGCGCTTCTGCACCACATCAAGCGTGGCCGGCTGCCCGTGGATGCCGACCTGTTCGCCATGGTCATGGCCGACGATCCGGACGTCGCCGAGCTCGACCTGATCGGTGGCGGCTCGTACGCGTGCAACCTGCGGCCGTACGCGGAGATCTTCGGTGATCGGCTGCGGATCCTCTTCCACGACGACGTGCGGACCGATCCGGCGAAGGTGTACGCATCGGCGCTCGAACACATCGGCGCCCGAACCGACTTCGTGCCCGACCGCGTGGACCAGGTCCGGTTCAGCAACCGGCGGTCGGTCCGAGCGACCGGGCCCCGACTCACCCTCGAGAAGCGCCGGGTCCTCTTCTCCCTGTTCCGCTCCGATGTCGAGGAGCTCGAGGCCATGACCGGGCGGTTCCTCCCAGGGTGGGATCCGGGGCCGGCCCCGGTCGGGTCCGTGGCGAGGCTTCCTCAGCTCGAGGGTGTCGTCATCGTCTGACCTTGTCGCTCAGCTTCTTGGCCTTCGCCGTGACGGCCCCGAGACCGCTGCCGGCGCGGGCTGCCTCTCGCCCGACGCGTGCCTCTCGGGCCTGGATCGCGAACACGGCGGCGGCGTCCACCGCCGGGCTGTCTCGGAACGCGTCGGCCATCGGTTGCGCGACGGGCACGGGGACGGGGAAGCCGTCGAGCGGCACCCGACGTGCGCCGAGCACGAGGAAGGGCGGACCGACCCGCGTCTCGCACACCTCGACCGGGGGCCCTTCGCTGGTTCGTGCCAGCGCCTCGTCGTCGATCGCGGTCGGGGCGCCGAGGAGGGATTCGAGGATCGGTGCGAGCACCGCAGCCCGAACCCGGCGTCGGTGGGTGCCTTCGAGCACGTAGACCGCGCCATCGGTGCCACGGACCAATCGACACGGATCGTCCCCGGAGGCGGCGAGCAGCGTGGCGCTCCAGCCCTCGAAGTCCCGATCGCGTCGGGGGCGAGCGGGGGTGAGGTCCAAGGTCGGACCCTCGGCGAGCTTCTGCGCATCGGCCGGATCGACCGGATGGGGGAGCGGTACGCCCCGGACGGGCCACCGGAGCCCGCCGATCACGACGAAGGGTGCACCGCGGTCCGATTCGAGCATCTCGACCGGCGGCCCCTCGGGCCATGCGGCGAGCTCGTCGTCGGAGACCTCACGACGCGGCGTCGCTGCGGGTTCGAGCGCGGCGGCGACGGCGGCAGATCGGATCCGGCGTCGGGCGCCCGATTCGAGCAGGTACCGGTCGCCGTCGGGACCGACGACGATGGTCGGCCGGGTGGGGTCCTTGACCGGCGCGAGGGCGTCGAGCCACTCGGCCGCGGCGGCGGCGCGGCGGGTCGCGGAGCCAGTGGGAGGTGGCCGCTCGGGATCGACCAGGACGTCCGAACCCGGACGGCGGGGCTCGAGCTGGCGGTTGGCGGCATCGAGCTGGGCCTGGAGCTGCCGGTTGACGACGCCCATGGCGCGGACCATGCGGCGGAGCCGGTCGAGCTCGTCGTGTGCGTCGTTCTCGGTCACCGTGAACCTCGGGTCTGGTGGGTGCTGCCACGGTAGAGGTCCGCGTAGCGCGCCGCGACCTCGGTGGACGAGGGCAAGGCCACCGTGAGCGTTCGCTGGGCGGCGCGGAGGATCTCCCGTCGGCAGCGATCGAGGTGGCGGATCAGGTCGAGCAGCTCGTCCGGATCGGTGGGGTCGAACGTCCAGCCGATGCCGCCGTCGCGGATGCGTTGCCCGAGCGCGCCGTAGTGCGCGCCGATCACGGGGATCCCGGCGATGATCGCTTCGGACAGGACCAACCCGTAGGTCTCCGCCGTGGGCCCGGGCAGCAGGACGATCTGGATCCCGGCTCGGTCGAGGAGGTCCGGGAGCACCACGTTCTCGTAGGGACCGTGCGTGATCACGTGGTCGTCCGCCCGCTCGCGGAGAGGTCCGAAGTGGTGGATCTCGATCGGGGTTTCCGCCACCGCGCGAGCCAGCCGGTTGACGGCGCCGAGCCCCTTCTTGGCCCAGCCGCGACCGACGAACGCCACGCGCAGCGGCTCGTCGAGCACGCGCGACTCGTCGATCAGGCCCGGACGGGGACGGTCGATCGGCGCGGCGTGCTCGATGATCTCGATGCGCTCCGGGTCGATGGGGTAGGCGCGCACGAGGAGGTCGGCGGCGCTCCGGCTCGCGAAGACCCATCGGTCGACGACGTGGAGGTGGTCGCGGACCGTGGCGCGGAACTCGTCGAGGTGGTCGACCGGGAGCTGCTCGGTGGCGGGAAGGCAACGGCCGCACACCGCTCGGTCCTCGGGGATGCCGCACGACTCGCGGTCGAGGTAGAGGAGCGAGTAGTGGGGACAGGCGAGGAAGGGGTCGTGCACGAAGGCGATGACGGGTGCATCGACGTGCTCGAGGACCCGCAACGGTGCGAGTGAGAAGCCGTTGAAGCTGTGCACGTGCACGACGTCGGCAGTGAAGAGGTCGAGGGCCATGGCGAACGACTCGGCCGCGACCGGATCGTCGATGCCGGCGACCCAACGCACCGAACCCGGGAGGAGGTGCTCGTGGATCGGCGTCGCTCCCGCCCCTGTACGCCATCGGGTCTGGACGACGAACCCCGATTCGACGGGGTACACGAGCGTGAAGTCGAACTCGTCGCCGAGTGCGTCGAGGAGGCCGGTGAGGTGCTTCTCGGTGCCGCCGACATCGTCGGGCGGGCCGTGCAGCACGTGCAGGACCCTGGTTCGCTGCGGGTCATGATCGTCGAGGGCGAGGGCGAGGGCGGTGAACGACGCGCGGAGGGGGTCGAGGAGGCGCTCGCTGCGGTTGGCGGCCCGGAAGAACGGGTAGCGCTTGTGCAGGAAGATCGAGGCCTGGCGCATGCGTTCGCTGCGCTCGTCGCCGAACGACACACCTCCGCGGTGGAACACGAAGGTCGTGTCGTCGGCGATGTTCACCAGACCCAGCCGACCGGCCCGGATGCAGAAATCGACCTCCTCGCCGTACCCCCGTCCGTAGGCGACCTCGTCGAACGGCCCGACCGCATCGATCGCCGTGCGGGTGACCAGCATGCAGAAGCCCACACCCGTGATGACCTCCGGTCGTGCGGCGATCGAGTTGGCGCGGATGAACCGGGCGCACCCGTCGATGTCGGGATCGTCGTCGTCGAGGCCGAAGGCGTCGATCACCGACGACGCCAGGGTGCAGATGGATCCGCTGTTGGTGAGGGGCGTCACCGTGGCGATGTCGGGTCCGCGGGCGGCGTCCACGAGCCCGTCGAGCCACCCGTCGGTGACGATCGTGTCGGCGTTGAGCAGGATGACGTCACCATCGGCGTCGGCGAACGCGGCGTTGGCGTTGGCCACGAAGCCCCGGTTGCGGTCGTTGTGGACGATCTGGATGTCGGGGTGCTCCACCGACAGGGCATCGAGCCAGGTGCGGATGCGCGGGTCGGGGCTGGCGTCGTCGATCACCACGATGCGGGCGGCGACGTCGGTGGACGGGGCGTGACGCAGCACGCTCGCGACGCACGCGACGGCATCGTCGAAGCCGTCGTAGACCGGGATCACGATGGTGACGGCATCACCGTTGGTCACGCTGGCCGCCTGGCGTCGTACCAGCCGATGACCCGATCGACCGTGTGGCGGGCGCTGTCCGACGCGAACAGCGCCTGGGCCCGGCGTCGACACTCGACCGACCGCGCACCGCGCCACGCGTCGTCGGTGACGAGCCTTGCGACCGTCGCGCACCACGATCCCGGATCGGTCGAACCCGAGAGCACGAGCTGCGGATCGACGAGGCCGCCCACAGCACGACCGTCGAGCTCGTGGTCGGTGAGCACGACGGCCGTGGGGACACCGGCGAGCACGGCACGTGCCAGGGTCCGCAGGTCACCGGTGTCGGTGAGCGACCGCTCGGCGGGCAGCCACACCTGAGCCGTCCAGCTCGCCAGGCCGGTCGGATCCGGAGGGATGGAACGTCCGGTGACCTGCTCGGGGAGGCTCAGCGCCGCGACCTCGGCCGGTGCGAGACCCACGATCTCGATCGAGGCGTCGGGTGCGTGCTCGACCAGGAGCTCCACGAGCGCGGTGGATCGACGGGCTCGCTCGGCCATCGACGATCCGATGTCGGCGTCGGCGATCCACCCGATGGTCGGCACGGGTGGGCGGATGCGGTGCCGAGCGGCGTCGGTGAGCGAGGCGACCTCGTCGGGGGGAAGCAGGATCGGCACGACGATCGGGTGCGCACCGAGCACGCGGAGGGCATGGGCGGTGCGCCGCTCGGTGACGACGACGAGTCGACCCCGCCACCACGACCGGTCGATGTCGCCGGCTCGGATCGCCGAGGCGTCGTCGGGCTCGACGACGATGATGGTGGAGTCGGGATCGCCGGTGCCGGTCCGCCGTGCGGACGTGAGGTCGGTGATCGAGAGCTCGCGGCCATCGCTCGTCGAGTCCTTGCGTGCGCGTCCCTGGACGACCTCGTGCCCCGCGGCTCGGAAGTGATCGATGAGCGCCCTGGCCACCGGGGTCGACCCGGCACCATCGCCGAGAACGTGCACCGTCGATGTGGGCTCGGACCCGTGGGCGTCGGTCCGGGGCTCGAGCTGCACCGCGACGTCGGCGGGAACGTCGACCGGCATGTCGACGGGGGGTGCGGGGTGGGGTCCCGAGCACAGGCGGTTGAGGAGCGCCGCCAGCTGTCCGACCTCGACATCGGGCCCGATCCGGGCGCGGAGCCGCCCACGGGCCGAACCGATGGTCCAGCTCACGAGCTCCGACGATGCTCCGAGGTCGGGGTCCCAGGCGACGGTCACGGTCGATCGGGTCGGGCTCCACCGTTCGGCGTGCTCGAGGGCACGGTGGTCGAGGGCGACGATGACGTCGGGCCGGAGCGCCACCACCGATGCTTCGATCGCGAGGCACGCCTGGGTGAGACGCAGCGCCGGCGCCGGGCCGTGCACGGCCAGGCGAGCCTCCACGTCGTGGAGGATGAGCGCATCGGCGGTGTGGGCCGCGGCGCGGGCGGTCGGTTCGTCGGCGTCGCCGGCCAGGAACAGCACCACCGGTCGCCAGCGAAACGGGGGGCGGCCGGCGGGGTCGGCCGGCGCGAGGTCCGATGTCGGCGCCGCGACCGCCACGGCGCCCGGATCGATCACCAGCACGTCGGGCGCGTCCGGGTCGGGTGCGTGGATCTCGACGGTGTCACCGTGCACCTCGAACGGGACTCCGGCGCGGAGCAGCACGGCGCCGGGAACCGCCGAACCCACCCCCGTGACGTGGCACTCGGCGTCGGGCCGGAGATCCGCCCGTTCGGCGACGGTGACCACGCTCGATCCAGAGGGGAGCGAGGCACGCGGTGCCACGATCCCCAGGACCGATGCCGGCTGACCGGCCAGCTGGTGGTGCATGCGGAGCCTCGACGCAGGTGCCAGGTGGAGGTCGCCGGGGACCACGAAGTCATGACCGTCGGAGGTCGTCTCGAATCCGTCGGAACGGTTCTTGTCCGTTGGAGGCGGTGCGGCGGCGGTCACGGATCCGTTCGAGTGGTGGCCCCGGGGCTGTCCCGGCACGGGACAGGGAGACTAGCGTTGCACCGACGTCGCGTCTGTGGTGACGTGCACCAGGACCGATCGACGCGAGAACGACGAACGACAGACCGTCTGGCGACATCCAGGGGAGGATCATTGGCCACCATCTCCCATCCGGATCGAAAGGTCACGGTGTACGAACCGTCGACCGGTGGGATCCCGGCGTTGGGTCCGTACCTCACGGAGATCTGGGATCGGCGGGCGCTGGTGTGGCACCTCGCTCGTACCGACATGAAGGCTCGGCACTTCGACACCTTCCTCGGCAAGGCCTGGCTGGTCGTCGATCCGATCGTGATGGCGGCGACCTTCTACCTCGTCCGCATCGTCTTCCAGTCCGGGACCAAGGCCGATGCCGGCTTCTTCATGGCGCACCTCATCATGGGCATCTCCTTCTTCTTCTACGTCCGCGCCATCGTCGAGGGCGGATCGCGCTCCATCCTCGGGAACAAGAGCCTCGTGCTCAACACCAGTGCCCCTCGGGGTGTGTTCCCTGCGGTCGTGCTGGTGCGCGCCGTCCTCGAGCTCATCCCGGCGATGTTCGTGTACTTCGGCGTCCACTGGATCACCGGGCAGCCGTGGGGGTTCTCGCTCATCCTCCTGCCCCTCGTGGTCGTGCTGCTCACCACGTTCGCGCTCGGTCTGGGTCTGCTCTTCGCGCCCTTCGTGGTCTTCTACCGCGACACGGGGACGCTGCTCCCGTACGTGATCCGGATCTGGCTCTACGTCACGCCGGTGATGTACGCCGTGGGCGAGATCCCATCGGGCGTCAAACCGATCCTCGTGCTGAACCCGCTGTACCCGTACTTCTACATGCTCGAGGAGATCTTCAAGGCCAACTGGCCGGCACCGCAGTACTTCCTCTGGGCCGCGGCGTGGTCGGTCGGTGCGCTCGTGGTCGGGATGGTCCTGTTCATGCGACGGGAGCGCGACTATGCCGTCCGTCTCTGAACTCGCCTACGACGACGACGACCTCTTCGCCGACTCCTACGGCGACGAGATCGCCCCCGCGGTCAAGATCGAGGACCTCTGGATCACCTACCGGGCGCAGATCGAGAACGATGCCAGCCTGAAGGATCGGCTGCTCAGCGGCAAGAAGGTGCGGAGGTTCCGCGAGATCGAGGCGATCCGCGGGATCAGCTTCGAGGTGGCGAGCGGCTCGGTGTACGGCGTCATCGGCCACAACGGTGCCGGCTAGTCGACGCTCTTCCGGACCATCGCCGGCATCCTCGCGCCGAGCCAGGGACGGGTCACCGTCCGCGGGCGGGTGACCCCGTTGCTCGCGCTCGGTGTCGGCTTCAACCCGGATCTCACCGGCCGGGAGAACATCCTCCTCGGCGGCCTGGCCACGGGTCTCCAGCCGGAGGAGATCATGGACCACTACGACGAGGTGGTGCGCTTCGCCGAGTTGGGCGACGCGCTCAACTACCCGATGAAGACCTACTCGTCGGGGATGTTCGCCCGACTCGGCTTCGCCGTGGCGTCGCACCTCGATCCCGACATCCTGCTCATCGACGAGGCGCTGTCCGCAGGTGATGCCCGGTTCAAGAAGCGGTGCTCGGACAAGCTCGTCGACCTCTGCGGGAACGACTGCACCGTGATGATCATCTCGCACGGCCTCCAGTTGATCAGCATGCTCGCCGAGCGCTGCGTCTGGTTGGAGCAGGGGCAGGTGCGCAAGGAGGGACCGGCCGAGGACGTGGTAGACGCCTACCTCAACAGCGAGGACCTGGTCGGGTCCGACCCCGAGGCCGCCGAGGACTTCTGAGCGCGGTGGTTCGGTCAGGAGATGACGGCTCGTGGCATCGCGCGGCAGTGGTAGCGTGCCGGTCCCGATGTGCGCTGGACGAGCCCTCGACACCGTGGCCGTGACCGCATGACCCTTCCCGGCGAGGTGACGCCCTGATGGTTCGTTCACTCCGATCCCTCCGGCCCCAAGGGCGGGTGCAACGGCACCTGCTCACACCGGCGGAGAAGAAGTTCAACCGGTGGTTCGTCCGCACCCACGACCTGCTCACGCTCCCGCTGACGGTCACGGCGTTGTTCTACAACGCACGGATCCATCCGGCGTACGAGATGACCTGGTTCCGGTCGTTCCGGCTGGCCTGGCGGATGTACTGGAACTGTCGCAAGATCCCCACGGCCACCTCGTTCAAGGCCCACCTGGCGATGGGCGCCAAGCTGCTCGAGGTCGATCCCGAACGGCGGGGAGCCGTCGTGGAGTGCGGGTGCTTCCAGGGCGGATCGGCGGCCAACCTGTCGCTCGTGTGCAAGATCGCTGGTCGCGAACTGATCCTGTACGACTCGTTCGAGGGGCTCCCGGCGGGCGAAGCGGGTGAGCGGTACTCGAACGAGTACTCGGAGGGCGCGTTCCTCGGTTCACTGGAGACGGTCCGGGCGAACATCACCGAACGCGGCGCCATCGAGGTCTGCACCTTCCGCAAGGGGTGGTTCAAGGACACCCTGCCCGACCACACCGAGGACATCGTCATGATGTTGCTCGACGTCGATTTCCAGGCCAGCCTCCACGACTGCCTGCTCCACCTCTGGCCGCGGCTGCGCGCCATGGGGATGGTCTTCATCGACGAGTACGTCTTCGTCGACTACTGCGCCGTGTTCTTCTCCGAGCGCTACTGGCGCACCTACTTCGACACGACGCCGCCCGGGCTCTTCGGGGTCGGTACGGGCGTCCCCATCGGGCAGTACTTCCTCGGGCCGTGGCTCAACACCCCACCGCTCCAGTCCGACGGCAGCGTCGCCTACACGTTCAAGGGCAACAGCGGGTACTGGGACTACTACCCCGAGGACCACGTCGACGTGGCTGTGGGCTCGTCGGGGACCGAACAGGTCGACTGATCACTCGGCCTCGATCACCGGGGTCGACGGGAGCGGAGCGGGTGGCACGAGACCCGCCTTGAGCGCCCGCACGACCTCGTTGCGCCGCTTGAGCTGCTCCTTGAAGGACACGGCCTCGGCCCGCGCACGTGCGAGCGCCTCGGTTCCGGCCGGTGAACGGATCCACCCCCGCCCGATCGCATCCGCGACGAGCGGATCGAGTGCGCCGAGATCGGGTCGGCCGTCGTTCCACACGTCGAGGGCCATCGCCTCGAGAGGGTTCGACGAACGCCAGGTCGCGTCGTCGCCCGTTGCGCACCCGGGAGCGACCGACCGCGGTTCCGATCGGGCCGTCGACCCGATCGGCGGTGCCCGGTGGTGGTCGAGGCTGGGATCCACGTGGTCGCGCACCGCACGTCGCGTCACGTCGGTCGGCTCGGGAAGGCCGAGGTGCGCGGCGATGCGCTCGATCGCCGTGTCGGAGTCGCCGAGCAGGTCGCGGTGGCAGACCAGCAGGTTGTCTGGGTCGCTCGCGGTTGCGGCGATGAGGTGGCGCAGCCACAGCAGAGACGCCTCGGGTGCGCCCATGTCGTTGCGGACCAGGAGCGAGCCGGCGACCTCGCGTGGGTCCCGCACCACCAGGATGGTTGCGTCGATGGTGGTCACGGTGCGCCAGAAGGCGAGCACGAGCGAGAGGCGCGGGTCCTTGAACCCGACGACGTGGGTTCCGTCCAGGTCGACGGAACCGAAGTCGCGGTCGAGGATCGCTCGCGCTCGGGTGCGGAAGGGATCGAGGTCGCCGGCCAGCTCCCAGCCCGGATCGAGGACGGGCGGCTGGTCCCACGATCCGCCGAGGTGTGCCAGGAGCTCGTCGTCGAGCTCCTGGATCGCTCGGTTCTCCCAGTACCCGGCCGGGTTGTCGCTCCCCGGTGCGAGCAGGCCCTCGGGCGCGCCGAGCGAGACGCCCAGCAGCTCGAGCGCCCGTGCCGCGACCGACGTCCCGCTGCGGTGCATGCCGGTGACGCACACCGTTCGCCTCGATCCGAGGTTCGATGCGATCGGCCCGTCCATCAGGTTCGACCGGTGCTCGGCGCCCGGTAGCCGTACTTCACCAGCAGCTCGTCGGCCACCGGCGAGGAGGCGAGCCACCGTTGGAACTCGGCGGCCGGTGGGACGAACCCGAACACGAGCGTCTGGTAGTCGAGCTGCTCGGCTCGCGGGTCGGGGAGGGGGACGTACCGGATCTTCGTGGCCACGCGGGACGCGTCGCTCCGGTACAGGATCGCCGTGTCGACGGTGCCGTCGGCCAGCGCGAGGGCGACGGCCTTGGCGTCCGGGAGCACCACGTCGGGATCGGGTTGGATGCCTTGCTGGTCGAGCGCCGCTCGTGCCGCTGTGCCACACCTCTCGGTGTCGGCGCACAGGGCGGTGCGCATCGGTGAAGCCGAGGTGGCGAACACGTCGAGCGGGATCGGAGGATCGGCAACCGTCTTGGCCGTCACCTGCAGGAGCGGGTTCTCCCCGAACGGAGTCGGTGAACCCATGACCTTGGCCTCGTCGGAGCGTCGGGCGATCACCGACGTCTCGTCGATCCACAGCGACGGCCGGAAGTTGCCGACGATGCGATCGTCGGTCGGTCCGTCGGTGGCGATGTAGGTGAAGGTCACCCCTCGGGTGGTCTTGGTGAACTCGGTGCCGAGCTCGGTGACCACGCGCTCCAGGTCCTTGGGGATCAAGACGGTGACCACTGCCGGATCCACCCCGTCGTCGGCGTTCCTGATCTGCTTCGGCGTCGGGGCGTCGCTGCACGCGCTCGACAGCAGCGTGATGGCGATCAGCAGGGCGGCCACCACGAAGGACGTCCGACGGTGTGTACGGCGTCGACCGTGCATCACCACGGTGCACCGAGCCCATGACGATCGAGCGCCTCGATGAGCGACCGTGCGCGATGGTCGAACGTATGCGCCGCCAGGACGAGCTGGCGACCGGCATCGGCCCGCTCGCGGGCTGCGGTTGGATCGTCGAGCACCTCGGCGACCAGATCGGCGAGCTCGTCGACGGACCCGTAGGTCATGACCGCGTCACCGAAGAGGTCCTCGATCTCGGGGAGGTGATCGGAGATGATCGGGGTACCGCACGCCAGCGCATCGAAGATCCGGTTCGAGACGAAGCCCCACGTGCGCATGCTGTCCCAGTGGTCGTTGATGAGCACGTCGACCGACGAGTACACCGAGGGCAGCTCGACGTTGGGGATGAAATCGGACACGATCAGCTCCGGATCGACGTAGTCCTGCCAACCGCTCCCGTAGATCGCCGGCCGAAGGCCCGCTGCGAGGGCGTCGGCCACCGACCGGCGGAACACGTGGCGGGTCGTGGCCACGATAGCGACCTGGTGCGCGTGGCTGGGATCATGGGCCCGTGGCCGGAAGCGGCGGTGATCGGTGGCCTGCAACAGGACCTCGACGGGCGTCGAGGTGAGGCTCCGCACGTGGGCAGCGTGGCGCTCGGATGCGACGAGGACGAGGTCGGCGTCGTCGTACTCGGCGGTGTCGACCGACTCCGGGTGACTGATGACCCAGAGCGCGTGCGCTTGCCCGGGAGTGCGTCGCACCGCTGCCTGTCCCCGCAGCACGAGGTGGACATCGTTGGCGCGACCGGCGAGGTCATCGGCCTGGTCGAGCCGTTGGACCCGGACGGTCTGTCCTGCGGCGCGGAGGCCAGCGGCGAGCGCCTCGGCGAGATGCCAGTCGCCCCACTGGGGTGCGGCGCGTGCTGACGGCGCCGCGACGGTGATGGTGAACCGACGGGGATCGGTGGGCGTCCGGGGTCGAGCGCGCGCCAGCGCAGCGCCGGACCGCTCGACCACGTTGCGCCAGTCGGTGCCGGTGGGGTCCAACGGCTGGTGGAGCGCCGCGACGGAGGTGACGCGGCGGTCGTCGTGCACGAGAGCGGTCGGCACGGTGCGCACCTGGCCGCCGTCGGCCCGCAGGCGCGTGCAGAGGTCGACCACGGCTGCGTCGAGCGATCCGATCGCAGCGAGCCCGCCAACACGCTCGTAGGCCGCCCGGTCCATGACGATGCAGGCGCCCGACGCCGCCAGGACCGCCGTCGGGCGGCGCACGGCATCCACGGGCGATCCGGCGTCGAGGGCGACCGGCCGCGGTCCGGCGACGGGATCGACGACGATGTCGAGCCCGGCCTCGCGCACCCGCAGATCGTGCGGTGTGGCGGGTCGGCCCGGGTGGCGGGGGTGGATCAGGATCGGGATGGCGGCGACCGTGTCGGACCCGATCGACGCGGCGAGGCGGCCGAGCCACGTCGGTTCGATCGCGTCGGTCGTGGCCGCAACGATGCCGACGAGCGGGCTGGTGGTTCGCGCCACCGCTTCGATCACCGCGGTGACGGTGCCCGATCCGACCGATCCGAGATCCGGGACCGGCACGATGTCGATGTCGTCGCCGACGAGCAGGTGGGTCCGTGCCGTGCGCTCGTCGGTGCCGACCACCACGAGCGAGATGCCCGTCGGGGGCGGCACCGACGGGGGGAGTCCGGCCACGACCCGGGCCAGCGAGGCGCTGCGTGCGTCGAGGAGCGGTTCAACCGGACGGGATCGGAGCCGGAGCCTGGCGGCGGCGGTGAGCCGGCGCGCCTCGTCCACGTGCACGCTCGCCGAATCGGTGGCCCGACGGAGGTGACGGTCGGCCACCCGAGCGACCCTCACCAGTGGGCCGCGCAGAACCAGCTCCTGGGCGCGGTTGCGCTCGCGGAGCTGCTGCGCGTCGATGTGGTGCTGGTCGAGCGAGCGTTGGAGGTCGACGAGGAGACGCCGCTCGGCATCCTCGAGTGGTCGCGGCGCCGGCTCGTTCATCGTGGTGGCAGCGAGGGAGGTCAGGGGGCGCTGGTGGGCGGGGTGACGTTCACCAGCGGGGTGACCCCGTCGGCGCCGCTGCCGTTCACGATCACCGTGTTGTTGTTGTTCGCGGCGAGAACCTCACGCAGCATCTGGATGTAGTCGTACTCGAGGATCTCGGGTGTGAGGTTGGCCGGGTTGCACTGATCGGGCGAGTTCGGAACGATGACCTGGACCGAGGCGCCGTTACGGTCTCGGGTCGCGACGGTGGCTCCGCACGCCAGGATCTGCTGGGCGTCGGCCGTGGCGCCGGCGTTGACCCGGGCGATCTCGGCCTGCTGCTGCGCTCGATCCAGCTCGAAGACCTGTCGTTCGGCGTTCTGCTGGGCGGACACCTTCGCATCGATCGCCGTCTGGACCTGATCGCCGAGGGTGACCTCGCGGATCTGCAGGTCCTGGAGGCGGATCCCGACGGGCTCGATCTTGTCGGCGATGCAGGAGCGCACCTTGTCGGAGACCTCGCCCAGGGAGCCGGTGGCGGCGAGGACCATGTCGTAGTTGGCGAACTCGGTGCGGATGCAGCTCCGGGCGGTCGGCTTGACGAGCTTGGCCGCGTAGTCCGGTCCGACGTCGCGGAACACGTCGCTGGCCCGGTCGGGGACGAGGTTGAACAGCAGGGTCGCCTGGACCGTGGCCGAGGCACCGTCGAGACCGAGCACCAGGACGGGGTCGTCGGTGTCGGGGAGGTCGGCTGCGGTCATCGTGTAGTTCTGCGTCTGGACCGAGAGGGAGTTGATGGCCGTGACGGGCCACGGCGCCGTGAATCGGAGGCCCTCTTCGAGCGGGGGCTGCGCCGAACCGAACGTGACGGGCACGGCCACCGTGCCGGCCGCCACGATGTGCGCGCTGCCGGCCAGCAGGCCGAGCGCCAGAACGACCAGACCGACCACGAGGATGTTCCGCTTGCGGCGGCGGCTGAGCAGGTCGTCGCTCGAGCGGCCGCTGGTGAGCGCCGAGGTCATCGCCCTGGCCCGCGATGGCTTGGTGTCGGCCGGTCCCTCGACGATCCCTCGCCAGGTGACCCGAGGCTTGGTGCCGCCGGTTTCGGGCGGGGACGGTTCGGGGTCGTCATGATCTCCGGAGTCGGGCATCGGCGGGTCGTTCTCCTGGGGTTGTCGTCGCGCCCGGATCGCGCCGCGGGGACACGGATCGCCGGACCGGTCGAGCAGCCTGGCGCTCGACGCGAATGGTGCGGGCGAAGGCTAGCGGGCGTCACCGCGACGAAGATGTCAGTCGCCCCGTTCGATGCCGTTCAGTGCGCGCCGTGCGCGCTCAGGACGACGGGGATGGTGCGCAGCAGGATCTTCAGATCGCGGGTCAGGGTCCACGACGTGGCGTACTCGACGTCGAGGTCGGCTCGATCCCGATCGGTGACGTTGCTGCGGCCCGACACCTGCCAGAGTCCGGTGAGCCCGGGCTTGCACACGAGGTAGTAGGGCGAGTCGTCGCCGTAGAGCACGTCGAGCTCGTCGGGCAGCACCGGCCGGGGCCCGACGAGCGACATGGTCCCGAACAGGAGGCACATCGCCTGGGGCAGCTCGTCGAGGCTGGTGCGGCGAAGGACGCGTCCGACCTTGGTGATGCGGGGATCGACGCTGGCGCTGATCTTGAAGCCGTTCTCGACGTACTGGCGGTACAGCTCGGGGTCCCGCTCGAGGCGGCCCTCGGCGTCGACCACCATCGATCGGAACTTGTACACCGTCACCGGCTGGCCGTCGCGCCCGACGCGAACCTGGCGGAAGAGCACGGGACCCCGCGAGGTCGCCTTGAGGGCGATGGCGATCAGCGGGTAGGCGATGGCGAACACGACGCACAGCGGGATCGCCGCCAGGAGGTCCATGGCCCGCTTCATCGCCCGGGCCGGGAGGGAGCAGACCGGGACGGCGCGCGACGCGGCGATCGATGTCGGGGAAGGAGCGCGCACGGGTGCCGAGGATGGCCCGCCGGGACCCGTGGGTGCCAACCGAGACGTCGCCGCGCCCACGGGCGCGAACTCGAACGTGGACGGGCGGGTGCCTCCGTTCAGGTGCACCGCGCTCCTCGGGTGCAGGTGCTCGAGGGCGCGTGGCCCGCGGTCCACAGACCTGGTCTCGTGTGACGTGTCCCCCACGGCGGTTCCCCCGAAATCAAAGCGATCGAACTGCGATGTGCGCTCCTCCAGTGCCCGCCGAGGCATGTGCATCTTGTCACAGTTTCGTCGAAGCGCAAACGACGACGTTTCACACGCCTCCTCCTTGCGTCTCACCGGCCGGCCTCGTCGTGCGGCGCTGATCGTCGGCGTCGATCGCGCCCGGTTCGGACGCGATCCCGCGAGCGGTCCAGCGGCCGTCGCCGCGCTCGAGGCGGAGTGGACGACCGAAGCACGCCGACAACGCGTCCTCGTCGAGCACGCGGTCGATCGGGCCGGCGGCGAGGGCCGTCCCCGACCTCAGGAGCAGGGCGTGGGTGAAACCGGGCGGGATCTCCTCGACGTGGTGGGTCACCAGGATCACCGGAGGTGCGGCCGGATCACGGGCGAGGTCGGCCAGCGCGTCGACGAGGTCCTCCCGTCCGCCGAGATCGAGCCCTGCGGTGGGTTCGTCGAGGACGAGGATGCCCGGGTCGTTCATCAGCATCCGGGCGAGCTGGACGCGCTGGCGCTCGCCCGACGAGAGCGTGGCGAGCGGCTGGTCGGCCAGGTCGCCGATCAGGAAGCGATCGAGCAGCTCACGGGCTCGCCGACGATCGACGTCGTCGTAGGTGTGCCACCAGGTCTCCAGTGCGCCGTGGCGGGCGCTCATCACCGCGTCGACGGCGTGCAGGCCCGGTCGAAGCTTGTCGGCCATGGCGGCCGACGCGACGCCGATGCGGGGACGGAGCCGGCGCACGTCGGTGCGGCCGAGCCGCTCGCCCAGCACCTCGACCGTTCCGCTCGAGGGATGGAGCCCGAGCGAGGCGACGCGGAGGAGCGTGGTCTTCCCCGAACCGTTGCGGCCGAGCACGACCCAACGTTGGTGCGCCTGCACCTCCCACGAGATCCTGTCGAGCACGGTGCGCTCGCCGAGCCTGACCGAGACGTCGGTGAGGCGCAGCGCCGGAGCGGTTCCCGACGGGTCGGTCTGCGAACCGGTCATGGAGAAGGTCGTCGGGTCACGAACACGGCTCGGCACCCTACTGGTCCGCCGCCGTCGACGAGGCCATCACCGCGGAGGTCCGCGGTGCTCCAGCGCCGGCTCGTCGCCCGACGACGAGCCTCCGTGGCTGGTCCAGGTGGCGTACATCGACGCATAGCGACCGCCGCGAGCGATCAGCTCGTCGTGGGTGCCCAGCTCCAGGACCGTGCCGTCGTCCACGACGGCGATGCGGTCGGCCCGCATCGCCGTGGCCAGGCGGTGAGCGATGACGATGGCGGTCCGGCCTTCGAGCAGGACGTCGAGCGCCCGTTCGATCT
>JBBSTY010000079.1:0-18740 GCA_038235385.1 Acidimicrobiales bacterium | reverse complement strand
GCGAGGACGGCGGCGAGCGCCTCCGGTCGAGGGCCGGCCTCGTCGACGGCGACCGGCTGCGGCACCAGACCGAGCGCCACCACGAGATCGAGGACCCGTGAGAACCCGGGGTCCTCGACCGCCACGCGGTCCCCCGGGCGCAGGTGCGCCAGGAGGGAGCGCTCGACCCCGTCGAGCGCGCCGTTCACCGCGATCACCCGTCCCGGCGGGTACCCGTCGTCGTCGAGGTGTTCGCGCGCCAGGCGGGTCCACGCGTCCAGGTCGGCGTGAGCCTCGCCCCAGGTCACCCGGGTCGGGCGCAGGCGCCGCAGTGCCGGCCCGATCGGCGGGAGCAGGCGTGGGTCGGGGTTGCCCGATGCCAGGTTGCGGGCGCCCTCGGGAATGACGGGCGCCGCCCGCGTGGGGAGCGGCGGACCGCTCGTCACCCGGGTGCCCTGCCGACCCCGGCCGGCCACGACCCCCCGAGCGGTCAGTGCTCGATAGGCAGCGGCGACGGTACCGGGCGCGAGGCCGAGATCGGACGCCAGCTCACGGATGGGAGGCAGGGGATCGTCGGGCAGCAAGGCACCCTCGGCCACGGCCCGTTCGATGCCGTCGACAATCGAGGCAGCCCGCCGGACGCCGTGGAGATATTGTATCGGTATGGACACAGATATGTACCATAACAAAGATGGGGCAGCGATGGCCGAGGGGGCGTCTTCGCCCGATCCACTTCAGCAACCGGATCGACGGGGCCGGACGGCGCCAGCCACCGACGGATCGCTGACGCCGTCGGCGCGGACGACCCTCGCCCGCCACCCCGAGCGGGGTTCCTTCGAGCGAGCGGCGATCCACGCGGCACTCGACGCCGGGTGGGTGTGCCACCTCGGCATCGCCACCGAGCACGGCCCGGTCGTGATCCCCACCTCGTACGCCCGGGTCGACAACACGTTGCTGGTCCACGGCTCGCCGGCGTCGCGGCTGCTGCGCACCGCCACGAAGGAGATCCCGGTCTGCGTCACCGTGACCCACGTCGACGGTCTGGTTCTGGCCAGGTCGACGTACCACCACTCGGTCAACTACCGGTCGGTGGTCGTCCTCGCCGACGCGACCGAGCTCACCGACCCGGCGGAGAAGGCGGCGGCACTCGCCGCCTTCGTCGAACACGTCCTGCCCGGGCGCACGACCGATGCCCGACCGGCGACAGCGAGGGAGGTCCGGGCGACGATGGTGCTGTCGATCCCACTCGACGACGCGTCGCTCAAGGTGCGCACCGGCGGCCCGATCGAGGAGCCCGAGGACCTCGCCCTCGCGGTGTGGGCCGGCGTCGTGCCGTTCACCACCTCGGTCGGGGTGCCGATCCCGGACGACGCCCTCGATCCCGACGTCGCCGTGCCGACCTACCTCGGGGGCGCCCGCTGATCGCGCTCGGCTCCGGTCGGGCGCGGCGTCACCTCACGCCGATGTGGTTTACTCGTTCCGAGCTCGATGGTTCCACCGTCGAGGCGGGGGCTCGGATCTGGGGGGAACTGCCATGAAGCGAACGAGACTCGTGCTGCTGGCCGCGTGCGTCGTGCTGGTCGTCACGTCCTGCGACTACGCCGTGATGGCCAGGTCGGCGAGGAACCAGGACGAACCGATCCCGTGGTGGTGCCATCCCACCGACGAGACGCCGGTGACGGCGGGCCCGGCATCGGGCACGGTCGACTGGTACGCCGGCACGCACAAGGGCCCTCTCACCTGGGACCAGTGCGAGGCGCTCTCCGCCACGCTGGATCAGGCTCGGACCTACGCCATGCAGTGGCCGACGGCCGGCGCCGCGACCGCCGACGGATGGAGCATGTCGACGCCGTACATCCCCGGCATGGGGACCCACCACGTCCGGACCGCGATGACACCGGAGTACCTGAACTCACCGGAGTTCGACCCGTCCGACCCCGACCTCTCTGCAGGTGGACTCGACGACGTGTTCGACCCGACCCGACCCGAGGTGCTCCAGTTCGACGGCAACGGCCCGAACGCCAAGCTGGTGGGCTTCGACTACTACGTGCACACCGACACCGGTCTGCCGCCGGAAGGCTTCGAGGGCAACAACGACTGGTGGCACCACCACCCGAAGATCTGCTTCCGCAAGAGCGACGCGGTGATGACCGGGTTCAACCAGAGCAACGCCGCCTGCACCGCCTCGAACGGCATCAACGTGAACATGGCGAACTTCTACATGCTCCACGTCTGGATCCTCGACGACATGGTGTACACCCCGGATGTCTACGCCGGGATGATGCCGTGCATCTCGGGGGGCACCGCCATCCATGATCCCCTGGACTCGTGCCACTGGACGTCGTCGGGCATGGGGATGGACCACGCGGCGATGGGCCACACCGGTCCCTGACCTCGGCGATCCCCGCAGGGTGCAGCCGTGACGCGCCCTCGGTCGACCATCATGGGTCGCCGTGCCAACGATCAGTCGGACCACCAGAACCCCGAAGCCGGTCCTCGCGGCCGTGTGCGCCGTGCTCCTCGTGGCGGTCGGCTGCTCGGGCGGAGCGGCCGACCAGCCGGGAGCGGGTGCGGCGCCAGGGACCGCCCCCGCGACGAGCGCCGGGTCGACGGTTCCGGGGACCGCATCCCCGGCGACGACCTCGACCACGCGTCCGGTGCCGCCCGGCCCCACCGCTGAGCCTGCGTACGACAACACGATGGCGGCGCTCGCCTGCACCCTGTTGGCGCCCGGCGAGATCCAGGCCCAGTTCGGTGGTCCCGTCGCCGCCCCCGTTCCGCTCGATCCCTACTGCGCGTGGAGGATCGGGGTCGACGGCTTCGTGGCGGTCACCGTGCTGGCCAACCAACCGGTCGGTCGGCTGCGCGCGTTCCCCGGCCTGGCCGCCGCGTCGGTGAGCGATCTCGGCGACGGCGCGTTCTTCGCGGTGAACAAGACGCTCTACGTCGGGATGGGTCCCACCAGCTACGTGATCCAGTTCGAACGGGGGGCCGAGTGGGTGAACGCGAACCAGCCGAAGCTCCAGGCGCTGGCCCAGGTGATGCTGGATCGCCTCGGCTTCGTCCCGCCGCCCGAGCCGCCACCCGAGACGGTCCCGCCAGATCCCGATCGGCCCGAGACCACCGAGCCGCCGCCCTCGACCACCACGACCACCCGGCCCACCCCTCCCGTCGTCGGTCCGCCTGCGGCGGTCGTCCGCCCGGTCGCGCCGCTCGACCCGAAGCGGGTCCTGTCGCCCGACGATCCCCTCCGCATCTGGGTGGGTGGCGATTCGATCGCCGGAGGTCCGGCCTGGGCGGTCGGCGAGGCCGCCCGCCCGCTGGGCGCCACCGTGCACACCGAGTTCCAGGTCGGGACCGGTTTGTCCCGACCCGACTTCTTCGACTGGTACCGCCACCTCAACGCCGTGGCCGACGCCTACGACCCCGAGGTGATGATCCTGCTCTTCGGTGGCAACGACATCCAGCCGCTCGAGCTGCCGTTCGGGGGCGGGACGGTGAACTACGGCGATCCGGCGTGGTCGGCCGAGTACCGCCGCCGGGTGGCGTCGATCATGGACACGCTCGCGGTTCGTGGTCGGCAGGTGATCTGGGTCGGGACCCCGCCGATGGAGGACCCCGGCTTCAACGCCGAGATGGCCGCGCTCAACGAGATCTACTCGGGCGAGGCGACCGCTCGGGCCGACTGGGTCACCTACGTCGACGCCTGGACGATGTTCAGCCCTGCGGGCGAGCCGGGGGTGTTCACCCGGACCCTGCCCGATGCCGCCGGCGAGCAGCAGAGCGTGCGCTTCGACGACATCCACTACGACGTCGCCGGGAGCCGCCTCCTCGCCGCCGCGCTGGTCGAAACCGTCCGGACGGTCAGCTCGCTGCCCGCAGCCTGATGGCGTCGGTCGGGGGCCCGGTCGAGCTGGCGGCCGGCGACGCGATGGTCGGTCAGCTCACAGGGCGGTCGCCGAGAAGGTGTCGCACTGGTCGGGGTCGCCGCCCTGGTACCCGCGGAGGAACCACTGCTGGCGCTGCTGGGATGAGCCGTGGCTCCACGATTCCGGGTCGACCTGCATGCCCGCCTGCTGCTGGAGTCGGTCGTCGCCGATGGTCGACGCCGCGTCGAGCCCGTCGGCGATGTCGGCCTCGGTCAGGTCGACGATGAAGCCGGTGTCGACGGCGTGCGCGGCCCAGACGCCGGCGTAGCAATCGGCCTGGAGCTCCAAGCGGACCCCGCCGGAGTCGGCGCCGCGACGTTCGGGGTCGACCGAGGTGTCGGTGCCGAGCAGGTGTTGCACGTGGTGGCCGTACTCGTGAGCGATCACGTACGCCTCGGCGAACGGTCCGCCCTGGGCCCCGAACTGGGTGCGCAGCTCGTCGTAGAACCCGAGGTCGATGTAGATCATCTGGTCGGCCGGGCAGTAGAACGGCCCCACCGCCGACGTGGCTCGGCCGCACGCGGTGGACACCTGGTCGGAGAAGAACACGGTTGGTGCCTCCTGGTAGCGACCGACGGTGTCGCCCCAGTAGGACTGGACCGAGTTCACCACTGCCACCACGCGGCAGTCGGCGTCCTGGTCGGCGTCCGCGCCGGTGCGACACGACGACGACAGAGCGGCGCCGTCGCCTGTCCCGGACCCGCCGCCGGCCAGCGTGAGCGGATCGCCGCCGACCTGGCCGAGGATGATCACGGCGGCGAGCACCAGCACCCCGATGATGCCGCCGCCACCGATCGCCTTGCCGGTCATCCCGGCGACGAGTCCTCCGCCGCCGAAGCCGCCGCTGCCTCGCCGATCCTGGATCTGGCCGGTGTCGAGCCGCGCATCGTCGTCGAAGTCCATGGGCGATGTCCCTTCCCTGATCCGCGGTGATCGAGACGACGAGCGATCAGGAGTTGCCGTCGAGCTTGCGCAGTGCTTCCTTGGCCTTCTCCTGCGCACGGTCGACCTTGTCGGCATGCTCGCCACCGGTCTTCTCGTCGACCAGGTCACCGAGCTTGTCGATGCCGCCGTCGACCTCGTCGGCGTGCTCGCCCAGCAGATCCTTGGCCTTGTCGAACATGCTCATGGGATGTCTCCTCGTACGTCGATGAACGGCGTGCCGACGACCTGCGTGTCGGTCGCGGACCGGGTCAGCTTCCTGCCCCAACGATCAGTCGGGCAGTACCCGGCGCAGCGTGGCGGTGAGGTGGAGCTGGTGTGGCTGGCCCACCGCGGCCATGTGGACCTCGTAGGTGAGCTCGTCGCCGGACACCGTCATCCGCCGCTCCACCCGGGTGACCTCCTTTGCGGTCGGCGTGAGGCTGACCGTGTCGGTTGTGACGTGGATGGTGCCGGCGTCGATCGTTCCGGTGAGGACCTCGCTCAACCCGGTGGGGTGGGCGATCACGCCCTCGACCCGGCCCGGTCCCACGATGCGCCAGAACCCGGACTCGGTGTGGAGCGGCAGGTCGGTCCCGGCATCTCGGGTGCGTTGCTGGTAGCCGAGGAACGGCTTGCCGACCTGCCAGAACTGCACCTCCTCGCGGTAGGCGAACGGGTCGATCGTGGGGTAGACGCCGTCGCCGGAACCTCGCCACGTGCCGACGAACGACCGCAGCGGTTCCATCACGGCGAGCAGTTCGGGCGCGTGGTCCATGGCGTCGACGCTACCCACCCTCCGTGCGCAGCGGGTCCGGCGGAGGCGTCACGCTGCGGGGTCCTTGCCGAGGTGCACGGTCCCGCGGCGGTCCTCGTCATCGAAGACGGCGACCAGTTCCAGGCGGGCGCCGAGCGCGTCGAGGTACTGACGCAGCGTGGAGACCCGCACATCGTCGGAGTGCTCGAGCTCGGAGATCGTCCCCTGGGTCACATCGAGGCGACCGGCGAGCTCGACCTGGCTGACCGCTTCGACGTGACGCAGCTCGAAGAGCCGGATCTCCGCGGTCATCGATCTCGAGAACGCGACTGAGCCGGGCGCTGCCGACCCCGCCACGTACCGCCAGCACGGCGACATGCGCTCGCCGCCGAGCGGATCGGGCCGTTGCGGAGGCGGGAGCGCCTCGTCCGATGTCAGGATCACTCGGTGGAACCACCCGACGTCACCCTAGCGATCGAGGCCGCGATGTCGATCGCCGTGATGGTCGACCTGCCCGCTGATGACGCGACCGTTCTCCACAACTCGAACAAGCTGGCGCTGCGGCTGACGCCGTGCGACGTCGTGGCCCGAGTCGCCCACGTGGGCCAGGACGTTGCACAGTTCGAAGTCGAGCTCGCGCAACGGCTCGCTGAGGCCGGATGCCCGGTCGGCACGCTCGACCCCCGGGTGGACCCGCTCGTGCATGTCGACGATGGCTTCGCGGTCACGCTGTGGACCTACTACGAGCCCGTGACACCCGAGGTCTCACCCGCCGACTACGCCGATGCGCTCGAGCGGCTGCACGTCGGCATGCGCAGGCTCGATGTGGCGAGCCCGTCGTTCACGGACCGCGTCGCGGAGGCGGAGGCGCTCGTCGCGAGCCCGGATCTCACCCCGGAGCTCGCGGACGCAGACCGCGAGCTTCTCAGCGGTGCACTTGCGAGCCTGCGACGATCGATCGGCGAACGCAGCGTCCGCGAGCAGCTGATCCACGGCGAGCCGCATCCGGGCAACGTGCTCAGCACGAAGCAAGGGCCGCGGTTGATCGACCTCGAGACGTGCTGCCGTGGGCCCGTCGAGTTCGATCTCGCCCATGTTCCCGAGGCGGTCAGCCACCACTATCCGGGGATCGACCACGTGCTGCTGAGCGACTGCCGTCAGCTCGTTCTCGCGATGGTCGCCGCGTGGCGTTGGGACCGAGGCGACCAGTTCCCGAACGGGAAGCGCGTCAGACAGCAATTTCTGAGCGCGCTGCGCGACGGTCCCCCCTGGCCGACACTCGACATGATGGTGCGCCGACAAGCCCGTCAGTGACCACCAGGCGTGCACGCTGTCGGCGATCAGCACGCTCGAACCGAGTCCCGTCGAGGTCGCGAGAAGCGCAGACGGAGCGTCGCGGACGGCGACGGGCCTGACAGCCCGCTTCCAACGTCGCGCCCCGGATCTTGGACGGGTGCTGGCACCCTTCGCCGCCGGCCTCCGCCTCGGGACCGACGAGAAGAATCGACGCATCGTTCGTCTGATGGACACCGCCGGGCGAGCGGGCAGTTCTTGGTGGCCACCAACCGTGCGCGTCCGTCGGTCACCCCGCCACGTGGTGCCCACGGGCAGATTCGAACTGCCGACCTACCGCTTAGGAGGCGGTTGCTCTATCCCCTGAGCTACGTGGGCGGGACGTCCGCGTGGGGCTCGGCGTGAAGCTCCGCGCCCAAACGAACGCCGGAGGATACCTCTGGGCGACCGCACGCCCATCACGTTCGGATCCCGGGTGGCCCGGAACCACGAAGGAGACGTCGTCACCTGTTCGTCGTCGGTCGGGCACCGAGGCGGCGTGCCCACCGCGGCCGCTTCGCCGGCCCGAGGCCAACGCGACCGCACGTTCAGGGGGATCCGAAGGTCATGCCTCGTCGGCGCCCACGCTCAACTCCGAGCCGACGGCCGAGCCGTTCCGGCGCCGAGCCGTCGGCGCGCCGTCCCAGAACATCACACCCGATCGCATCGTGACCTGTGACGGGCATCCGGTTCGACCCGTCGCTGCTCACGACGACGCTCGAGGCGTGGCGCTTCCTCTAGGGCGCGGTGGCGGCGACGACGAAGAACACGACCGAGTAGACGAACCCTCCCTGTCGACCCTGTTCCACGCCGTCGTGCCATCGCGCCAGCTCGCGGTCGGTGAACCCGCCGACGTTGCGCCACAACGCTGGCCACGTCGGTAGTCCGAAGGCGTCATCGGGATCGGTGAGCACCAGCGGGAAGGCATCGACCGTGACCTTGTGGAGCCCCCGTCCGTCGAGCTCCGCGGGCAGCGACGACGCCAGCCGCCCGTTGCGGTACCCCACGTCACGGCGCAACCGCTTGACTCGGTCGACGAGCTCGTGGGCGACGCCGGGGACATGGATCACCAGCGTCTCCTGATCTGGTTCGGCCACCACGAGCCGTCCGCCCCGGCGTACCACCCGCACCAGCTCATCCAGCACCGTCGCCGGGTCGCGCACGTGTTGCAGCACCCGGTCCGTGCGAACGCCACCGAACGTGTCGGTGGCGAACGGGAGTGCGTGCGCGTCGCCACGACAGACGATCGCGGACCGTGCCGCGGCCGCCGCGCACATCGTCATCGAGTGGTCGATCCCCACCGCTCGGCCGATGGAGGCCCCGACGAGGTCGCCGCCGGGGCCGCAGCCGACATCGAGGACCGGGTCCGCGGCGTCGAGCAACGCGGTCACCCGACGCTTGTACGCCTGGACCTGGGGCCATCGATCGACGTGGTCCTGCCACCGAACGGCGTCGGCCGGATCCGAGCTGCCGTCGACATCGGAGTAGGTCGCACTCACCGCCAGCATCCTCGCCGATCGGCGGGCGTCGAACCTGCACCGGATCGCCCGAGCGTCACGCCGGTAGCCGACGCGACAGAACCGTGACCGGCTCGGGCTGATAGCCCAGGTGCTCGTAGAACGCGACGGCCTCGGCGTTGGACCCGCGCACCATCAACTGCACCTTGACGGCGCCGGCGCCCCGCAGCCACTCCTCGGCCGCACCCATGAGGGCGGCGCCGAGTCCGGTCCCGCGACGCGCACTGGCCACGGCGACGTAGTACGCCCACCCCCGGTGGCCGTCGTGGCCGACCATCACCGTGCCAACCAGCTCGCGATCCCGGCGCACGCCGAGCACCGTCGACGTCGCACCTCCGATGGCACGATCGAAATCGGCGAGCGGATCGTTCCACGGTCGGGTCAGTCCCGCTGCGGCCCAGAGATCGGCGGCGTCGGATCGGTCCTCCGGCGCGAGTGGTTCCACGATCATGTCGGGAGCCTAGGCACAGCTCCGGCGTCGTCCGACGCAGTTCCCGCCGGTGGCACCATCTGGTTCACCGGTGGCAACAGCAACACCGTCACCCGGTTCGGCACCGCTGTCTGACGTCCGCGCCCCGCCGACACGTGGGGCGACAGGATCGCAGGAGCGGATCGAGGGATCGCACCCTCAGGGGGTGCGTCCGTTCCAGGCCACCAACTGGTCGATGAGCGGGGCGTCGTCGGCGACGGCGACGGCCGAGGCGAAGGGTGGGCTGAAGGGAACGCCGGGCGGCAACGACGCCGCGAGGTTCTCCCACATCTCGGTGCGGTCGGCCATCGGGAGCTCGGCGTGCATGGCGGCGAGCGAGACCTCGATCACCCGGTCGTTCCACTCGGGGTGCTGACCGGTGGCGCGGGCCAGATCCCACGTG
The DNA here is from genome assembly GCA_038235385.1 of Acidimicrobiales bacterium. Taxonomy (GTDB): domain Bacteria; phylum Actinomycetota; class Acidimicrobiia; order Acidimicrobiales; family Acidimicrobilacustridaceae; genus JBBSTY01. The sequence continues at coordinate 9,433 of JBBSTY010000079.1, read as the reverse complement.
TGCATGGTCAGCTCGCTGGTGTAGATGGCGAGCATCTCGCCCCCCGACACGGTGGTCCACGGCAGCCTCGTCGGCCGGTCGAGCAGCGCGTCGTCGGTCCAGGCGGCTTGGACCTCGTGGGCCGCCTCGGGCCACGCAACCGCGGCCTCGATCTCGTCGAGGCCGACGAGATCGCCCGGCCAGGTGGCGGGGTCCTCGTCGCGGCCGGCGCGAGCGACGCGTTGGAGCACCATCACGAGGTGGCCCAGGAGCTGCCGCACGTTCATCTCGTCGCACGGCGAAGCCAGACCGAGCTGGTCGGCGCGAACCGCGGCGATCACCGTGGTGCCGAGCGCGACGGCCTCGGCGAACGTGGCGCGGGGATCGGTGGGATCGAGGGTGACGGGTGGTCGTGTTGTTTCCATGCGGACCATCATCCGCGGTCAAACAGGCCACGGGATGACCGGTTCAGGTGAGAAGCTCCGAGCATGCGTGCCGACCGACTCGTGGCGATCCTCCTGCTGCTGCAACGGCGCGGCCAGGTCACCGCGGCCGAGGTCGCCGCCGAGCTCGAGGTCTCCGAACGCACCGCGCGGCGAGACCTCGACGCCCTCGGGGTCGCCGGGCTCCCCGTCTACAGCGTGCAGGGTCGTGGGGGCGGCTGGCGTCTCGCCGGCGGCGGGACCACCGATCTCAGTGGCTTGACCTCGCACGAGGCGCGGGCGCTCTTCCTGGTCGCCGGGCCGCACGCCGGCGCCACCCCTGAGGTGCGATCGGCGCTGCGCAAGCTGATCCGGGCGCTGCCGGGGCCGCTCCGCGAGAGTGCCGAGCGGGCGTCGAGCTCGATGGTGGTCGATCCCGCGGGGTGGGAGCGCACGGAGCCCGGTCGTCCGCCGCCGCCCCGCCTCGACGAGGTGCAACGTGCCGTCGCCGCCGGGATGCAGCTGCGCCTGGCCTACGTCGACCGTGGAGGGGCGGCCAGCGTGCGGGTGGTCCACCCGCTGGGCATCGCCGCCAAGGGGGCGACCTGGTACCTGATCGCCGACACCGAGGCCGGGATGCGCACGTTCCGCGTCGATCGGATCACCTCGACCCACGGGACGGGTGACTCCGTGGTGCGCCCCGAGGGCTTCGACCTGTCCGAGGCGTGGCAGCTGGTCGTGGACGACGTCGAGCGCATGCGCACAACGGTGCTGGCCCGTGGTGATGCCGATGCATCGATCCTCGGCGCACTGCGCATGGTGCTCGGTACCCGATTCGCGATGGGTGCCGGGGGTGCCGATGGTCGGGTCGCCGTCGAGCTCCGCGGCCACTCGTTCTGGTCGCTCGCCGCGGAGATCGCCGGCTTCGGCGCCGCGCTCGTCATCGACGATCCCCCCGAGCTGCGTGCGGCGCTGGCACGCGTCGGCGCCGAGCTGGCGGCGACCTACAGCACCGAGGGTGACGCCGTCGTCGGCGACGTCGGCGAACCGGGCACCGCGTTCGCATCGCGAGATGCCAGGACCCACGACGACGAGCCGCGGTGACCAGCGCCGCCGACGGAGCTCGTCACCACGCGACGCCTGGTGATGCGGACAGGAGGGCGGGGCACCACCGCAGCCGCGTGTCGCCCTGTCCGAAGGCTCGTCGCGGGGTCGACGGCTGCTCAGCGGCGAGGGTGATCGTGGGGTGCCGAGTCGGAGGCCGATGTCGGAGTCGGAGTCGGAGTCGGATCGCTCGGGCGCGCAACGACATCGTTCGTCACCACGGGCTCGGTCCCGATCGCGACGGGCAGCGAGGTCGTGGCTTCCACCGGTGCCGAGACGGGCTCGACGTTCGGGTCGTCGGGGTCGTCGGGATCACCGTCGGACTCCGTCGAGCTCGCACCGGATCGTCCGTCCTGGCGGGCGTCGCGCACGAAGAACGAGACCAGCAGGACCAGGCCGACCCCGACGGTGCCGACCGCCCAGTAGAACGACACGTAGTCGATGAGCACCCCGGGGGGCGGCTGACCCGGCAGCGCCCCGCGCAGCGGCGCCAGCGAGAACAGGACGCCGACCAGGTAGCCGTACGCCCACGCGGGGGCGCTCGTCCGCCAGATCGACACCGACCACACGATGAACACGGCGCTCAGCGACAGCGCCCACCACAGCAACATGATCCAGGTGGTGTAGAGCAGGGTGGGTCCGTTGCGGCGCACGTCGAGGACGATCGAGCGGTTGGAGGCGGGCTGGTCCGCCTCGAGCTGGCCCTCGACCACGTACCCGGGCACGTCCGCCGACACCTTGACGCTGATGGGCACCGGGATCCGAACCGGCAGGGTGCCCGACTCGCCGGACCTCGTCGTCGCCGAACCCACCCCGCCGGCGGTTCCCGCCGACGCTGCGCCGTCAGGAGCGCGCGACGCGATGATCAGCATCTCGGCCTCGTACGTGTCGTAGGGGTACCGGGCGATCGAACCGTTCGTGAGCTGCACCATGAACTCGACCGCGCTGACGGTCGATCCCTTCTCGAGGGTCACCGTGCTGTCGCCTTGCAGCGATCCGGGCGAAGCCGGGAGGCCGATGTCGACCGTCTCGGTCATGCGCCCCCCCTCGATCAGCCCCGTCGGCCCGGTGGAGGAGGACTTGACGGTCATGCGGATCGACACCTCGCGGGTCACGGCGTTGACCGACGTGATGGTGAGACCGAGGTTGAGGCCGTCCTCGGCCGTGATCGGCTCCTCGTCCACGACCACCGGGACGGTCGTGGTGTCGGAGCGGAGCACCACGATCAGGGCGAGGATCGGGCCGAGCGACACCAGCGTGAACACGACGAGGGCGATGGCCTGGACCTTGGTGATGCGCCGCACCGGCCGGGCGATCACGGCGATGGGCGAGTACGGCGAGCGGGACGGCTCGGCGCGAGCGGTCGCCGCGTCGTCGCGGTCGGCACCCTCGGGAGCGACGTCGACGGTGGACCCGTCGGGCAGCAACAGCCCGTGCTCGTCGGGTGAGGGGGGTGTCGGCGTCGGCGGCTCGGGCGGAGCGGTCATGGCTCAACCGTCGCGGCCGGCGCCGCTCGAGACAACTCGTCGTCCGGGGATCGCCTGCCGGCGGGGACTTCTCCCCGTACTCGGGACGGTCTGCGGTCGATACCATCCGAGGCCGGACGAGAGAAGGGTCGGTCGATGGTCGCCGAGATGGTCGGGAGCAACCCACAGGAACTGGTGTCGCTCGCCCAGACCATGCGGCGCGCCGGCCAGCGGCTCGACCGGTCGTGGCAGGACCTCGACGGCATCCTCCGCACCGCGCCGTGGGCCGGCCCGGCGGCCGAGACGTTCCGCGCCGACTGGCACCAGCACCGGCGGCGATCGCTCGCCGAGGTGGCCACGCTGCTCGAGCGGGCGTCGGCGGCGCTCGAACGCAACGCCGAGGAGCAGACCCGTACGAGCGAAGCGGCCGGCGGGTCGGCCTGGGGTGGCGGGCCGGGGTCGCAGGTTCCCGGCATCCCGCCGCCGAGTGGTGGACCTCCGACGGGTGACGACTACCTCGACCAGGCGTACCAGCACGCCGGGATCGACCCCGACTCGTGGGACCCGAACGCCGGCGTCGACGGCAACCGCGCCAACATCGAGGCGGTCTACGAGTACTACGCGCAGCTCTACCGCGACCACCCCGAGCTGCTGTGGGCAGGCATGGCCGCGCTGATCGGTCCCAGCTTCTACGCCGGGTTCCAGGATCTCGACTCGTTCGCCGATCTGGCCGACATGGCGCGTCGGCTCATCGACAACCCGTTCTTCGACCGGCTGCCGCCGGGCGTGTCGATCGACGACGTGCTCGACGTGATGTTCCCCGGCGGGGTGGGGAGCAGCCTCCGCGAGCTCGCCTCCATGAGCGCGCAGGAGCTCGAGGACGAGTTCCGCTACTACGAGCGGACCTTCCTCGACATGCAGCGCGAGATCTTCATGGACATGGCGCCGCAGCACGAGGCGTACACCACCGACGGGCTGGCCGGCATCGAGGCCATGGTCGAGGACGGCACCGTCGGCCCCGATGTGCTCGAGGCGTGGGAGATGATCGACGAGGGTCATCGCACCGGCGACGACGCCCTCTTGCAGCAGGGCAACGAGGCGCTGCTGCGCCGAGAGCAGTCCGAGATCATCCGTGACGAGTACGACGCCATGTACAACCGACGGGTCACCGGACCGGCGCTCACCTACCTGATGACGCTCGTCGGCGAACCGTCGGTACCCGGCGCGCAGGGCTACGCCGACGTCTTCCCGTGGGAGGCCAGCTTCCCGATCGGGGTCGGACCCGACGACGTCTACGTGGGCACGCCACGCGACCTCCCGGGTCTGGGACCCATCCCGCACATCGGGGTCAGCGGCGACAACCCCGTCCAGGGGACCGTCACCATCACCACGCCGCTGCCCGACGGCAACATCGCCAACTTCGACGACCGGTGGGCGCTCATCCAACAGGACACGCTGCCCACCTACCTCGACCTTCCGCGCTCGGACGTGCTGTCGGTGCTCGAGACCCCGGTCGGCGACCGAGCCGGCGACCTCACCACCCTGAACCGCATCGACGACATCTTCGAGCACATGCTCACCGGCTGGAAGATCGACGTCGACCAGTGACCCCGACCCAGGACCCGACCGGGACCCCGACCGAGAACACCGGCCCTCGACCTCGACCCGGGGCCCGACCCGCCCCGCCGATGGGCCCGACGGCCACCTCGGCGGCGCCCGACCCGGGGCGGCGTGGCGCCCTGCCCAGCGTGGCCCCGTGACCGAACCCCCCGCCGTCGCCGCCGCACCTCGACTGCCCCGGGATCGGACCCAGCCGTCCGGGCCGGTCCGATCGAACCGGTCGAACCGGTCGGGCGGACTCCGTCTGATCGCCGCACTCGTTGCACCCGTGGCCGTGCTCGCGCTCACGGCCTGCACCGCCGACCCGACCCCTCCCGAAGGAGGCGCCATGACCACCGAGACCACGAACAGCGGATCGGGCACCGACACCGTCCGAGCCGAGTGGGACCTCTCCCGACCTCGGTCGCCCCGTGATCTGGGCAGCCGGTTCGAGGATGTCGTCTCGGCCGAGACGCTCGGCCGCGACGGTGTGGCGGTCGTGCTCACCCTGCCCGGCGGCGACGTCGTCACTGGCTCGTTCGGGCTCGCCATCGGCGACGCCGGGCGCGACGGCACGATCAGCACCGTGAAGCTGGCCACCACCCAGCTGCACGACGGGGCGTGGGACGAGCGCATCGACGCGTTCGTGGCCCGGTTCGGTGGCGACCGCCAGGCCATCAGCGACTACCTGGCCAGCGCGCTGCCGGCGATGGAACGCGGCGAGGTCGATCCCGGCCGCTACTTCCCCGGCGACCCCCGCCCCGGCTACGCACCCACCCTGCAGCTGCGGCCGGACGAGGACGGCGTCGTCGTCAACTGGCAGTTCACCATCAACGCCGTCCCCAGCTGAGCCTTGACACCCGCCTGCGGTCCGTGCGTGTCGCCGAGGCCCCGGGGGTCGCGGTGCCACGCCGGATCGGTGGGCGACGACGGGTCGGTCAGTAGGCGGCGATGACGGTGTCGGCCCACCAGGCCAGCGAATCGACGCGGTTCTGCAGGTCCTCGGGATCGTTGCCCGTGAAGTACCACGGCACCACCTGGAGCTCGGTGACCCCCGCTTCGGCCAGACGCCGGTAGCCGTCGAGGTCGAACACGTCGGTGCAGAGGACGTTGAACTCGAAGGGTCGGTCGGCGCGCCCGTACTCGGCGCGGTAGCGGTTGATCTCGCTGACGGCGTGGGTGATCTCGGCTTCGGTGTTCTGCACCGAGATCCACCCGTCGGCGAGACGGGCGGCGCGCCGGTACCCCGGGTCGGACAGACCGCCGACGTACACGGGGAGCGGCCGATCGGGGGCGGGGGACATCATCAGCCGGTCGAAGTCGTAGTGGCGCCCGTGGTACTCGACGAACTCGGGGCCGTTGCCGGCGGCGAGCAACTGGATGATCTCGATCATCTCATCGGCGCGCTTGCCCCGGGTGCGCATCTCGGTTCGGGTCCAGGTGAACTCCTCGGGGATCCAACTCAACCCGACCCCGATGCTCATCCGGTTCTTCGAGAGCACCGCCATCGAGGTGAGCTGCTTGGCGACCAGCAGCGGGTCGCGCAACGGCAGCTTCACGACGTTGGTGGTGAACCGGATCCGGTCGGTCACGGCGATCATGGCGGAGATGCCCACGAAGGGATCGACGAACGGGGTCTCCGGTTCCCAGAACCGGCCTCCGTCGGCCGAGTACGGATACTCGGCGGACACGGTCTCGGGGTAGAAGATCGAGTCCGGCATGGCGATGGTGTCGAAGCCCGCCGCTTCGGCGGCGACGGCCATGGGCACGAGGTGGTCGGCGGCGAACAACGGGAACGGAACGGTCCACTTCATCGCGGCATGGTACGTCGTGGGGAGCGGGCCTGACGGATCGTCAGCTCCGCTCGACGCCCCCTATGCTCGGCCTCGCCGGCCGGTTGGGACGGCAGCGCCGAGACGTCGGGCAACAGCAACGGAGGCCGTCGTGGAGAAGCTCATGTACCTGGTGTGGTTGCCCGAGGGCACGACGCCGGAGGGGGTGCGCACGACGATGATCGACGAGGTCGGCTTCCGTCTCCTCGACCTCGAACCGGTTGCCCTGACGATGGACCTCGACGACGATCACGCCCAGGTCCCGCCCCCGATCCCTCCGACCGACGGCGATCCCCAGGTGAGCGCGATCGTGTCGATCTGGCTGCAGCGCTGCGACGACCGCCACCCCTTCGAGGCGGTGCTCACCGATGTCGCCGAGCGGATCGCCGGGTACGTGGTCACCGAGTCGCTCTACACCGACTACGGCGAGAGCCGGTGGTCGGGTCCGCGCGACTGGCCCGACGGCGAGCGCTCACCAGCCGTGTTGACCTGCAGCTTCTTCCCGCTCAAGCGGGGGATGGCGCACCTCGACTGGATCGACTTCTGGCACACCCGGATCTCGCCGATGTCGGCCGAGGTGCAGCCGCGCATGCGCTACGTGCGCAACGCCGTGGCGCGACCCCTCACGCCCGACGCGCCGCCGTTCATGGGGATCGTCGAGGAGGCGTGGCCGAGCGGCGAGCACATCGTGGATCCCATGCGGTTCTACAACGCCGACGGCGACCCCGAGCGCATGGCGCGCAACCAGAAGACCATGTTCGACCACATCGTGCAGTTCATCGATCTCGACGCCACCCGCAACAACACGATGAGCGAGTGGATCCTCAAGAGCCTGCCGAGCGCACCCTCCTGATCGCCACGCCCTGATCGCCACGCCCTGATCGCCACGCCCTGATCGCCACGCCCTGATCGCCACCGACCGATCGGTGGCCACGGCGAACGACCCGATGAGCAGGTGGTCAGAGCAGCTCCTGGAGCGCCTCGAGGGTGGCGTCGCGGTTGGCGAACGGCACGGCGACGAACTCGGTGGTGCCCGCCTCGAACATGCGCTCGACACCGGCGCGGACCTGGTCGGCGGTGCCGACCAGCGCCACGTCGGCCGGGCCGGCGGCACCCTCGCGGTCGAGCATGGCCCGGTACGAGGGGAGCTGACCGTAGATGGCGAAGTTCTTGCCGGCGCTCTCGCGTGCCGCCGCCTCGTCGTCGGTGACGCACACCGGGAGGGCGGACACGATCCGGGGAGCGTCGCGTCCGGCGTCGGCGGCCGCCGACGAGATCGACGGCGCCACGTGGGACTCGATGGTGTCGGGTCCGGTCATCCACGTGACGGTTCCCTCGGTACGGGTACCGGCCACGCGGAGCATCTGCGCACCGAGCGCCGCCACGAGCACGGGCAACGGGGTGGCGCCGGGGATCTCCAGCGCCAGGTTGCCGGTGAGCGTCTCGCCGGCGAAGGCGGACGTCTCTCCGTGCGCGAGGGGCATGAGGATCGACAGGTACTCGCGGAGGTGGCGCACCGGCTTGTCGTAGGAGAAGCCGAACATCGACTCGATCACGATCTGGTGCGACAGCCCGATCCCGAGGGAGAACCGGCCACCGCTGATCTGGTTCAGCGTGAGGGCCTGGGCGGCGATCATCGACGGATGGCGGGGATAGGTGGGCACGACCGCGGTGCCGAGCGCGATGCCGGGCACCTCGCGCGCGACGACCGCCAGCGCGGTCATCGCGTCGATCCCGAAGATCTGGGGCACCCACGCGCTCTCGAACCCTCGCTCGGCGGCATCCGCGATGTCGGCGACGAGCTCGTCGACGGTCTTGCGTTCGGTGAAGATCCCGATGCGCATCTGTTCCCCTTGATCGATCCGGCGTTCGCGAGCGCGCGAGCGCGCCGACAACGTAGCGGGCTTCGTGTCGTTCAACGACGTGGACCCGGTCCGATGGCGGTCGCAGGCGGACATGATCAGGTGGGTTCCGGCCGCTCGGCGAGGGTCCTCCGGGCTCGGGTGCGATTCCTGACGCGGCATCAGATGCGGGGTGCAGCGGGGAGTACCGTGGGCCGGCCGGTCGTCGGACCGGTCGACGTGTCGGAACCCGAACCGGCCGTTTCCACCGGGAAGGACACCCATGGCGCTCGAACGCTTCCAACTCACCGATCAGGTCGCGGTCGTCACCGGGGCGGGTCGGGGGATCGGCGCCGCGAGCGCACGGGTCCTGGCCGAGGCGGGCGCCGATGTCGTGCTCGCGTCACGCACCGAGGGCCAGCTCGAGGTCGTCGCCGACGAGGTGCGCGCCCTCGGCCGTCAGGCACTGGTGGTGCCGCTCGACGTCAACGAGCTCGACGAGCTCGATCATCTCGTGGCCGAGTCCGTCGAGCGCTTCGGGCGGCTCGACATCGTGGTGAACAACGCCGGTGGATCGATGCCGCGCACGTTCCTCGAGACCTCGGCCGGGTTCATGGAGCGCGCCTTCCACTTCAACGTCACCACCGCGTTCGCGCTGACCAAGGCGGCCACACCCCACCTGCTCGAATCCGGCGGCTCGGTGATCAACATCTCCTCGGCGATCGGTCGGCTGCGCGATCGAGGGTTCGTCGGCTACGGCACGGCCAAGGCGGCGCTGACCCACATGACCCGCCTGCTCGCCGCCGATCTCGCTCCGAAGGTACGGGTCAACGCCATCGCGGTGGGCTCCACCGCGACGTCGGCGCTCGAGGTGGTGCTCGAGAACTCCGACCTGCACGAGGAGATGGTTCGGCGCACCCCGCTGCGTCGCCTCGGCGATCCCGACGACATCGCCCTCGGCGTGCTGTACCTCGCGTCGGCCGCGTCGTCGTGGGTCACGGGGAAGATCATCGAGATCGACGGCGGCCTCGAGGAGCCCAACCTCGACATGCACCTGCCCGATCTCTGAGCTGCCCGTTCGCCCACCTGACGCGAGCCCGCCCGCCCGTCGAGCCGCACGCCACCTGAGCCCGGACGCGCCCGGACCCGCAAGCTGGGAGGTCGTGCGGGTCCGGGGGGGGGTGGCCGGC
>JBBSTY010000078.1:0-19285 GCA_038235385.1 Acidimicrobiales bacterium | reverse complement strand
CGTACGGGGAGCAACCACCTCCGGGCCGGCCGACGATCCGGTCGTCACCGCCCCCATCCCCGACCGGGCCATGCGGGGTCTGGCACCCCGGGTGGGCACGTCGATGCCCGTCGGCAACGAGGGGGCGGGCACCGTGGTCGCCGCCGGGACGGGCGACGCCGCCCAGGCACTCGACGGCAAGGTGGTGGGCTTCGCCGGCGGCGAGAGCTACGCCGAGTACCGGGCGGTGCCCGCCATGATGTGCATGGCGCTGCCCGACGGAACCTCGGCGGCCAAGGGCGCGTCGTGCTTCGTCAACCCCCTCACCGCGCTGGGGATGGTGGAGACCATGCGGGGCGAGGGCCACACGGCGCTCGTGCACACCGCCGCCGCGTCGAACCTCGGCCAGATGCTCAACCGCATCTGCCTCGCCGATGACGTCGGCCTCGTCAACATCGTGCGCCGACCGGAGCAGGAGGCGATCCTCCGAGAGATCGGCGCCGAGCACGTGGTGAGCTCGGGATCGCCGACCTTCACCGACGACCTGACGACAGCACTCGTGGCCACCGGTGCCACGCTCGCCTTCGATGCCGTCGGAGGCGGACCGCTCGCCGGCCAGATCCTGGGCGCCATGGAGGCCGCCGCCAACGCCGACGGCGGGGAGTACAACCGCTACGGCAGCACGGTCCACAAGCAGGTGTACATCTACGGCGGCCTCGATCGGGGTCCGACCGAGTTGACCCGCGACTTCGGCATGGCGTGGGGGGTCGGGGGCTGGCTGCTGACCCCGTTCCTGGCCGGGCTGGGGGTCGGGGGCATGATGCGCCTGCGCCAGCGGGTGGTCGACGAGCTCGAGACCACCTTCGCCAGCCACTACACCGACGAGGTCTCCCTCGCCGGCGCCCTCGATCTCGATGCCATCGCCACCTACGCCCGTCAGGCGACGGGACAGAAGTTCCTCATCCGGCCGTCGGCCGGTTGATCGAGGGTCGCTCAGCGCAGCGGTCGCGCGAAGAGGGTGCGAGGCCGGTTCGGACCCTCGGCCGATCCCGCGATGTCGAGGTTGACGACGTCCACATGCTGCGCGGTGACCATCTCGACGCCACGGAGCACCGACACCAGATCGCTCCGGTCGATGGGGACCCCGCACGTCCCGAGCCGGCGGAGGATCTCGTCGTCGCCGGTGAGCTCTCCGTTGTCCCACCGCACCCGCCGCTCCCCGCCTCGGATCGTGGCTGTGAGCTCAACTCGCACGTGTCCCCCTGTCGTCGTTCGGTGCATCGTCAAGCTCCTATCCGAACTCGACGGCGAACAGACCTCCTGACCACCACCCCAACGGGTTGGATCGACAATCACCCGTAGGGGTGGAGCAACCCATCCCTTGGGGCCGTAAGGTCCTCCACAGATGAAGCCGACCAGCAGCGTTCCCGGAGGAAGCCCCGTCCGATTGGCGCTGGTGGACGACTACGAGGTCGTCCTCCGCGGCGTGGCGCACATGTTCGAGCGGTACCGCGACCAGATCGAGGTGGTCGAGATCGATGCCCGCGAGCCGGTGACCTCCCCGGTCGACATCGCGCTGTACGACACGTTCGCCCAGCCCGAAGCGGACCGCGACGACATCGTCACGCTCATCGCCAACCCCTTCGCCCGGCAGGTGGCGGTCTACACCTGGGCGTTCGCTCCCGAGCTCGTCGAGGCCGCGCTCACCAAGGGCGCTCGGGGCTACCTGTCCAAGACGCTCCAAGCGGCCGAGCTCGTCGACGCCCTCGTGCGCATCCATGCCGGCGAGGTCGTCGTGAGCCCGAGTCCGTCCACCGCCCGCACCACCTCGACCCACGACTGGCCGGGGCGCGAGGAGGGGCTCACCGAGCGGGAGTCGGAGATCATCGCGCTCATCGCCCAGGGCCGATCCAACCAGGAGATCGCCGAGCTCACCTACCTGAGCCCGAACTCCATCAAGTCCTACATCCGCAGCAGCTACCGCAAGATCGGCGTGTCCAGTCGAACGCAAGCGGTGCTCTGGGGCGTCGCCCATGGGTTCGAGACGCCCACCAGCCAGCTCGACCGCTGGCGATGACATCGGTCCCCTCCGGGGACGTCGCCGAGCCGACCTGGCTCGATCACCGTCATGAGCACACCATGAACGCTTCCGAAGCCCCGCTCCACCCGGCGGTGGATCACCGAGCCGTCCTCGACGCGCTGCCGCGAGCCGTCGTCGTGACCGATGCCGACGGTTCGATCCTGGTGTGGAACACCACGGCCGCCGACCTCTACGGCTGGCGCGAGGAGGAGGTGCTCGGGCGGTCGGTCATCGACGTCCTGGCGCCACCGGCCGACCTCGCCCGCAACCGCGACGAGCTCGACGGCCTCCGTGCGGGGCACGCGAGCGCCGGCGATCGCACGGTGCGCCGCCGCAGCGGAGACCTCATCCGCGTGAACACCATCACCCACCCCGTGCGCGACGCCACCGGCGCCGTGATCGCGATCGTGGGGTCGGCCGAGGACGTCACCGCCCTGCGGGTCGCCGAACAGCAGGTCCACGAGCTGAGCGGCCACTTCCAGTTGGCACTCAGCGCCGGCGGGCTGGGGACCTGGCGGTGGGACATGGCCACCGGCACGACGGTGTGGGACGAACGACTGGAGCAGCTCTTCGGCCTGGAGCCCGGCAGCTTCGACGGGACGTACGACACCTACCTCTCGCTCATCCACCCCGACGACCGCGGCGCCGTCCTCGAGCAGGTGGAGCACGCGATCGACGAGCATGGCACCTACCGGATCGAGCACCGGGTGGTGTGGCCGGACGCCAGCGTGCACTGGATCGTCGGAGCGGGCGGGGTGACGATCGGCGCCGATGACGAGGTGACGGGCACCGTGGGCTGCTGCATCGACGTGACGGCTCGCATGGTGCAGGAGATCGAGACCGCGCGGCTGTCCAATCTGGCGGTGGCCACCGCTCGGCGCGAGCGCGTGCTGCGCGAACGCATGGAGTTCCTCAGTGCCATCCACGAAGCGCTCGCCTCGTCGCCCGATCGCGTGGAGCTGATGGCCCGGGTCACCCGGGCGGCGGTTCCGAGGCTCGGCGACTGGTGCGCCATCCACGTGCTGGCCGACCCCGACGCCGGCGGCACGCCGGACATGGCGATCGCGCACGCCGACCCGTCGATGGTCGAGTACGCCAACCAGCTGCGCGAGCGGTTCCCGTACGACCCGGACGCGCCCCGAGGCGTTCCCCAGGTGATCCGCACGGGTCGCGCCGAGTTCCACCCGGAGATCTCCGATCAGGTCATCGACGCGTTCGAGATCGACGACGACGCCCGCGAGATCATCGACCAGCTCGCCCTGCGTTCGGCGATCACGGTGCCGCTCGTCAAGGGCGCTCGCATCTTCGGGGCCATGCAGTTCGTGATGACGAGCTCCTCACGGCGCTACACCGAGAGCGATCTCGACCTGGCCACCTTCGTCGCCGGGCGCATCGCCTCCAGCCTCGAGAACCGCCGGCTCGCCGAGCAGCAGCGACTGGTGGCCGACACGCTCCAGCAGAGCCTCCTCCCCCGGTCGCTCCCGGAGGTGCCCGGCTTCGAGGTCGCCGTGCGGTACTGGGCCGCCGGCGAGGGGATCACGGTCGGCGGCGACTTCTACGACGTCTTCGCCCTCGACGACGGAACCTGGGCGTTCGTCGTCGGCGATGTGTGCGGCACGGGCCCGTCCGCCGCCGCGCTCACCGGACTGGCGCGTCACACCATCCGCGACAGCGCGTGGCACGGTGACGAGCCGTGCGCGGTGCTGGAGGCGCTGAACCGGTCGATCCTGCGGGCCGACACCAACTCGTTCTGCACCGCGGTGTACGGCCACCTTGCGGTGAACGACGGGGACGCGACCCTGCACGTGGTCTGCGCCGGGCACCCGTTGCCCATCTGCGTCGATGCGGGCGGCGCACGGGCGATCGGCGGCCCCGGCACGTTGCTCGGGGTGTTCGCCGAGACCAACTTCAGCGAGGCGACCGTCACGCTCGACGAGGGCGACGCGGTCGTCTTCTTCACCGACGGCACCACCGACGTTCCTGCACCCCACGGCCTCACCGACGAGGAGTTCCGACAGCTCGTGCAGGCGGCCGCCGCGGACGCCGACAGCGCCGAGACGATCGCCGACGGGATCCGCGCCCGGCTCGATCACGTGCTCCCCTTCGATCGCCGCGACGACGACATCGCGCTCCTCGTGCTCACCCGCCGCGGCCGGTGAGCGGGAACGCGGTGCTCCCCCCAGAGATGCCGTACAATCGCCTGGTGGACGCCGACGATCGCCTGACCATCACCGTCACCGTCTCGCCATCCGAGGTGCACTGCGTCGCCGCCGGTGAGATCGATCCCACCACCGGACCTCGCCTCGAGGGCGAGCTCCGCACCGCGCTGTTCGGCTCGTCCGCGCCGACCTGCGTGCTCGACCTCTCCGAGGTCACCTTCATCGACTCCTCCGGGCTCCGGGTGCTGATCGACCTGCACAAGGCGATGCGCGAGCGCGACGGCCTCCTCCTGCTGCGCAAACCCAGTCCCACCGTCACGAGGCTCCTGGAGATCACCAACCTCACGTCGAGCCTCGACATCGAGGCGTAGGCCCCGCTCGGTCAGAGGCGGATCGTGGTGCTCACCGCGGCGACCGACGGCTGTCGGGGCGTGGAGCTGAAGCCGAACCGCACCGGTGGCCACACATCGGCCAACTCGCCGAGGTCGGTGCCGTCGAGCACGGCCGACGCATGGAGGATCCGATGTTGGTCGGTGGCGCCGTACCACTCGACGCGTCCGTTGCCGGCGGTCCCCTTCGTCCGCACGCCGTCGAACACGATCCGCACGACCGGGTCGACCAGCCCCGCCCAGCGCCGGGAACGGGCGAGTGGCGCAGGCACCATCCGCAGGAGCCGTCCGATCCCCGTGCGTGCCCCCACGCCGACGACGATCGACAGGTCGTCGGTCTCGAGGGTCAGGGCATCGCCGACTCGATCCGCACGGACCGCACCGATCCGGCACCCGTCGAACTCGTAGGTGCCGCGGATGAGCTCAGCCACGTCGTCGTCGGGGGCGTGGAGCGTACGCACGCCCGTCGACGACTCGTGCATGACATCGGCGAACGCGCCCAACGGCGACTCGAGCCAGCGGCCCACCACGAACCGATCGCCGGACGCGGTACCGAACCCGTAGATCTCGCCGTCGAAGCGCACGTACGTCGGAGCCATCGTCGAACGATTACCACCTGCCGGCCGTCGCTGTCGGGCCCGGCGCCCCGTCGCCGTGTCCGCCGAGGTCGATCATCGCCGACCGGTGGCCGCGGCGAGCCTGATGGGCCTGGCCGTGCGCACCGAGCCGGTCGAACACCCGGATGAGGCCGAGGTGCGCCGGCTCGTCGTACGGATCGGACTCCAGGACCCGCCGGAGGGCGGCGACCGCGAGGAGGTCGTCGCCGTCGGCCTCGGCCAACCGAGCCAGTTCCCGGGCCACCGAGACCATCGCCGACCGGGTCTCGGCGCGCAGCGGCTCGGCCCAGTCGGCGTAGGGCTCGTCGGCGATGGCGTCGCCGCGGTGCAGGGCCATGACCTGTCCGAGGGCGACGGTGACCGTGTCGAGCACGGAATCGGTGCGCTCGGCCTCGCGCAACTGCGCCAGCGCGGTGGCCGCGGCCGCGAGGAGCTCCTCGACATCGACATCGACGTGGTCGAGGCGCAGCCGCACCGAATCGCCGTCGACGGCGATGAGCTGGTCGGCGGCGTGGGAGCGCGCGGGATCCAGTGCCCGGCGGACCGTCGACAAGGCGACCGACAGGCGGTTGCTCAACTCTTCGGGGTCCTCTCCCGGCCAGAGCACCTCCATGAGTTGCTCCCGGGCGACGGGCGAGCCACGCCTGGCCACGAGGACCTTGAGGAGCTGGCGCGCCTTGCGAGAGGTCCATCGGGCGACGGTTCCGTCGGCCGCGGTGACCTCGAACGCGCCGAGCACGACGACGCGCGGTCGTCGGTCCGTGTCGGCTGCGGTGGTCTCGATCGTGGATCGGGCGATGGTGAGCGCGGTGGCAGGTTCGGGGTTCGGCGCAGTGGCCGGCAGCGCGGCCGCGAGGGTCGCCGACCGATCGCGGAGCTGGAGCGGCCCGTGGGACTCGATCGTCGAGGTTGCCTCGGCCACGAGGCGGGCGGTGCTCGACGTCGCCTGTCCCCGGGTCAGATCGAGCTCGGCCAGGTCGAGCTGCACCTGAGCCAGCCACGGTCGGGCTCCGAGCCGGCCGGTCAGTTCGATCGCCGAGCTCAGGTGGCGCTCCGCTTCGTCGTACCGCCCG
This sequence comes from Acidimicrobiales bacterium, assembly GCA_038235385.1. Taxonomy (GTDB): domain Bacteria; phylum Actinomycetota; class Acidimicrobiia; order Acidimicrobiales; family Acidimicrobilacustridaceae; genus JBBSTY01. Next base: position 12,988 of record JBBSTY010000078.1, on the reverse strand, counting down.
AGCGCCCCGGCGAGGAGCCCCAGCGGACGCGCCACCGTCCCCCACCACGAGATGCCCATGGCGATGGGCACGACCCGACCCGCGTACGGGAGCAGGCGCGAGCGCAGGTCGTCGGCTCGTTCGGTGTCGCCCGCGAGGGCGACGGCCTCGGCCAGCGCTGTCATCGTCAGCAGCCAGTGCCGGTCGTGGTCCACCGCCTCGAGGTCGCCGACCGCCTGCACCGCCCCCCGTGCAGCATCGATCTGACCCGTGGTGGCCCACAGCCAGGCCAGCGTGGCCGTCCACACCGGGTTGCCCGGATCGGCGCGGCGTACGTCGACCCAGAGAGGCTCCATCTCTCCGACGCGTCCCTGCAGCCAGCGGATCACACCCAGCTGACCTCCGTAGACGAGCAGCGCGTCGGGGTCCGAGGCCTCCTCGGCCGCAACCAGTCCCTGCTCGGCCATGTCCTCGGCGTCGTCGGCGCGGCCGGCGACGATGAGGCGCATGGTGGCGAACCAGCGTTCGTGGCGGGCGTAGGCCGGTTCGGCGATCTCGTCGATCGCCCGGGAGTGGGCGGCGAGCTCGACATCGATCGCCCGGAGGTCGCCGGCCTCGAGCAGGGCACCGACGAGGTGGAAGCGACCCTGCAGCGCCAAACCACGATCACCCGAGCGCTCGGCCGACGCCAGGACCTCCCGGCTCGTGGTCAACCGGGAGGCCAAGCTCGACGGTCCGAGCTCCACCACCTGGCGGGCGACCAGGGCGTAGCCGGTGGCGGTGGGATCGTCGACCCGTCGGGCCATGGCCACGATGTCGTCGGCTCTCGCGATCGCCTCGGCCTGCTCGAGCGCGGGCAGTTCGTTGGTGACCAGATCGGCGAGCAGGCGGACCCGCACCGGGTCGTCGCCCGGTGGGTACGAGTCGAGCGCGGCATGCAGACGTTCGGCCCGTCGGACCAGGTCGTCACCGCTCACCTCGGACCGGTAGCCACCGCCGAGCGCCGCCGCCGCCTGGGCAGACGCGTCACCGAGATCGACGGCCAACTCGGTGGCCTCGGCGAAGGCCTCCTCGGCGGCGGGGCGGAGGCTGGCGCGCCAGCGGGCCGCGCCGAGCTCGAGCAGGACATCACAGCGGTCGCGCCGGGTGTCGCCGGGTAGGTGGTCGAGCAGGGCCAGGGCGGTCTCGAGGTGATCGACCGCCTCCTCGTGGACCAGGGCGCCGGTGGCCTGCGCGGCCGAGCGACGACAGGCGGCGAACGCGTCAGCCTCGTGGCCGGCGCCGGCGGCGACGAGGTGGCGGGCGACCTCGACCCGGTGCTCGGGATCGTCGGCGAGCTGGGACGCCGCGGCGACGTGCCAGTGGGCGCGCTCGTCCTCGGTGAGCTCGGCGACGAGCACCTCGCCCACGAGCGGGTGCGTGAGGTTCAGCTCGCCGGTACCGTCCACGGGCCGGAGCAGTCCGGCCTCGATGGCATCGTCCAGGTGGCCGCGCGTGCGCGTCGCACCCGATCCGGTGAGCGCCGCCACCCGCGCGGGCGTGGCGGCGGCCGGACCGAGGATGGCGATCGCGGCCAGAGTCGTCCGAACGTCGGCGCCGACCGGATCGATGGCAAACCGGATCGCGCCTCGCAGCGATGGCCGATCTCGGTGGTGCAGGACGAACAGCGGGTTGCCGCCGGTCCGGCGATGGATGTCGTCGGCGCCCGACGCGTCGCCGATCAGCTCGGCGACCTCGTCGACCGAGAGGCCCCGGAGATCGATGGCGGTGCCCTCGCGCTCGAGCGCCCCGAGGTGATCGGCGATCTGGCGGCGACGGGCCGCCTCGACGGGTCGATAGGTGGCGACGAGCAGGAGCGGCAGCCGGTCGAGCTCCCGCGCCACGAAGCGGGCGAGCAGGAGCGACCCGATGTCGGCGTCGTGGAGGTCGTCGAGGACCACGACCAGCGGCGCGTCATCGGTGGCCGAGGCGAGCAGCGCGGCGGTGGCGTCGAACAGCGCGAAGCGATCGGTTCCCGCCGCGTCGTGCTGCATGACCAGCTCGGCAAGTGAGCTGGTGCGGGGATGGCCAGGGAGCGATCGAAGGGCATGCACCCAGGGCCAGTACAGCGGCGCGTCGCCGCGGTCCCAGGAGCGACCGACGACGGTGGCGACGCCGCGCGCTCGTGCCGCCAGCGCCAGCTCCTCGGCGAGGCGGGTCTTGCCCGCTCCCGGCTCACCTCGGATCAGGTGGAGGGCCCCTGCCTCGCCGATCGCGGGAAGGGCGCCGACGAGGGCCGCCAGCTCGTGCCGCCGCCCCACGAAGGGAGGCGTCGGGTGCTGGCGTCGGAGGCGAGGTGATCCTTGGTCGGGTCCCGTCACCGCCGCGAACCTACCGGCTGACCGGACGACGGCGTGCCGTCCGATGGGCGGTGTCGCCGATCGCGCTTTCATCGGAGTGAAATCGGGCTTCGTACCCTGTCCGGGCGGGCTGGCACCGGTCCAGACCGTTCCAGACCGTTCGAGACCGCCCAGGAGCCATCGATGCCCACCGCCACCCCGCACACCGGCCGACTGGTCGCGAAGGCGCTCGCCGCCGTCTTCGTCGTCGGAGCGCTCGCGGCCGGCTGCGGGGGCGGCGACACCACCACGCCGAGTGCGAGATCATCCGAGTCCGATGCTGCGCCGATCACGGAGGCGGGGCCGTCGGGCCGCAGCGACGCGACGAGCGACGTGCTCGGGTACCAGGTGACCGCCGAGCCGGGGACGGTGCTCGAGATCGAGACGGTGGCGGTCGCCGACGGGATCGCGCAGAGCCCACTCCCCCAGACCCTGACCATCCGCGACGAGCCGGCACCGATGCTCTTCACCGTCTTCGTCGACTCCGCCACGATCGACGTCGAGATCACCGACGGCGACTCCGCCACCTTCGAGGTGATCCGCGGGCACATGGTCGATCCGGAGGATCCCTTCGGCGGGATCGAGGTGACCGAGACGCTCCAGACCGTCGAGATCACGGCGGACGCGCCGGCGACCATCACCGCACCCTGACCACGTTCGTCGACCTACGCTGCCGGCGTGCGCTTCACCGCCTTCGGCGGAAGTCCCGAGGCCACCCACGGCGTGGACGTGACCGAGTCCTTCGACGCCGGCGTGCACTCGCTCGAGTGCCACCGCATGTACCTCGACAACCTCGGTGGCGACATGGCCTCGCCCGACGAGTTCCTCCGAGGCGCAGCCGTCGAGGTCGTGTGGCGGTCGACGCCCGTCGCACCCACGTCATCGGATTCCGTGCACCGCCTCTCCGAGTAGCCTCGCCGCCATGTCCCCGACCCACCCCGACACCCGGCGTGTGGATCGCCCGATGCGACGTCTGCAGACGACCTTGGCCGTGGGACTGCTCGCCGCAACGGCCTTCGGGTGCAGCTCGTCGACGGAGCAGGTGGCGACCCCGTCGACCGATCCGACCGAGCAGACATCGTCGGCGACCGACGGGTCGGTGGTGGCTCCCGGGGTGATCGACGCCGAGGGCCGGTGCATCACCCGCATGCCCGGGGAGATCCTCAGCGCCGACGAGGCCGTCGTCCGGTTCACCCCCGAACAGGTCTGCCCCGGGTACGTCACCATCGTCCCGGGCACCCCCGTCACGTTTCTCAACGCGGACACGGTGGAGCACACCATCACGATCACCGAGGGCAACGCACCCGACGGCACCGTGGTCACGACCGGCATCGCGCCGCCGGGCGGGACCTGGGTGCAGACCTTCGACGCGCTCGGCACGTTCTCCTACCTCACCGATGCCATCCCGAGCTTCCGGGGAACGGTCGAGGTGACGGGCGGCGGCGGGGCGCACGGATCACCCCGGTGAACGACCCGGCTGCTCCGGTGACGGCCGCAGCACCCCGGATGACCTGCTGATCTCGACGAGCTCGCCGTGGGCCCCATGGCGAACTCGTGCCCGGGCGCGTCCGACCGCGACGCCCATCCCGCGCGGTGGCGTCAGCCTTCGGCGAAGAGGGGGAGGTCGAGGGGCGCTCGGTCGGTGCGCTTGAGCTCGGAGAAGCCCTTGAAGTCGGCGAAGGTCCGGAGGGCGTCGTAGAACGCCACCGAGGTCTCGTCGTCGGGGATGGAGCTGATCACCGGGCCGAAGAGGGAGTTCCCGGTCGGCGGGTCGTAGGTGATGATCGGCGTGCCCACGTCGTCGCCCGTGCGCCGGAAGGCCTCGTCGCTCTCGGCCCGGATCTGGGCGTCCCACGATTCGTCGTCGGCCGCGTCGAGCAGGTGGGAGGGGAGCCCGAGGTCCTTGATGATCTCGGCCGGATCCACGGCAGCGGCGCTGGTGGCGAGCCGCGCCGCGAGGTCGCCCCCGTCTGCGTCGTACCAGAAGCGCTCCCCCCAGGCCTGGTAGAGCCGGCCGACGGCCTCGTTGCCGACCTCAGCTCGGGCGGCGGCGCAGATGCGGTGGTAGCGCAGCCCTCGGAGGTGCGCCTCGGCCATCGACTCGGATGGCTCGCTGTCCTCGTTGATGAACTTGAGCGAGATGAAGCGCCAGCCCACCTCGATGCCACGCAGCTCGACCACGCGGCGGACCCAGACCGACGTCAGCCAGGCGAACGGGCACCCTGGGTCGAAGAAGAACTCGATGTCGTACGGCCCACCCTCGAGCTCGGGGATGGTCGCGGACGAGGATTCGCTCATGGTGGTGGCAACCACGCCGGCCGATCAGATGTTCCGGCGCGGCCTCGACCGAGCGGAGGCGGCGGCGGAGCCTGCCTCCTCGTCGTGATCGGTCAGGGGTCCTCGGGGAGGCGGGTGAGTCCGTCGAGGATGAGGTCGAGGACGAGCTCGAAGCTGCTGCCGGTGTGGCCGTCGACGTGCTGGTGCACGTGGGCGACGGTGTGGGGGTGGGTGTCGGGCGCCACCGAGGCGAGGAACAGGTCGATGGTCGCCAGCGCGTCGGAGTCTGCGGCGATGAAGTCCATGGCGAGCTCTTGGAGCGTGTAGCCGAGGACGTGGTTGTTGACCGCGTGGAAGCCGTGGTGGGCGACGCCGGGAGGCAGGCCGCTCCTGGCAAAGGTCGCGAGCAGGTGCTCCATGTGATCGGTCCGGTTCGGCCCGGGGAGGAACCGCAGCCACAGATCGGGAGCCCACGGGTGGTGCACGAGCACCTCGCGGGTGGCGATCGCGTGCGCTCGAACCGCCTCCAGGGCGTCGTCGTCCTCGGAGGGCGGACCGATGGAGCCTGCGACCGCATCGACCATGAGCGCCAGGAGCTCGTCCTTGTTCGCCACGTGGTTGTAGAGGGCCATGACCTTGAACCCGAGCCGCTCGGCCAGGCGGCGCATGGTCAGCGCGTCGACGCCCTCGTCGTCGGCCAACTCGATGCCGGCTGCGACGATCTTGTCCCGCTCGAGCGGCTCACGCTTCGCAGGCGTCTTCGTGGTCAAGAGGCTCCCCAGCTCACGGGTCCGAACGCTACTCCCTTGACAACGTACGTCGTACGCCCGACACTGGACCTCGCCGAACGTACAACGTACGCAATCCCGACCGACGAGAGCGGACTCCACCATGATCACGACCCACGATGACGAGCGAGCCGACGCCGGGTGGGATGTCTCCCGGACCATGCGGGCGGTGGTGGCCCGCCGCTACGGGCTGGCCGACGTGGTCGAGGTCGCCGAGGTGGCGGTTCCGACGCCGGGCGATGGCGAGCTCCTCGTGCGTGTCGAGGGGTCGTCGCTGAACGCGCTCGACTGGCACTTCCTCACCGGCACGCCGTACCTCCTCCGGTTGGTCAACGGGCTCCGCCGGCCGAAGCGGACGATCCCCGGTGCCGACGTGGCCGGAACGGTTGTCGGGCTCGGGCCTCGAGCCACCCGGTTCGGGATCGGCGACGCGGTGTTCGGCGAGTGCGAGGGCGGCGGTTGCGCTCCCTACCTGTGCGTGGACGAGACGGGTGTCGTCGCCAAGCCCGCGAGCGTGTCGTTCGAGGCCGCCGGGTCCACCGCCGTCGCCGGGCTCACCGCACTGCAAGGGCTGCGCACCCATGGGTCGGTCCAGCCCGGTGACCGGGTTTTGATCAACGGCGCCGCCGGCGGGGTCGGCACCTTCGCCGTGCAGATCGCCAAGGCCCTCGGTGCCGAGGTCACCGCCGTCTGCAGCACCGCGAACGTCGAGTTGGTCCGCTCGCTCGGCGCAGACACCGTGATCGACTACACCCTCGTGGACCTCGTGGACGGCGGCGCCCGGTTCGACGTCATGGTCGACAACGTCGGCAACCGCACGCCCGCCGAATGCCTCGCCGTGCTGCGCCCGGGTGCACGGCTCGTCGCGATCAGCGGCCCCAAGACCAACCGATGGCTCGGCCCGGTCCCCCACCTGGCGCGAACCGCGTTGCGGTTCCGTCGTGCCGATGCGTCGTTCCACCAGTTCACGGCGTCGCCGGTCGAAGCCGACCTGCTCACCCTCGGCCAGCTCCTGGCCGACGGATCGGTCGTCCCGGCGATCGACCGGACCATCGGCCTCGACGAGGTCGCGTCGGGACTCGCCGAGATCGGCACCGGCCACACGCGAGCGAAGATCGCCGTACGGCCGACCTGAGCGCGCCTGAGAAGCTGGGTCAGAAGCCTCGACTGGGCCCGCAGCAGCCGCTGCACGTCGCGTGACGGCTCGGTCGACCCACCCACGACCGACCGCTCGCCCCACGACCACGACTCGTCACGCGCCACCGATCGTGCAACCTTGGAGTACGACGAACCCCATCGCCATCGAACCGCGAGGACAACATGCACCTTCCACGGCACGCCCGGACCCGGCGAACGGTTCGGTCAGGAGCCGTGGTCGCGTCGGCGCTCGTCGCCCTCGCCCTCGGCCTCGCGGGGTGCAACACCGCCGAGAGCCCACCTTCCGCGTCGATCGAGGCGGCCGATTCGACGACGACCAGGTCGGGCGGCGACGCCGCCGCCGCCGGTGAGCGCATCGTCATCGGCGCGGACGAAGCACTGGTGTGGGGTGACGGGCCGAACGGAATCGTCCTCGCCCACGGCAGCGCGTTCGATGCCGCGAGCTGGCAGGCCCAGGCGGTCCCGATGGCGGCGCTCGGCTACACGGTGGTCGCCGTCGAGAACACGGGCACGGCTGCGCTCGAAGCCGCGATCGCCTACCTGCGCGACGACCGGGGCGTCGAGCACGTGACCCTCATCGGCGGTAGTTCGGGTGCCGACTCGATCCTCGCCCTGCTCTCGGAGCGTCCGGAGCTCTCGAACTCGTTGATCCTGCTCTCACCGAACCGGACCGTCGGGGGTCTCGACGGCCAGCCGAAGCTGTTCATCGCGAGCGCGGACGAACCCCTGGCCGACGTGTCCTCGGAACTGGCCGACACGGCACCGGGCGACGACAACGTCGCCCTCATCCTTCCGGGGCGCGCCCACGCCCAGAACATCTTCGACTCCGATCAGGGCCAGGTCGCAACCGACGCGATCCTGGATCGCCTGCGCCAGCTCCCGTCCGGTTGACCCGTGCTCTGGATCACGAGGCGAGCGACAGATCCGGCCCCACCGTGAGCGGTGACGAGCGAGCAGTCGCCGGAGACACGGTCAGGTGTCGTCGCGACGCGTCTCTTCGTGGGTGCGCTCGCGCTCGATGGACTCCTCGAGGATGGCCCGGGACTGCGCGCGGTGGGTCACCGCCGGAGTCTCGGTGTCGGGCCAGGAGGCGGTCTGCTCGAGCGCCCACTCGGCCCATTCGGTGATCTGGGTGAAGTGGTCGAGCATGAACCGGTTGGCCAGGACCAGGACGTGCTCCCGTTCGGGGAAGGTCCCGCCGTCCTCGTGCAGCAACGTCTCGGCGAACCGCACGTAGAGCGCCCGCTGCTCGAGCGCCTGGTCACGCATGGTCTCCAGGTTGGCGCGCAGACCCTCGAGGGAGCCCTGGGGCGCGAGGATGACCCGGATCATGCCCTCGAACTCGAGCGCGGATGGACGCGACCCGGTGGCGAGCCACTCGGTGAGGGCGAGCCGGCCGGCCTTCGTGATCGAGTACACGGTGCGCTCGCGCTTGCCGGTGGCTTCGGTTCGAGCCGTCACCAGGCCCTTCTCGAGCAGCCGCTTCGGCGCGTTGTAGCGCTGGCGGTCGGCGCGCGGCCAGACGTCGGCCATGGCCCGCCCGACCTGCGAGGCGATCTCGTACGCCGACCAGTCGCGGGACGCGAGCATCCCGAGGATCAGGTAGGAGGTGGGGGTGAGATCGCCCTGCGCCACTGGAACCCTTCCGCTTCACCGCCGGCCCCCTGCGACCACCGTCCCCCGGACCCGCCGGCTCGCGGTCCGATCGACGGTACCGGCTTCGCCTCTTGTCTATCCGTCTCGGGCGGGAATCGGTCGACGTCTCGCCGCTCTCCCCGAGCCACCCCCGTTCAAAGGTTCTGCTGGAGGCTCGCGGCCACCGCACCGACGTCGTCGTTGGCCGCGAACACCCCGTCGATGTCGGCGAAGAAGCCTTGGCTGGCGATGATGGTGAACGCCAGCCGGCGACCCGACTCGGCGTCGATGATCCCGCCCAACGCCTTGGTCGACAGGCGCACTCGCCCGTTGAACGCGTCGCCACCCACGAGCGTGCCGGTCTTGGCGTAGACCTTGCCTGCCGCTGGACTGTCCGGCTGCACCAGGGCCAGCGAGCCGTCGACCCCGAGGACGGGGAGCGTCGCCTGCCAACGCTCGGCGTCGGGCCGCTTCGCCATGATCATCTGGAGCTCGGTCTGGTTGGCCGGGGTGACGAGGTTGCCCCCGAGCCCCGAACCGTCGATGACCGACGCACCCGTCGTGTCCAGGCCCGCCTCTCGCCAGAGCGCAGCCGCTTCGACGAGCCCGCCGTCGCACTCGGTCCCGGGGCGAGCGGTCGGCTGGTAGGTGCCCGATTCGGCGGCGAGCAGGCAGACGAACGTCTGGGCCCCGCGGTTGTAGCTGACCTTCAGCACGTAGGTGGCGTCCTCCTCGAGCGGGAGCGACTCCAGCTCGGCAACCGATGGCAACGCCTCGATCGCAGCCTGGTTTGCGAGCGCGGCGGTGGAGTTGACGGCGACCGGATCACCGCCGACGGTCACCCCGGCGCGGCCCAGGGCCTCGGTGAACGCGGTGCGTGCGAAGGTGGACGGATCCTCGAGGGCGTGCACCTTGAGATCAGGATCGCTGTCGGCGGCGATGGTGCCCGACAGCACGATCTGACCCTCGGCGGGCGAGTCGATCTCGATCGCGGTCTCACCGCCGGCGGCGACCGTCTCCACCTCGCTGGTGACCGTCCACGGCGCCACCACCGGGCTCATGGCGACGGTGGCGGTCTGGCCCGCCGCCGCCGGCGTCGTCGTGACGTCGATGAGGTTCTGGTTGACGATGATCGGGGTGATCACCTCGCCGGCGAGCGAGGACTGGAAGAGCCGGTCGTCCACGACGACCTGGCCGCTCACCGCGTCGATCCCGGACCGCCTCACCTGTGTGGCCAGCTCGTCCAGACCGGTCAGCGGGTCCTCCGGGGTGAGGGTCGCGCCGGGCAGCGGGTTGGCGTCGTTGTGGTCGAGGTCGGCGAAGTCGACCGTGCCGTCGGGCTTGGTTCGTCCGCCCATCGTCAGGTCGCCCTTGCCGACCAGCACCAGGTCACCCTGCACCGTGCCGTCGACGACCTCACCGGTGCGCTTCACCGGGGTGACCACCGTGTGGTCGGGCCCCCACTCGAGCCAGGCGGCACCGACGCTGTAGGACTTCATTGCCGAGCCCGGTTCGGCCATGGTGTCGGCGTCGAGGGCGACGAGCGTCTCACCGGTGTCGATGTCGCGCACCGAGATGGCCCAACGCCCGTTCGCGTACGCCGGCTTGCCCATGGCCGCGAGCGCCGACTCGTCGAGACCCGGCACCCCCGCATACGACGTGCCGGTCGTGGCGGGCAGGCCGGTCGCCGGCGCGCCGTCCACCGTCGACGACGACGTGCAGGCGCCCAGTCCGAGGGCGAGCACCGCAACCGCGGCGCACCACACCGTTCGTCCCGACGCTGTTCGTCCCGTCATCGTGGCCTCCGCCTCGTCATGGTCGTCATGGTCGTCATGGTTGTCATGGTCGGGTGCTCCGATCGCCGGCCGCGGCCAGCCGGAAGCATCACGACTCCTGGGCCTGCTGGAACGCGGCGGCGACCATGCCGACGTCGTCGCCCACCTGGAAGACGCCCCGGGGGAGGTCGGGGAACACCGCGTTGCTGGCGCCGACGACGAACAGGAGCCGACGACCGTCACCCACGTCGAGGTAGCCGGAGAGGCCCTGCATGGTGATGACGAGGCGGCCGGTGTCGGGCTCGACATCGGCCGAGGTTCCCGTCTTGCCCACCACCTTGCCCTTGGCCGGGCTGTCGACGCCGACGCCCGACAACGAGCCCCGCTCGCCCAGGATCGGTTGACCGGACCAGAAGGTGTCGGCCCACGGCTGCCCGTCGACCCACTCGAACCACGTGACGATGGCTTCGGGTGTGGCCGAGGACGGATCGCCGCCCTGCCCGTCGGTGATGACCAGGTCGGTGGCCGGGATGCCGGCCTCGGCGGCCAGGGCCCGCACCGCCGGGAGGCCGTCGGGGCACTCGTCCGAGCCCGCGCGCACCGCCAGCAGGCAGAGGAAGTCGTTGGCGCCGGTGTTGTAGCTGGTGGCCAGGATCATGCCGCCCATCTCGCGGAGCGGGGCCGACTCGATGCTCGCCAGCTCCAGGGCGTCCTGGTAGCTCCCGGCCGCGGGCAGCGCCGCCTCGTCGTTGGTGGTGGCGGTGGCGGCCACGGTCACGCCGGCGCGCCCGAGGGCGTCGATGAACAGCGATCGGGCCCACGTGGCCGCGTCGTCGACGCGGTGGACCGTGAGCGATTCCTTGCCCGCCGGGACGGACCCGGTGACGCGGATGACCGAGGGGTCGCCCTCGTCGACGGTCACCACCGTCTCGGCATCGCTGTCGGCAGCACCGGTCGTGACCTGCGAGTCGACGGTGAAGACGTCGTTGACCGGCAGCATCTCGATGGTCGCCGGCGCACCGGGCTGGCCCCCCTGCATCTGGAGGTCGACGAGGTTGCCGTTCACGAAGATGGGCGGGACCGGGCCCTCGACGGTGCGGTAGGTCTGCCACAGGCGGGGGTCGATGAGCACGTCGCCGTCGATGCGGGTGACACCCGACGCCGCCACCTGGTCGGCCAGGTCGTCGAGGCCGGCCAGCGGGTCGCCGGGAGCCAGGACCGCGCCGGGCAGCGCATCGGCGTAGATGTGGTCGATGCCTTCGGTGGCGAAGTCGAATCGGCCGTCGGCGGCGTTGCGGCCACCGAGGGCGAGGTCGCCCGAGGCAACCAGCACGAGGTCGCCATCGACCGTGCCGTCCTGGGGCGCCGCGGTCGCGTACACCGGCGTCGTCAACGTCTCGTCGACGCCGAGGGCGTGGTACGCGCTGCCCACCGTGAAGTGCTTGGTCTGGCTGGCCATGAACATGAACGTGTCGGCCTGGTTGCTGTAGATGACCTCATCGGTCTCGGGGTCGACCACCAGGTACGACCACCGGGCCGCGTCGTAGGGCTCGGTCCCCATGATCTCCCGTGCTGCGGGGGGCAGGGCCTGGCCCGTTCCCGCGGCCGCGGGCGCGCCGCCGCCGGCCCCCGCCGCCGAGCTCGACGGCTCGCCGGTGCACGCGGCTCCGAGCAGGATGCCCGCAGCGGCCACCGCCAGCACCGACGCCCGCACCGGGCCCCGGGATCGCGGGCTCCGACGCTCGCTGGCACCGGTCGTCGACGCTGTCCCACTCGTTCGATCTCGCACCGCAACACCATCCTGTCCCGGTCGCCTGGGCCCTCGGCCCCGGCGACGCCTCATCGTTCGGTCGAGGGCCGGCCTGGTCGCGGCCCTCAGCGACGCCGTCGGTCCTACTCCGCGTCGGCCACCTCGCCGACGTCGTCGGTCTTCTCCGGGGCCGGCATGTTGTACACGTACGGGATGAGCTTCTCGACCAGCCGCGCCGCCGGCGCCGAGCCCACGGCGGTCGGGGCCAGGTTCCCCCAGACCACGATGGTCACGTCGTTGACCGGGTCGTAGCCCATGAACGAGTTGTAGCCGGGCAGCTCACCGGTGTGGCCGAACATCGGCCCCATCTGCGCGATGCCGTAGCCGTACTTGGCGGCGCTCGGCTTGGTGGGATCGGTGGGGGCCACGCTGTCCATCCGCAGCTGCTGGGTCTCGGGGTCGAGCAGGTCGCCCTTCACCATGGCCTCGACCCAGGTGGCCAGGTCGTTGGCGGTGGAGATGCCCTGGCCCGCCGACCACGTCCAGGACGGGTTGTCGTTGGTGTGGTTCGTGGGCTCGACCTGACCGGCGTCGATCGCGGCGAGCCGCTCGGCGGGAAGCTCGTCGTCGCCGTTCATGGTCTCGACGTTGCCGCTGAACGAGTAGCCGTTGGCGTAGGGCGTCGGGATGCTGGTGTCGGTGTTGGCCGGGAACGAGGTCCCGGACATGCCCAGCGGGGTGAAGAACCGGTCTTGGAAGATCTGGGCGATCGGCTTGCCGTCGAGCTTCTCGGCGATGAGGCCGAGCAGGACGGTGTTGGTGTTGGAGTAGTGCCACCCCTCCCCCGGCGCGAAGTAGGGCTCGTTGGCGAACGCCATCACGAGCAGCTCCTCGGGTGTCCAGACCCGCTCGGGTTCCTCGTCGAGGGCGGTGTTGAGCGCGAGCGTCTCGGTGTAGTTGTAGAGACCGCTACGCATGTCGAGCAGCTGGCCGATGGTGATGTTGTCGCCGTTGGGGACGTCGGGCCGGTACGTGCTGACCGGGTCGTCGACGCTCAGCTTGCCCTCCTCGACCATCTGGAGGATTGCGGTCCCGGTCCAGGTCTTGGTGTTGGACCCGACGCGGATCTTGGTGTCGAGCGTGGGGACCTCGGTCGAGTCGAGAGCGTCGGTCCCCCACGTCTTGACGTAGTCGCCGTCGGGGGTGCGGATGAGCACGACCATGCCGACCTCGTGGAGCTCGGTTGCG
>JBBSTY010000077.1:0-19881 GCA_038235385.1 Acidimicrobiales bacterium | reverse complement strand
GACGAGGTGTCGTCGAGGTCGACGACCACGCCCGCATGGGGGTTGCGCCCGTCGAGGACCCCGACCACGGCGGCGTCGCGCAGGACCGAGGCCACCGCAGACGACAGCGTGTCGAACACCTCGCCGTCGATGGCGATGGTGCCGATCGTGTCGGGGGTGGCATCGGGTTCGGGCCGTACGGTGACCTCGACGATGCCCTCGCCGATCTGCGCCGCGTGCTCGGCCAGCGCCGAGAGCGGCGCCGCGAGCCGATGCAGACGCCGGCCGGCGGTGAGGGGCACCGACGTGATGGTCGTGGGTCGCCCCGGCGCGAGGTCGGCGACCACGACTCGCTTCTGCTCACCCTCCTCGCCGAAGTCGACCTCGAGGATGGAGCCGGCGTAGGTGCCGCGACCCGATGCGACCGGTTGGGGGACGTGGACGTGGCCGAACGCGAGGTACCCGAAGATCGGATCGAGGTGGGCAGGTTCGGTGGCGTACTGCTCGGACACGTGGATGGCGCGCTCGGTGGAGGTGACGGCCCCCGAGACGTGCAGGTGCGACGCGAACACCGCGACATCGTTGGCGGGATCGAACTCGGTCTTGGCTGCGTCCGCGAGCAGTCCGACGATCGTTCGGATGGCGTCGTTGTAGGTCGCGTTCGGCTCGTGGATCGCTGCGAACTCGGTGAGGAGACGATTGGCGTGGACGAACGGCAGTGCCACGAGCCGGAGGTCGAACCCGGTGGCGGTCGGATAGGTCGTGAGCGCACCACGTTCGGCCGAGGTGGGCTTGTGGTGGATGCGGATCCGATCGCTGCACCGGGCTCGTGGGTCGTAGGTTCCGGCCTCGAGCGAGGCGGCGTGATCATCGCCGACGGCGAGACCGAGCACCTCGAGCGCGGTGGCCGAGTCGTGGTTGCCGGCGATCACCACGACGGGGGCGACCTCGGCGAGCTCGCGCACGGCTCGGATGGCTCGCCCGAACTCGACCATCGGGGGTCGTGGACCATCGAACAGATCGCCGGTGTGCACGATGAGGTCGGGCTCGACAGCCCGGGCGATCGCCACGATCTCGGCGATCACCGCGTCGTGATCGGCGCTGCGGGACTCGTTGCGCACCGAGACCCCGAGGTGCCAGTCGCTCGTGTGCAGGACGCGCGCTGCGTTGGTCGGACGCGCCGGGACCGCGTGGAGCCGGCTCGACGGATCGTTCGCCGTCGGCGCCATCACATGTCGTCCAGGAGCTGTCGGGCGCGGGCGGTGTCGTCGGCGGATCCCAGCACCTCGCTGAAGCGGGTGGCGTAGGGCGGGAACGGGAAGCGGATGGGGACGGGAGCGGGAAGCAGCGGCTGGGAGGTGATCATCGTGCCGGGCGCGATGATCTGCGCCCGGGCCCGCATCGCCGGCGGGAGGAAGCCGAGCTCGGAGGATTCGGACGCCTTGATCTGGCCCACGACCTCGAGCGCCGCGTTGTTGGTGATGTCGCGGTCGACGCCCGATGGGTTCTGCTGGGCACCGATGAGGATGACCCCGAGGCTGCGACCACGGGCGGCGATGTCGACGAGCAGGGCCTTGATGGGCGAACCACCGAGTCGCGGTGCGTACTTGTTGAGCTCGTCGAGCACCACGAACGTCTTGCCCGGTGCCGTGGAGCTCTCGTGCTCGGACCACACCCGGGCCAGCACCGACGCCACGACGAACCGCTGCGCGTCGGCGTGGAGGCTGTGGACGTCGACGACCGAGACCTGATCGCGCAGCGTGACCTCGGCCAGGCCGGCGCGCACCAGCCGACGCAGCCGTGGCGTGGCCTTCCAGAGCCGGCGGGTGAACGCCTGGCAGGTGGCGGTGGTGACGCTGCCCGTCCATGCCGGATCGAACGACGCCGACGTCTCGGTGACCTTGTCGGCGACGAAGGTGACCAGCTCGTCGAGGGTGGCGATCACGGGTCCGTCCTGGGCCGTTCGATCGCCCTTCTTCGCCATCGCCCGCGAGGCGGCCTCCCAGCTCCGACCGAGCGTCGGGTCCGGTTCGCACAGCACGACCTTGCCCGAGCGGTCCCCGGCGAGCGGGTGGGCCCAGCGGAGGAGCTCCGTGCGGACCACCTGCTCGATGAAGGACAGCTGGCCCGATTCGAGGTCGTCGAACACGAACTCGAGGAGTCCCTCGCGGATCATCGCCATCGGCGACCATCCGTAGGCGTTGGTGTCGCGCTTGTCGCGCACCGAGATCTGCGGGATCGGTTCGACGCCGGGCGCGGCGTCCTCCGCCGGCGCGAACACGGCGACGTCGCGAAACGGACCCGGATCGGCCACGCCGAGGGCCTCCCACTGCCCGCGGGCGGTGACGCCGGTGGGGTTGGTGCCGACGAAGAGGTTGTTGGCCTTGTCGAGCAGGCACAGGTCGGCGCCCTTGACCGAGAAGAGCAGCGCACGGTCGTGAGCGCTGGCGTTGCGTGCTTTCAGCCCCCAGTCGGTCTCGAACAGCATGTAGAGCAGGAAGAGCGCGTAGGAGGTCTTGGTGGCGACCCCCGACTTGCCCGAGATCGACGCATGTGCGCCGCGGTCGCCGTTGAGGACCGAGTACGGCATGAACACGATCTCGTCGTTCATGTCGAGACCGATGGGGAGCTGCTCGCCCTCGTCCATCTTGTCGAGGAAGAGGGCCCGACGGCGGTGCTCGCCCGTGGCGATCCACATCGGCGCCCCCGACGACGGCGGCAGGTACTGCTCGGGATGGGTGCGGATCCAGGTGACCTCGGCCCGCCGGTAGCGCTGCCCCGGCAGCGTCGCATCGGCCAGCCGGAAGGTGTCGGTGGCCATCTCGGCCCCCTCGACCCGGCCGGCGACCTCGGTGACGAGCCCGTAGTGGAACAGGACCGAGCCGTCGACCAACCGCTGCGGGGTCACGACGAACGTGTCGAGGGTGAGGTCGACGGCGGTGTCGATCACCACCTGGGCGGTCTGGGTGGTGGCATCGACGGACGCGTCGACGAGACCGACGACGGGACCGGCGGGAACGCCGGGCAGACCGTCGAGGTCGTTGCGGCGATCCTCGTCGGTGAGGTCGTCGGGGGTGGACAGCGGGCGGACCTCGATCTCGCCGGACGCGAGGCCGGCGCGGGGCCCCCGGTGCCCGATCGCGGTGGGCCCGACGTCGGGTCCGTGGTCGGCGCGACCGCTCATGCGGTCCGCCGCACCATCACGGCATCGCGCGCGGCACGCGTCGCCAGGTCGGCCGGGCCGAGGAGGCGGGTGAGGTGCCGCTCGAGGTTCTTGACCGGCGTGAGGTTCACCGGTGCCCGCGGATCGCGGTGCGCGATGCCGGCGTAGCGAGGCAGCAACGGCGCGAGCCGGTTGGCCTGCTCGATCGCCGCGTGGAGCCCCCCCACCGCAGGGAACTCGAGCCGGGCGATGCCACCCCACGGCGAGCCGCCAGGCCCGGGGTTGCCGATGCGGGCGTAGCAGGTGTAGCGATCGTTCTTGGACTCGTACATGCGGGTGCGGGCTCCGATGGCGAGGCCGGGCACGAGGGTGTGCTCGGCGTCGGGGAAGATCTGGCGGTGGTGGGTCTTGATGTAGCCGGTGATGGTGGCATCGGGCGATTGGATGCGGTTGAGCGGGCCATCGAGCACGACCGTCCAGCGAGCTGCGGCAGCATCGAGTGCCAGGTTCCCCTCGGCCAGACGCATGCGGTTCTGGAGGTGCGCGAGCAGATCGGCGGGGTCGTCGCCCACCATGGACTCCGAGGCCCACCGGTGGCCGGTGCGCCCGACGATGTCGCCGGTTCGGCCCCCGCCCCAGATCGCCAACCGCCCGATGCGCACGCCCTGGTAGGTCGCCTGTCCGCCCGGACGCACGGTGACCGCGCCGACCGCGTACGCGCCGGCCAGGCCGGGTACGCGGCTGCCGGTGACGGCCTCTTCGGCCCACAGCGAGAGCTCGGCTCGACGCACGCCGTCGATGAAGCACAGCGGGCCGGCGCCGACCGGTGCGGGAGCGATCACCGGCGGTCCGGGCTCCGCCGGCTCGAAGGAGGAGGAGCCGTCGAGCTCGAAGGTGGCCGGGTTGCCGTAGCCGGGATCCCACTCCTCGGTGAAGATCGCCCAGCGTCCGCCAGGCGGACCCCCGGGACCGACAGGAGCGCCCGAGCCGGTGAACGTCGGTGCCATCGGCCCTCCCTCCGTTTGATCGCCCGGGGCCCACCGAGACGAGATGCCCTCGGCGACTCCGACTGTACCGGTGGCCTGTGACGACGAACGCGACCCTCAGCGGCCTCCGGAACCGGCCCAGAGCACCGCGACGCTGCGCGATCCGGTGTCGACGCCGGCCGCCGGTGCCCGACATCGACCGGTCGAGGACGGACCGCAGCGGGCGCGGCAACAGCGGTGGGGCTCGCGCCCGACACGACGTGGCGCGCCCACCGGCAGGGTCCTCGAGGCGCCCGCCGGGGCGCGTGCTGCAGCCAGGCTCCTAAGGTCGCCTGCGCCCGACCGAAGGAGCGCTCGCCCATGACCGTCGTGTCCTACCCCCGTCGCCTCGCCGACCTCGCCGCGGCCGATCCCGAGCGCCCGGCGGTCACGTGCGGCGTCGTGACGATCAGCCGCCGGGAGCTCGTCGACCGGGCGACGCGACTGGCCCACCGCCTCGCAGACGCCGGCGTCGCGGCCGGCGATCTCGTCACCGTCTCGGTGCCCAACTCGGTCGAGTGGTACGTCGCCACCGCAGCGGTCTGGATGCTCGGGGCGACGCCCCAGCCGGTGTCGGCCCGACTTCCCGGCCCCGAGCTGGAGGCCCTGGTCGAGCTGGCCGACCCGCCGGTGGTGCTCGGTGTCGCGCCCGATGCGTTCGCGGGTCGGGTGGGCATCCCGGTGGCCGACTTCCCCGTCGCCGATCGCCCCGGCACCGGTCGCCCCGACGGATCCCGCGATGCGGACGACGGCGACGCCTCGCCGCTCCCCGACATCGTGTCCGCCAGTTGGAAGGCGCCGACGTCGGGCGGGTCCACCGGGCGGCCGAAGTTGATCGTGTCGGCCGATCCGGCGGAGCTGGACGACGACGTCGGTCCGACCCTCGCCGTGCGGCGCGATGGCGTGATGGTCATGCCCGGACCGCTCTACCACAACGGTCCGCTCATCTGGTCGTGCCAGGCGCTGCTGCACGGCAACCACGTCGTGGTGCTCCCCCGCTTCGATGCCGAGGCCACCCTGGCGGCGATCGCCGAGCACCGCGGCGACGTCGTCTACCTCGTGCCCACGATGATGAAGCGCATCTGGCGGCTGCCCATCGAGGTCCGGGAGTCCTATGACCTGTCATCGCTCCAGCGGGTGTGGCACCTGGCCGAGCCGTGCCCGCCGTGGTTGAAGGACGCCTGGATCGGATGGCTCGGTGCGGACCGCATCGTCGAGCTGTACGGGGGCACCGAGGCCCAGACCGCCACCATCATCACCGGTCAGGACTGGCTCGAGCACCGGGGCTCGGTGGGTCGCCCCGTCGAGGGCACGGTCAAGATCTGCGACCCCGAGGGCGCTGAGGTCGGGCCCGGCACCGAGGGCGAGGTGTGGATGCGCTCGGCCACCGGCAGGGCCACCTACCGCTACGTCGGGGCCGAGGCCCGCACGATGGACGGCGGTTGGGAGTCGCTGGGCGACCACGGCTGGCTCGACGCCGACGGCTTCTTGTTCCTCGGCGACCGCACGACCGACATGATCCTGACCGGCGGGACCAACGTGTACCCCGCCGAGGTGGAGGGCGTCATCCAGGAACATCCCCGTGTGCGCTCCTGTGCCGTGATCGGCCTGCCCGACGAGGACCTCGGCAACCGCGTGCACGCGCTGATCGAACCCGAGCCCGAGCCCGAGCCCGGCGACGCTGCCTTCGACGTCGCCGACCTGCTCGCCTTCGTCGGCGCGCGCCTCGTCCGCTACAAGGTCCCCCGCACGGTCGAGCTCGTCGACGAGCCCCTCCGCGACGACGCCGGGAAGGTCCGCCGAGGCGTGCTGCGGGCCGCTCGCCTCGCCGACGCCTCGCCGGGCTGACCCACCGACGGCCGTCCATCGGGCCGAACCGCTCCGGGTTCGACGAGGGTCGACACCGAGACCCGACGGCACGAGCTAGGGTCGAACGCATGTTCCCCTGGCTCGAACAGCTCAACGAGGACCAGCGGGCGGCGGCGACGTTCGACGGCGGTGCCCTGCGGATCGTGGCCGGTGCCGGCACCGGCAAGACCACCACCCTCACCTCCCGGGTGGCGTGGCTGGTGGCCAACGGCACGCCGGCCGAACGCATCCTGCTGCTCACCTTCACCCGGCGAGCGGCGCGCGAGATGGTCACCCGCACCACGGCGCTGGTCGAGCAGGGCGCGGGGACGCGCCGGCCGACCCGGGTGCTGGGCGGTACGTTCCACTCGGTGGCCCATCGGGCCCTGCGCCGACACGCCACCGCCCTGGGCCTGCCCGACGGCTTCACCGTGCTCGACACCTCCGACGCCGCCGACGTCATCGATCTCGTGCGCCAGGAGCGCAACCCCTCCCTGCCCGACCGACGGCGCTTCCCCCGCAAGGCCACCCTCCTCGACCTCTACTCCCGCTCGGTCAACACCCAGCGCCCCCTGTCGGCGGTGGCAGCCGAGATCGCACCGTGGTGCTCGGAGCTGATCGAGCCCATCGCCGACATCTGTCGCGGCTACGTCGAACGCAAGCGCATCCTCGGTCTGCTCGACTTCGACGACCTCCTCCTCTACTGGCGTGCCGCCGCCACCGATGACCGACTCGGGTCCACCCTCGCGGCCGAGCTCGACCACATCTGCGTCGACGAGTACCAGGACGTGAACGCCCTCCAGGTCGACATCATGCGGGCCCTGCGCCGCGACGACGAGCGCATCACCGTCGTCGGCGACGACTCCCAGGCCGTCTACGGGTTCCGGGGCGCGAGCCCCGAGCACCTCCTGCGCATCGACGAGCGCTTCCCCGGCATCGCCACCATCTCGCTCGGGCGCAACTACCGATCCACCCAGCCCATCCTCGATGTGGCCAACGCGGTGAGCGCCGATGCACCCGCAGGGTTCCTGGCGCGGCTCACCGCCGAGGCCACCGAGCAGGCCACCCGTCCGCGTCTGGTCCACTGCGCCGACGAGGATGCCCAGGTCGGGGCGGTCTGCACCCAGGTGCTGGCCCATCGCGAGGCCGGCGTGCGCCTGCAGGAGCAGGCGGTCCTCGTCCGTGCGGCCCACCACAGCGCCCTGCTCGAGCTCGAGCTCTCCCGCCGCCGCATCCCGTACGTCAAGTACGGAGGCCTCCGCTACCTCGAGGCCGCCCACGTCAAGGATCTCGTCTGTCTGTTCCGCCTGGCCGACAACCCCCGCGACGAGCTCTCGTGGTTCCGCCTCCTGCAACTCGTCGAGGGGGTGGGACCGGTGTCGGCACGCCGGGCCATCGAGGCGCTCGGCGTCGACCAACCGGGTACCCCGAATGAGGTGCTGCTGCGCTGGCCGCTCGCGCTCGAGGCGCTTCCGCCGGGCACCCGCGAGGCCGCGGGCACGCTCGTCACGGCACTTCGACGTGAGCCGGACGAACCGCTCGCCGCTCACGCCGAGCGCCTGTGCATCGCGCTGGCACCGCTCGTCGAACGGGCCTACGAGAACGGAGCGGCACGGCTCGCGGATCTCGATGCGCTCGTGGTCGCCGCTCACGACGCGGCCCGACTCTCCGACGTCGCCGCCGACCTGACGCTCGAACCGCCGTCGTCCACGGGCGAGCTCGCAGGTCCGCCCCTGGTCGACGAGGACTGGTTGGTGATCTCCACGGTGCACTCGGCCAAGGGACTCGAGTGGGAGGTCGCCCACATCCTCAACGCGTCGGACGGCAACTTCCCCTCGGACATGGCGCTCTCGAGCCTCGAGGGTCTCGAGGAGGAGCGCCGCCTCTTCTACGTCGCCGTCACGCGGCCCCGTCGAGCCCTCCACGTGTACGTCCCGTTGCGCTACCACCACCGTCCCCGCGGGCGCGACGACGCCCACCTGTTCGGCCAGCCGTCGCGGTTCCTGTCCGACACCGTGGCGGCGTGCTTCGACACCGACCGCTCCACCCACACCGAGCGCCACGACACCCTCGCCGCGCCGGTGCTCGACGCGACGGTGAAGGTCGGCGCCGACCTCGACGCCCTCTGGGCCTGACCGACTCCCCGGTCCGAGCCCAGGGGTGGGCGATCGGGCCCGGACGGGGCGACGCCGGGATGGTTGCCGACCCCTAGGGTGGCCGAACCACCATGGGTTCCACCCCGACACCGCACCGAGGACGACCATGAAGCTCAGCGTGATGCTCAACTACTCCGGCGACGTCAAGGCCACAGCCGACGAGGTCAGTGCCCTGGAGAAGGCGGGGATCGACTGCGTGTGGGTACCCGAGGCGTACAGCTACGACGCCATCTCGATGATGGGGTACCTGGCTGCCGCCACCGAACGGGTCGAGATCGGCTCGGCCATCGTCAACGTCTACTCGCGCACGGCCACGCTCCTCGCCATGACCTTCGCCGGCCTCGACTCGGTTTCGGGGGGACGGATCAACTGCGGGCTGGGCGCGTCGGGCCCGCAGGTGATCGAGGGGTTCCACGGGGTTGCCTACGACAAGCCCATGCAGCGCATCAGGGAGACGATCGAGGTCTGCCGGGCCACGTGGCGCCGCGAGGTCATCGACTACCATGGCACGACGATCGACATCCCGCTCCCTGCCGGTGAGGGGACGGGTCTCGGCAAGCCGCTCAAGCTGATCAACCACCCTGTCCGCGATTCGATCCCGATCTGGTGGGCATCGCTCAAGGGGATGAGCGTGGCGGCCACCGCCGAGGTCGCCGACGGGTGGATCCCTGTGTTCTTCGTCCCCGAGAAGGCCGATCGTGTCTGGGGCGACGCCCTCGCGAAGGGCACGGCGAAGCGGCTCCCCGAGCTCGGCCCCCTCCAGACCATCGCCGGCGGCACGGTGCGCATCACCGAGGACGACGCCGTGATCGAGAAGGCGCTCGACGCCAGCCGCCCGCAGGTCGCGCTCTACGTCGGTGGCATGGGTGCCCGCGGCAAGAACTTCTACAACGACATCATGTCGGCGTACGGATGGGAGGCCGAGGCCAAGACCATCCAGGACCTCTACCTCGACGGCAAGAAGGCCGAGGCGGCGGCCGAGGTCCCCCGCGACTACCTCGACGCCGCGGCCATGGTCGGCCCCCTCGGCCACGTCACCGACCGGGTCGTCGCCTACAAGGAAGCCGGCGTCACCCACCTCCAACTCGGCCTCGGCGGCTCCCTCGCGGCCAAGGTCGAGACGGTCGAGACCATGCGAGACCTCGTCGACTCCATCTAGCGGCACGTCACCCCCTCCGAAATTGCGGCTCCCAAACATCACCATGATGTTCACCGCCGCAATTTCGGAGGGGGGGGCGGTGTCCGAGGCGGGAGCGCGGTCCCGGTAGCTTCACCCCATGGCTCGCCCGACCGCCACGGTCTCCCCACCGTCACGCCGGTCGAGCCGCCCGGACGCGTTCCTGGTGGCCGTCCTCGTCGGGGCATTCGTCATCCGCCTGGCGTGGTGCCTGTACGCAGCGCGGACGCCGACGTCGTTCGGTGACCCGTTCTCGTACGTCACCCACGCCGACGAGCTGGCGAGCGGCAAGGGCTACGTCACCTTCTTCTACGGACGGCCGACCGCGTACTACCCCGTCGGCTACCCGGCGGTGCTCGGTGGCCTCCTGTGGCTGGCGCGACTGATCGCACCGGGCACCGCGGCGATGCAGGTGGCGATCGGCCTCAACCTGGTGTGCGGGACCGCGACGGTCGGTGTGGTGTTCGCCATCGCCCGCCAGCTCGCCGGGACGCGGGCGGCGCGGATAGCCGCGGCTCTCGTCGCCCTGTTCCCCAGTCTGATCCTCTACACCGCCACGGCGTACCTCGAGACGGTGTTCTGCTTCCTCGTCGCCGTCATCGCCCTGCTCCTGGTGCAGTGGTCCGCACCGCGGCGCACCACGGCCCCTGACGAATCGGGTTCGACCGCCACCGGTCCCGGCACCGGCACCGGCACCGTCGAGTCGGTCACACAGTCCGTCATGGGTGAGTCCGTCATGGGTGAGTCCCGCGTGAGCGAGTCCGACACGGTCGACGGCACCGATGCGCGGCGAGCGGCCGGCCTGGTGGTCCCGCCGTGGCCTTGGATCATCGTCCTCGCCATCGCGTTCGCCGCCGCGACGATGATCCGCCCCATCACCCTGGCGTTCCTCCCGGTGCTGGTGCTCGCGTGGGGTCTCGGCCGACCCGGCTGGCGGCACGGCCTGGGTGCCATCGCCGTCGTGGTGGGCGTCGTCGGGCTCGTCGTCGTGCCGTGGAGCATCCGCAGCTCCCGAGCGCTCGACGGCACCGTGTTCATCGCCACCAACACCGGCGACAACCTCTGCATCGGCCACTCGCCCGAGTCATCGGGCGAGTACATCGACCTCAACGACCTGTGCGGCGGCGGGTACGACCACGTTCCCGAGGACCGGCGCGAGGCAGAACGCAACCGGCGCGGCACCGAACGCGCCATCGCGTATGCCCGAGCACACCCGGTCCGCGAGGTGGAGCTGCTCGCCCGCAAGACGTTCCACCTGCTCGTCCACGATCATGAAGGAGTCGACGCGGTCGAGTCCTATGGGGCCGATCCGTTCCTCGGCGACACCACCCGCACCGTGCTGCGGGTGCTCGCCGATGGCTGGTACTACCTGGTCGGCGCCGTGGCGATCGTCGGCGCGATCGCGGCGGCTTGGCGTGGCGACAGCCGGGCTCGCCTCGTGCTCGCGTGGGCGATCACCCTGCTCGTCGTGCCCCTGGTCTTCTTCGGCGGCGCCCGCTTCCACCTCCCGGCCCTCCCCTTCGTCGCGTTGTTCGCCGCCGTTGCGGTCGACCGCGCCTGGAGGCGGATCACGAACGGTCCGGCCCTCCATCGATCGGGGTGACCCCCGACTCCGATCAGGTTCGGCCGAGCACGACGAGACGATCGATGCGATCGTCGTCCGCTCCGAGGTACCGGACCAGGACCCCGATCACCCGATCGAGATCGAGGGTGCCCGCCGCGTGCATCTCCTCGAGATCGGCCCAGTCCTTCGTCCGGTTGAAGAACGCCTTGAACACCGCGACGTCGGTGCACGAGAGGAACGGCACGTCGACACCGGCGAAGTCCTCGATGCGGGAACGTTCCGCGGCCTGCTCGTGGAAGGCGGTGGTGTTCATGAAGACATCGATCGGCGTCGTCTCCCACCACAGGCGCACCTGTCCATCGCGCTCGAGCAGCCGCTGGTCCTCGTCGGCCCAGGCGACGCCCGCGGGCAGCGCCGCGAGCAGGTCGAGCACCCGATCGACACCCGTGAAGACGTTGAGGTCGATGTCGATCGTGCCTCGGGCGCGTTCGGTGCACCATGCCAACGCCAGCGCGCCGCCGAACGCGTGCGCGATCCCCGCCCGATCGAGTGAGCGATGCACCTCCAGGATCTTGTCCGGGAGGCCGCTCATCGACGGCTCACCGATGCCGTCGCGAGCCTCGGTGGGCACGCGCTCGCCGCGTGGCACCCACACCCCGGGGTGGCCCGTCCGGTCGGGATCATGACGCCCCGAAGCGGGGGTAGTCGAGCGTGGGGGCATGCCGGGCCGGGAACATCGCCGCCAGGTCGAGCACCTCGACCAGCTCACGGCCACGGGCCGTGCGGTCAGGGCCGCCCACATCGGGTTCGAGATCGATGCCGGCCACGAACCCAGCGGCACGAACGATGCGATCGAGCGTGTCGACCGTGGGCACCTTCCGCCCTGCCTCATAGGCCGACAGCGTCGAGTGCGAGGTGCCGGCACGCCGCCCGAGCTCGCGCAGCGACAGTCCTGCCCGGTTCCTGACCCGTTGCACCAGTTCGGATGCGATCATGGCTTCATGGTATCCGATCAGATACCGCTGTGCGGCGGACCTCCCGTCTGGACCTTCGGCCGGTGCCGCCGCCGAGACGGTGCCGCCCGTCGGCGGTAGCGTCGCCGCCAGGTGCGCCATCACCAGGAGGAAGCAAATGGACGTCCGACGTGTGGTCACGGGGCACGACCCGAGCGGGAAGGCGGTGTTCGTCAGCGATGACCACGTGGCACCGGTGACCCTCGCCCTGCTGCCCGGAAGCGAGTTCCACCAGCTCTGGGGAAGCGATGCCCCCGCGTCGTTCCCCGACGACGGCTCCCGACCGTCCGCGCCCTCGTACTTCCCCCCACTCGGCGGGTTCCGGTTCGGCTTCTTCACCATCGCACCCGACGGCGGCGTGGGCGCCCCGGCCGACCTCGACATCGACGCCGCGTTGGCGGAGTTCGCCGACAAGCTGCCGGGGATGGCCGAGCACCTGGAGCCGGCGGACCCGGGCATGCACACGACCGCCACCATCGACTACGGGGTGGTGGTGTCCGGCCATGCCACGCTCGAGCTCGACGACGGCGAGAAGGTCACGCTGAACCCGGGCGACACCTACGTCCAGAACGGCACGCGCCACCGCTGGTCGAACACGGGCGACGTGCCCGCCGTGATCGCGCTCGCGATCCTCGGCGCCGAGCACGCCTCGCTTGGCTGATCCTGCGCCGACTCAGTTCCACTCAGTCCGGTCGCGTGCCCGACGGGTCCAGCGCGAAGTGATCGGTGTAGAGATCGCGGAGTCGGAACGTGGATGGATCGAGCGAACCGGGACCACGCCGCACCGATACGAAGAACTCGCTGACCGTCACCTCCTCGACCGCGTCGCCCGACGACGCCCGGGCCAACATGAGCTCGATCGCGATGCGACTCAGTGGCTCCGGCTGCGGCGGCTTGGGGGTCGGGTCCAGGAACCCGGCCCTGAGCTGGGCAACACGCTCCTCGTGGTCCGGCGCACTCGCATCGGTGAAGTAGGCGTCCATGGCATCGGCGAAGACATGGGCTGAGTTCCAGTCTTCGATGAGGTAGGTCCCGCCGGGCCGCACGAGCGGGAACAACGTCTCGAAGGAGGACCGCGTCGGGCCGAGCAGGTGCGACGCGTCGTCGATCACCAGATCCAGCCGGCCGTCGCCGATCTCGTCCTCGACGATCTGCAGGAGGCGGCTGCGATCCGACTGGTCGACACCCCAGTGGGGACGGATGACATCGCCGAGACCGCGAGCCTCGATCAACTCGTCGAGTGCACGCAGGGCGACCGGCTCGTTGTCGATCGCGATGAGCTTCGACGGCTCGGCCTCGAGCGCCAGCCAGACGGTGCTTCCCCCCTCCGCGATCCCCAGCTCGAAGATGACGCCCCCACGGAGCTCGGGCAACAGCACGCGGTAGCACTCGATCATCGCCGAGGCCTTCACCATGTAGAAGCGATCGGCCGTGGATTCGTGGCGGTAGCCGAGGACGAACTCGACCCCATCGACCACGAACGGCTCACCCAGGTCGACCTGGTCGAAGCCCCCTTCTCCGATCAGCTCGTGGAGACGGGCCAGGTTGTCCGGGAGGCGTTCCATGGGCCGCACCCTACCGACGTGGTTCCGCCCGGGAGAAGTATCGCCACCGATCGGCGCCCGACGTGCGGATCGCCGCCCGATGCCGCTACCGTGCTCTGCCCCGCCCTCACACGGAGCCCGCCTTGCCGAAGACATCGACTTCTCGCAAACCGCCAGCATCAGCCGAGCTCAAGGCGCACCGCGCCCGCCTCGAGGAGCTCCTCCAGGCGACCACCGAGCGCCGCGACACGGCCGAGGCCGAGTACGAGGCGATCCACGACGACGGCGGCGATGTCGGCGCCGGCGACGACGAAGGCGGCGGCGAGGCCGATGTGACATCGGCCGAGCGCGATCGTCTCCGCGCCGCCATCAGCATCGAGACCGAGGCGCTCGGCGAGATCAACGAGGCGATCGCCCGGGCACAGACCACCGCGTGGGCCACGTGCACGCGCTGTGGCGGCCCGATCGGCGAAGCCCGGCTCGAGGCGCTCCCGAGCACCGACCGATGCGTCACCTGCAAGGCCAACTCCACCTCCTGGTGAGCCGTTCGTCGACACCGTCGACCTCACCTCTCCCACCGAGCGGCGACCGAAAGACCGTGCGGATCTCACCCCGACACCGCTCGCGGCCATGACCCCTACGCGACGCTGCCCGTGTGGCTCAGGCGCGGCCTTCGACGCGTGCTGTGCCCCGCTCCACCGCGGCGAACGCCGGGCGGCGACCGCCGAGCAGGTCATGCGGGCCCGCTACAGCGCCTATGCGATCGGCGACCATCCCTACCTGCTGCGGTCCTGGGCGGTCGGGCACCGGCCGGATCGGATCATCCCGGAGCCATCGCTTCGCTGGACCGGTCTCACGATCACTGACAGCACCGGCGGAGGCATGCTCGACGACGAGGGCGCCGTCACCTTCGAGGCGCGGTACGAGCGAGACGGACGAACCGGCCTGGTGCGAGAGGCGAGCGTCTTCGTCCGCACCGACGGCGACTGGGTGTACGTCGGCCCCCGCCCCTCCTGAGCCGATGCTCTCGTCCCTGGTGACGGTCAACCAGGCATGACCCCGGTGACCACCGGGAGCGACACCTCGATCGCCGAGAACGTCACCGCACCCCCGAGCCGCGGCTGGCCGTAGGCCGTCGTCGTCGCGACCAGTTGCAGGGTCACGGTGGCGCGCGGCGTCGCGTGGAACACCACCACCTCCAGCGGGATCCTCACCTCGTGCTCCTCGCCGTCGAGCGTCACCGGGATCGGGGTGATCTGGTTGCCGAGCACCAGACCGGTGGCGTCGTCCACCAGCTGCGCGAACACCCTGGTCGGCCGCTCACCGTCGGCCACGGTGCCGCGGTAGGTGGCCGACAACGTGGGTGCGCCCAGGACCAGCTGCGGCGACGAGCCAGGTGTGGTGACCTCGACGTCGACGGCGTTGGTGGCGCGCGCCGGAGTGATCGGTCCGACCAAGCGGTCGAGCAGACCCGCTCCGCCTCCGGCGGTCGACGGGCCTGCACCACCCTCGGCGACGAGCTCGAGCTCGCCCGATCCGGACCCGACGATCGGATCCGCCTCGTCCGAACCGGTCGGGTAGTCGTCGGCCACGTAGTGCACGCCGTTCTGGTCGAGCAGCTGGAACCGGGGTCCCGTGTCGATCCCCTCGTCGCCCTTCACGTACCGGTCGAGCCAGGAGATGATGGCGCTCTGCATCCGGGCCGGATCGCCGGGCTCGGTGAGGCACGCGCCGTGCCCGCCGCAGAACCAGTACATCGCCGTCGGTACGCCGTTGTCTCGCAGGATCTGGAAGTTGGTGATGTCCTCGTCGAGGGTGAAGAGGGTGTCGACGGTGCCACCGACCACGAGCGTCGGCGCGGTGATGTCCTCGACCAGCTGGGCCGGACCGCGATCGAGGAACCAGTCCCGGTCCTCCTCGCTCAGACGCCCGGTCGAGGTGGCGGACGCGTTGGCGCTGGCCACATGGGGATCGACCGACGCCGTCGCGGTGACCCCGGACAGGATCGTGGCCCATCCCTGCTTGAACGTGTCGGACTTGTAGAGGCTCGTCCCCAGTGAGTGCCACGCCACCACCGGAACCAGGGCATCCACACGGCAGTCGATGGCTGCGGTCACCAGTTGGATGCCGCCGCCGTACGAGCCGCCGACCATCCCCGCCGTCGGGTCACCTGGCCCGTCGAGCTGGACCTCGGGCATCGTCGCCAGCCAGTTCAGCAGCTGCTGCACGTCCCGTGCCTCGAAGTCCACGGAGTCCACCTCGGCGCTGCCCCCGGACTGCCCGAACCCGCGCGGATCCCACGTGAGCACGTTGTAGCCGGCGTCTCGCAGCGAGCCGATGTTGAGCGCGCCGAGGACACCGACCGACTCGACCGCGGTGTCACCCGGCAGCCCCCAACCCGGACCCATGAGCACGGTCGGCCGCGGTGCAGCCGCGGACGCGTCGTCGAGGGGGAACCAGTGGGTCCGGATCCGCGTGCCGTCGAACGACTCGATGTCGAGATCGCTGGCCACCCCAGGAACGGGCGTCGCGGCGACGGGCGACGCATCCGGCGGTTCGCACCCCTCGGCCGGCAGCTGCGAACCTGGCGTGGCGCCCGAGGTCCCCTCCGGCGCGGATGCCACGGGAGATCCACCCGTCCGGCCGGCCTCGTCGGTGGAGCTGCACGCGGCCACGAGCGCGACCGCGGTGACGAGAACGGGGATGACGAGACGCCAACGTGCGTGCCGCTTCGGGATGTCATCAGGTCGGTGCATCGTGGTCCCCGGGAACGATCGGCGTCGACGGCCAACCCGTCGGACCCGTCAAGATCACCGATGCGGCGCCGTCGGCGCAAACTCGAGCCCTCGAGCCCTCGAGGACGGTGCCGGTGATGTGCAGCCGGTGCGTGCTCGGCGATGCGGCGGAGCGGATCGCTGCGGCCGTCGGGCCGCCACCCGGAGTCGCCACCCGGAGTCGCCAAAACCAGATCCAAGTTCTAGGTTGAGGCCGCTGGCCGTCCGGCCACGATCGACAGGAGGCCTCCATGGGCATGCCCACCGACGTCGGCATCATCGACACGATGATCGACTTCCCCCACGGCGACATGAAGGCGCTCTACAAGTTCATCACCGACCAGACGCGCGACACCGAGTCCAAGGAGGACTTCGAGTTCCCCGCGGAGTACATGTTCAAGGACGTGCCCGACAAGGGCCTCCGGGGCGTCGAGGACCCGATCGCCGTGACCCTCGAACAGATGGACCGCTGGGGCATCGCCAAGGGCATGGTCGGGGTCGGTGGCGAACACAGCCCGGGCGAGCTCGCGATCAAGCGCCACCCCGACCGGTTCATCGCGTCGGGCAACGCCGACCCGAACCGTGGCGTGGCCGGCACCAGGGAGATCCGGCGGCTCAAGGACGAGTTCGACATCCGCGCCGTCGGCGTGTTCCCGTCGGGGACCTTCCCACAGGTCGCGATCGACGATCCCCTGATGTACCCGATCTACAACACCTGCGCCGAGCTCGGCATCGCGGTGTTCTGCTGCGCCGGGGTGCCCGGACCCCGCCTCAAGATGGCCCCGCAACGGGTCGAGCTCATCGATCAGGTGATGTACGACTTTCCCGAGCTCACCTTCGTCACCCGCCACGGCTGCGAGCCGTGGGAGGACCTGGCGGTGAAGCTGATGCTCAAGTGGCCCGGCCTGCACTACAGCACCTCGGCGTTCGCACCCAAGCACTACCCCGAGGCGATCATCGACTACGCCAACACCCGCGGAGCCGACAAGATCATCTACGCCGGCTACTTCCCGATGGGCCTGTCGCTCGAACGCATCGTCACCGAGTTGCGCGACGTGCCGTTCAAGGACGAGGTCTGGCCCAAGTTCCTGCGCGGCAACGCCGCCCGAGTACTCGGTCTCGACACCTGATGGGTCAGCGGGCGCCGCGCAGCAGGACGCCGGGGCGGGCGCCGGTGTCGGCACCGTCGGCGAAGGTGATCTCGCCCGACTTGATGGTGGCGACGTACCCGGTGGCGCGCTGGACGAGTCGACGGCCGCCGGCCGGGAGGTCATCGACGACGTGGGGCGGTCCGAGCTGCAGGCGTTCGTAGTCGATCACGTTGAGGTCGGCCACCATCCCCGGCTCGATCGTGCCGCGGTCATCGAGGCCGTAGAGCCGCGCGGTGTCGTGGGTCTGCTTCTTGACGACCCACTCGATCGGCAGGGTGTCGCCTCGGGTGCGGTCGCGGGTCCAGTGGGTGATCATGAAGGTCGGCATCGACGCATCGCAGATCACGCCGCAGTGGGCTCCGCCGTCGGCGAGCCCTGAGGCGGCTCGGGGGTGCAGCAGCATCTCGCGCACGGGATCCAGGCTGCCCTGGGCGTAGTTGAGGATCGGGACGTAGAGCAGCCCCCGGCCGTCGTCGGCGAGCATGGCGTCGTACGCCACCTCCATCGGCGACACGCCGGCCGCCTCGGCCATGCCCGCCAGGGACCGATCGTGGCCGGGCTCGTAGTCGGGCGGGTCGCCCAGCAGGAAGGTCCGGGGGTAGGCACGTTCGAGGTCCCGGACCGCGGCGTCGTCGGGCTCCCATCCGAGGATGGCGGCGCGCACCTCGGGCCGCCGGAGCTCGGCGACCAGATCCTCGTGGCTGAGCCCCTCGGCCTTGAGCGCCTGATAGGCGGGACAGGCGTCGAAGAACGAGTAGGTGGTCTGGTGCCCCGAGAGCAACCCGGTGGCACGGCCGGCGACCTGCGGCCAGATGTCGGCGCCCTCGTCGGCGGCGGTGAGCGATGTCTCCATCAGCTCGCGCCACAGCTCGGGCGCGTCATCGACCTGGATCAGTGCGAACGTGACCGGCCGCCCGATCTCGGCCGACAGCCGACGCATCCAGTCGACCTCCTTGGCAGGAGCGATGATGTCCTCGCCGGCCACCCCGGCAGGGGCGAGCTCGAGGATCCCGGTACCGAGCTCGCCCAACGCGGCGCCGATCCCGAACAACTCGTCCTCTGCGGCGAAGGTCCCCGGGACCGGTTCACCGTCGATGGCCACGTGCGCGATCGTGCGTGAGGTCGAGAACCCGAGTGCGCCGGCGACGACGGCCTCCCGCACGATCTCGCGCATGCGATCGATGTCGTCCGGAGTCGCGGGTTCGTTGCGCGCGCCCCGGTCGCCCATCACATACGTGCGGACCGCGCCGTGGGCGATCTGGGTCCCGACATCCATCGTCCACCGTCTCGGTTCGAGCGCATCGAGGTATTCGGGGAAGGTCTCCCAGTCCCACTCGATGCCCTCGGAGAGCGCGGTGCCCGGGATGTCCTCGACCCCTTCCATCAACCCGATCAACCACTCGCGACGCTCGGGGAGCACGGGAGCGAAGCCGACCCCGCAGTTGCCCATGACCAGCGTGGTGACCCCGTGCCACGCGGTGGGCGCCAGCACGTCGTCCCACGTGACCTGCCCGTCGTAGTGGGTGTGGATGTCGACCCATCCCGGCGTGACCAGCTTGTCCGTGGCATCGATCTCGATCTCGGCCGAACCGACGTCGGCACCCACCGCCGTGATCATCCCGTCGGTGATGGCCACATCGGCGATCCGGCCCGGCGACCCGGTGCCATCGATCACGGTGCCGTTGCGAATGATGAGATCGGCCATCGTTGCTCCCCGGTTCAGGCGCTCCCCCGGAACGCCTGTGCCGCGATGGTGGCATCGCCCGCGGCCCGGCGCCACCTGGCGTCGGCGGCGGCGTGGTCGTCGTCGTCGGCGTCGAGCCGGCATCGTGGTTCCGGCCGACTCAGGTGCCCCTATCCTCGGGACCATGAGCACGATCCGGTCGCGTCGGGAGCCACCACCCTGGCGTCGCGCCACGGTCGTGGACGTCACCGAGCGGAGCGAGCGACTCACCCGGCTGACGCTCACCGGACCCGAGCTCGAGGGACTCGACATCGGGCTCCCGGCTTCGAGCGTCCGCCTGCTGGTGCCTGATCCCGGTGGCGCATCGCTCGAGATCCCGACGTGGACCGGGAACGAGTTCCTCCGCGCCGACGGCGGTCGTCCGCCGATCCGGACGTTGACACCGGTCGAGCTGGATCCACACGAGCACACGCTCGTCGTGGAGGTGGTGCTCCACGGCGAGGGACCGTTGTCGACCTGGGCCGCGAGCGGACCGCTCGGCGACCCCGTGGCCCTGTCCGGCACCGGGCGCGGCTACTCGGTCGAGCACCACCGCGACGTCGTGCTGGCGGGTGACGAGTCGGCGATCCCGGCCATCGCCACCATCCTGCGGGCGCTTCCCCCCGACGCGGTGGTGACGGTCTTCATCGAGAGCATCGAGCCCGTCGCCACGGTCGAGCTCCCGCCGCATCGCGGCGCCACCGTCCGCTGGCTCGAGCGCGCCGCCGACGAACGACCCGGCGCCGCCCTCGCCACCGCCATCG
>JBBSTY010000076.1:0-20029 GCA_038235385.1 Acidimicrobiales bacterium | reverse complement strand
GAGGTCGTCGGCGAGCAGGACCGTGCCCTGTTCGGAATCGATCGACTTGGACATCTTCTGGGTGGGGTGCTGCAGGTCCATCACCCGGGCGCCGGCGGTGGGAAAGGTGCCGTCCGGCACGGTGAAGGTGTCGCCGTAACGAGCGTTGAACCGGATGGCCAGGTCGCGGGTCAGCTCCAGGTGCTGGCGCTGGTCGTCGCCCACGGGGACCCGGTCGGTGTCGTAGAGCAGGATGTCGGCCGCCATGAGTGCCGGGTAGGTGAGCAGACCGGCCGAGACGAAGCCACCGGCGGTGGACTTGTCCTTGAACTGGGTCATCCGGCGCAGCTCGCCGATGGCGGCGGTGCACTCGAGGATCCAGGCGAGCTCGGTGTGCTCGGGGACGTGGCTCTGCACGAACAGCGTGGCGATCTCCGGATCGATGCCGATGGCCAGCAACAGGGTGGCCAGCTCGTGCGACGCGGCCCGGAGGGTGGCCGGATCCTGCGGGACGGTGAGGGCGTGGAGATCGACCACGCAGAAGAGCGACTCGGCTCGGTGCTGGTCGGTGACCCAGTTGCGCAGCGCGCCGAGGAGGTTGCCGAGGTGGACGGGACCGGTGGGTTGGATGCCGGAGAAGACGCGCGTCATGGCGCTCGACGTTAGCGCCGGCCCATCGGCGCCCGATCGCCTTTGCCGCGGTGCTGGTGCCGGGGCCTCAGCCCGATCCCTCGGCGGGTCCCGTGGACTCGGCGGTGGTGGGCGGCGACGTGTCGGGCGTCGCCCCGAGGAGGTCGCACGACCGCAGCAGGTCCGCCCCGGCCGGGCCCACATCGGCCACGTCGAGTGCAGCGGGGTTCGAGAAGTACAGGTACAGGCGATCCTGTTCGGCCTCCGGGAGGGCCACGACGTTGTCGTGGACGCAGGTCGCCTGCGCAGCATCGGCATCGGGGAGCTGGTCACGGACCGTCGCGCTCAACGACGAGCCGAGGTCGTCGGGTGGCAGGCAGGCACGGATGGCGACGAGGTACCGGTCGCGGTCGTCGTCGGCGGCCGTGTCGCTGGTGTTCAGGACCGCCGCCGCCGAGGGTTCGGCCTCGAACCGGTTGCGCATGCACCCGGCCTGGTCATCGGTGAGGTCGAGGTTGCGAGCGAGGGTCGTGGCGGCAGCTGCGGGATCGAGCTCGGCGGCGGGCGGGGAGCTGCACGACGTGAGGACGACCGCAGCGAACGCCAGCGCCGCGCCGCCCCGCCGCAAGGTCGAGGTGCCGGTCGTCATGGTCGATCCCTCCGTTCCGGCGGCCGCCGCCCGACGTGTCGGAGCGGTCCGGGCGCGCCGCAACCTAGCGCGCCCCGAACGGCGGAAGCGGCCGCCTCGGGCGATCTCGGCCTGGTGCCGTGATGGTTTCGTTCGCGGCGCGGCGGCGTGCTACCAACGGGGCATGAGCACCCCCGATCGAGCATCCGCGAGTTCGACGCCGGCGACGTCTACCCTCGCCGCGATGTCCTACGAGGTGCAGACGCCAGCGTTCGCGGGACCGTTCGATCTCCTGCTCCACCTCATCCTGCGCGAGGAGGTCGACCTCTACGAGATCTCGCTCTCGTCGATCGTCGATGCCTACCTGCGTGAGATCGAGGCGATGCAGGAGCTCGACCTCGAGCTGGTCACCGACTTCTTGATGATCGCCGCCACCCTCGTCGAGCTGAAGGCCAAGCGCCTGCTCCCGAACGAGACCGACATCGATCTCGACGACGAGCTGGCGCTCTGGGAGGAGCGCGATCTGCTGCTCTCACGCCTCCTCGAGTGCAAGACCTTCAAGGACGCCGCCAAGATCCTCCAGCAGCTCGCATCCGACGCTGCGCTCTCCTACCCCCGCACGGCCGGCCTCGAGGAGCGCTTCTTCGGCCTGGCGCCCGATCTGCTCGAGGGCATCGACGCGCAGGACCTCCAGCGGGCCTACATCCGGGCGCTCACCCCGAAACCGGTCCCCACGGTCGACATCGCCCACATCCACGCCGTGCGCCTCAGCGTGGCCGATGCCATGGACGAACTGCTCGACGAGCTGCCCCGGGCGGGGCGCATCACCTTCCGCGAGCTCACCGATTCGTTCGTCGAGCGGCTCGAGGTCGTGGTGCGCTTCCTCGCCATCCTCGAGATGTACAAGCAGGGTCTGGTCGACATCCTCCAAACGGGTGCGTTCGGCGAGATCCAGATCCTGTGGCTGGGTCTCTCGCTCGATCAGGCCGATCTGGCCTCGGTCGACGTCTACGAGGGCTGAGGTCGCCACATGGCCACCGAAGCGGCGCGCGCCGTCGAAGCCATCCTCATGGTCGCCGATCGGCCGGTGCCGCCCCAGCTGTTCGCACAGCTCCTCGAGCTCCAGCTCGATCAGGTCACCGCCGTCCTCGACGAGCTCATGGCGTCCTACGAGGTCGAGGACCGAGGGTTCATCCTCACCGAGGTGGCGGGGGGGTACCGCTACCAGAGCCACCCGGATCAGGCCCCCTACGTGGAGCGGTTCGTGCTCGAGGGCCAATCCGCCCGCCTGTCGGCCGCGGCACTCGAGACGCTCGCCATCATCGCCTACAAGCAGCCGATCTCGCGTGGCCAGGTCGCCCAGGTGCGGGGCGTGAACGTCGACGGGGTCGTCAAGACCCTCGAGCAACGGGGCTACATCACCGAGATCGGGCGCGATCCGGGCCCCGGGAACCCCTCGCTGTTCGGCACCACCGACGAGTTCCTCGCCAAGCTCGGGCTGGCATCGTTGGCCGACCTGCCGCCGATCGCCGGGTTCGTCCCCGGCGCCGACGTCGTCGAGCAGCTCGAGCACGGCCTCCGAGCCGACATCGATGCCGAGACCGCCGCCTATGTGGCCGACCTGGCCGAGCGAGCCGACGCCGTGGCTGCCGCCGACGAGGCCGACGACGCGGACGACGACCTGCCGGGGAGTGAGGCGGCCGTGGGTGAGGCGGCCGCCCACGACGACGTGTCAGGCGGCGACGTGCCAGACGACGGCGAGGTCGCGACCGCCGACGAGGTCGCGACGGCCGACGAGGTCGCGACGGCCGACGAGGTCGCGACGGCCGACGAGGTCGCGACGGCCGACGAGGTCGCGCCCGCCGACGAGGCCCCGACCGACGACACGCCGGATCGGTGACCGACCCCGGCGATGCCGCCGAACGCGACGGTGAACGGCTCCAGAAGGTGCTCGCCCGCGCCGGGCTCGGGAGTCGGCGGGTGTGCGAGGACCTGATCGCCGCCGAACGGGTGACGGTGAACGGCGAGGTGGCGGTCCTCGGTCGCCGGATCGACGCCGAGAACGACCTGATCGAGGTGGACGGATCGCCGATCGGCGTCAAGCCCGGCCTCGTCTACCACCTGCTCCACAAGCCGACCGGCGTGGTCACCACGTCGGCCGATCCCCAGGGCCGGCCGACGGTGGTCGAGCTGGTGCCCTCGACGCCACGCGTGTTCCCCGTGGGACGACTCGACCAGGACACCGAGGGCCTGCTGATCCTCACCAACGACGGTGAGCTCGCGCACCGGCTCACGCACCCCAGCTACGGGGTGGAGAAGGAGTACCTCGCCCACGTCCGCGGTGAGCCCACCCGGGGCGAGGTGCGTCGCCTGCGCGACGGCATCGAGCTCGAGGACGGCATGACCGCGCCGGCGGGCGCCAACCTGGTGGCACCCGGCCTGGTGCGGATCACCATCCACGAGGGTCGCAACCGTCAGGTCCGGCGCATGTGCGAGGCGATCGGTCATCCGGTCGAGCGCCTGGTCCGCGTGCGCATCGGTCCGCTCAAGGACCGCAAGCTCAAGCCGGGGACATCACGCGTTTTGACCACCGATGAGGTGCGCGAGCTCGAGCGCGCCGTCGCCACCCCCGGACGTCAACGGCGGGTGACGCGCGCCGAGCGTCGCCAGGCGCTCTACGGCGACCCGCGCCCGGAGCCCGACGACCCGGCCGTCTGACCTCCCGGTGGAGCACCGGTCGCCGCCGGCGATCGACCGTGGTGCACCGGGCGACAAGTTCGTCGCGGTCGCGCGCACGGCGTATCCTCCGGGCGTGCCTGCCGCGCTCCGGGCCCTACGGGGCGCCACCACCATCGACATCGACACGCCCGAGCACATCAACGAGCGGGTGGTGACGTTGCTCCAGACCCTGTTCGAGCGCAACGGCATCGATCACGACGATCTCGTGAGCATGATCTTCACGGCCACCAGCGACATCCACTCGGCGTTCCCTGCGGCCGCGGCGCGCACGATCGGCCTCGGCGACGTCCCCCTGCTCGGCGCCCAGGAGATCGCGGTGGAAGGTGCCACGCCGCGGTGCATCCGGGTCATGATCCACCTCACCACCGATCGTTCCCGAACCGAGCTGCGTCACGTGTACCTCGAGGGTGCGGTCGGGCTCCGCGACGACCTGCCGTCGTGACGCCGTCGGCGCAACGCCGGGCGTCGGTCATCGGCACCGGCCTGATCGGCGGTTCGATCGGACTCGCGCTGCGAGCGCGTGGTTGGCACGTCACCGGCACCGACCGCGACGAGTCGTTGGCCGCCCGGGCGGTGGCCGGGGGCGCCCTCGACGCCATCGGCATCGATCCCGACGCCGAGATCACCTTCGTCGCGACACCGGTCGGCACCATCGCTGCGCAGGTCGCCACTGCGCTCGCATCCACCCGCGGTCTCGTCACCGACGTCGGGAGCGTCAAGTCGCCCATGCTCGAGCTCATGGCCGATCCCCGGTACGTGGGCGGCCACCCCATGGCCGGTTCGGAGCTCGAGGGGATCGACGGGGCGCGGTCCGACCTCTTCGAGGGCGCCATGTGGGTGCTCACCCCCGTGCCGGGTACCGATGACGACGCCTACCGCGACATCCATGCCGTGGTGACGTCGTTCGGCGCCGAGGTCATCGCCATCCCACCCCAACGCCACGACGCCATGGTGGCGATGGTGAGCCACGTCCCGCACCTCACGGCGGCGACGCTCATGGGCCTCGCCGAGGCGCGCTCGGCCGAGCACCGGGCGGTGCTGCGCCTCGCAGCCGGGGGCTTCCGCGACATGACCCGGATCGCGGCCGGCCATCCGGGGATCTGGCCTGACATCTGCAGCGAGAACCGTGAAGCCATCGTCGACGAGCTCGATGAGCTCATCGCCGCGTTGCAGGGGGTGCGCGACATCGTCGCCGACGGCGACCGCGCCGCCCTCGTCGAGATCCTCGACCGCGCCCGCTCGGCCCGGATCGCGCTGCCCGCCCGCTTCAGCCGACCGGAGGACCTCGTCGACATCCGCGTCCCCGTGGTCGATCGTGCCGGGGTGCTGGCCGAGATCCTGCTGCTCGCCGCGGACGCCGACGTGAGCATCTTCGACATCGAGATCGCCCATTCGAGCGAAGGACCACAGGGCGTGCTCATCCTCGTGGTCGATTCTGCCGCCGGCGAGGCGCTCCGCACCGTGCTCGTCGAGCACGGCCACAGCCCGTCGGCACCGAGGGCGCTCGAATGACCGCGGACACCGACGCGACCGGAGGTGAGCCCCGGCGGATCGAACCCCTCGAGGGTCCGATCGACGCCGTGATCCGAGTTCCCGGTTCGAAGAGCATCACCAACCGTGCCCTCGTCGCTGCTGCGCTCGCCACCGGTACGAGTGTGCTCGACGGCGTGCTCTTCGCCGACGACACCGAAGCCATGCTCGACTCGTTGTCCCGACTCGGCGTCGACCTCGTCGTCGACCGCGAGGCGGATCGGGTCACCGTCGTCGGCACCGGGGGAGCGTTGGCCCCGGGCCCGGTCGAGCTCGACGCGCGGATGTCGGGGACCACCGCCCGCTTCCTCGCCCCGCTGCTGGCATCGGGTCGCGGCCCCTACCGGCTGACCGCCAGCGAGGCGATGCTGGCGCGTCCGATGGGAGACGGGCTCGGCGCGCTGACCCGCCTCGGGGCCGAGATCGTCGAGCTCGGCCAGCCGGGCCACCTGCCCGTCGAGATCAGCTCCGGGGGCTCGGGCCCCGTCGGCGAGTCACGGCTCCGGGCCGACGTGTCGAGCCAGTTCGTGTCCGGGCTGCTGCTGAGCGCACCGATGCGTCCCCATGGGCTGGTGGTGCGCCTCGACGGGACCATCGTCTCGCGCCCCTACCTGACGATGACCCTCGCGGTGATGGCCGCGTTCGGCGTCCACGTGGACCAACCCGACGATCGCACCTACGTGGTGCCGCCGGGTGGGTATCGCTCGACCGACTACCGGATCGAGCCCGATGCCTCAGCCGCCTCGTACTTCTTCGCCGCGCCGACCGTCGCGGGCGGGCGCGTGCGGGTGCTCGGCCTGGGGAGCGGTTCGGTGCAGGGCGACGTGGGCTTCGTCGGCGTGCTCGAGCAGATGGGAGCCGAGGTCGACCGAGCCGAAGATCACATCGAGGTGCGTTCGTCGGGTGCGCTGCGTGGGGTCGACGTGGATCTCGCCGATCTCTCCGACACGGCGCAGACCCTGGCTGCGGCGGCGGTCTTCGCGGACGGATCGACCTCGGTGCGCGGCATCGGGTTCATCCGGCGCAAGGAGACCGACCGGATCGCCGCCGTGGTGGCCGAGCTCACCCGGTGCGGCATCGGTGCCACCGAGGACGCCGATGGCTTCACCATCGAGCCGGGCGACCCCCGGCCCGCGACGATACGCACCTACGACGACCACCGGATGGCCATGTCGTTCGCCCTCCTGGGACTTCGGTCCGCGGGGATCGAGATCGCCGATCCCGGCTGCGTCGCCAAGACCTTCCCCGGCTTCTGGACCGCGTTCGAGTCGCTGCGAACGGGAGGGAACGCGTGAGGCGGTCACGACGGGTGGGCCGGCGGAGTAGGTTGCCCACCCGATGAAGGTGATCGCGATCGATGGACCCGCGGGTTCGGGCAAATCAACGGTGGCTCGTGCACTGGCAGCCGCCCTCGGCTTGGAGTACCTCGACACGGGAGCCATGTACCGAGCGGTGGCCTTCGCCGCCCTCAGGCGGGGGATCGACGTCGACGAAGCCGACGATGTGGCCCGCCTGGCGCGTGAGCTCGACCTGCGCATGGATCCCGACGGACCGGTCCGGGTCGACGGGGTCGACGCGACGATCGAGATCCGGGGACCCGAGGTCACCCGCGCCGTGAGCATCGTGGCCGCCATCCCCGGTGTTCGCGAGGAGATGCGCTCGCGCCAGCGGGAATGGGCCACCAGGCGCGGCGGCGGGGTGATGGAGGGGCGCGACATCGGCACGGTCGTCTTCCCGGACGCGGCGCTCAAGGTGTACCTGGATGCCTCGCCGACGGTGCGTGCCGCTCGACGGTCCAAGGAGGTCATCGATCTCGACTACGAGACCGTCGCCGCCGACATCGCCCACCGAGACGCCCTCGACCAGGGCCGGGCCGACAGCCCGCTGCGGAGCGCCGACGACGCGGTCACGATCGACACCAGCGATCTGGGCGTCGATCAGATCGTGGCCGTGGTCATGGACCACCTCACCACCCGAGGGATCGATGACTGACCCTGGCGACACCACGGCGCTGGGGTCCGACGGCGAGCATCGGTCGAGGCGGCCGACCATCGAGAAGGTCAAGGCCGACGAGTCCATCATCATCCCCAAGGGACACACCCGCGGGGAACAGATGACGATCGGCCAGAAGATCGTCCTGAAGCTCACGTGGCTGGTCTCGGTGGGGATCGCCCGGACCTACTTCCGCGCCACCGTCGAAGGGCGAGAGCACGTGCCCACCGACGGCGCGTTCATCATCTCGCCCAACCACCGCTCCAACCTGGATTCGCCCGCGGTTGCGCTGGTGACCCGCCGACGGATGCGCTACATGGGCAAGGAGTCGCTCTGGAAGCGCAAGTGGAGCGCGTGGTACTTCACCGCGGCCGGCGGCTTCCCGGTCGAGCGGGCCACCGCCGATCGCGCCGCGCTGAGCGCCTGCCTGGAGGTGCTCCATCGCGGTGAGCCGCTGGTGCTCTTCCCCGAGGGCACCCGTCAGTCGGGCCCGGTCATCACCGAGATGTTCGATGGTCCTGCCTGGCTGGCGGCGCGCGCGCAGGTGCCCATCGTGCCCGTCGGCATCGGGGGCTCGGAGAAGATGATGGGCAAGGGCGCCAGGTTCCCCCGCCCGTCGAAGCTGGCCGTGGTGATCGGACCGCCGATCCCTCCGCCGGAGCCCGGTCCGAGTGGTCGCGTCCCTCGCCGTGCCGTCTCGGAGACGACGGCGACGCTCCAGACCGATCTCCAGCAGCTGTTCGATCGCGCCCAGGAGATCGCAGGTACACCGAACCTCCCGCGAGGCCGGACCGGCGTCTGAGCAGGTGCGGTCGAGGGCCTGCGCACCTCGATGCATCCCCGGTCTCGTGGCGACGGCGCCCCGGTCGGCGTGCTAGAAGGGTCGCACCCCTTCGTGAGGAGCCCTGTGAACACCCGTCATCCGGATCCGGCGAGTGCCACCCCCGTCGTTCGGCCCAGGAGTCTCGACCTGGTCGGCGAACGCGTGGAGACCCGACTCGGGCGCCTCTTCGACCACGAGGTGGCCCGGTGGGGCGCCCTCGACAGCGATCTCGTCGCACCCATCGAGTCGATCCGCCAACTGGTGCTCGCGGGCGGCAAGCGGCTGCGTCCCGCCTTCTGCTTCTGGGGGTTCGTGGCGGCCGGTGGCGACCCCGATGATGCGCTCATCGACGACCTCGGCGCCGCCTTCGAGCTCCTGCACGCCTTCGCCCTCATCCACGACGACGTGGTCGACGACTCGGCCACGCGACGCGGTCGTCGCACCATGCACCTCGACTACGGCGAGCTCCACGCGCAGCAGTCCTTCCGGGGCGAGGAACGCCGCTTCGGCGAGGGCGTCGCCGTGCTGGTCGGCGACCTCGCCCACGTCTACGCCGATCTGCTCCTCGAGTCGGCCCCCCCGACGGTGTGGCCCCTGTGGAACGAGCTGCGGGTCGAGCTGAACGTCGGCCAGTACCTCGATCTGCTCGGTACCGCTCGGGGCGACGTCGACCTCGAGCGGGCCAGCCGCATCTCGCGCTACAAGTCGGCGAAGTACACGATCGAGCGACCGCTGCACCTGGGCGCCGCCGGCGCCGGCGAGCTCGACGCCTTCGGCCGGACCTTCACGGCGTTCGGCGTGCCGCTGGGCGAGGCGTTCCAGCTGCGCGACGATCTGCTCGGGGTGTTCGGCGACGCCGAGCTCACGGGCAAGCCGGTCGGTGACGACCTGCGCGAGGGCAAGCCCACCCCGTTGCTCGCCATCGCCACCGAGCGCGCCGACGCCGCGCAGCGCTCGGTGCTGGCGATGGTCGGTTCCGACCTCGATGCGGACCGCGTGGACGCCATCCAGGCGGTGCTCGTCGCCACCGGCGCGGTCGACCTGATCAACGCCATGATCGACGAGCGTCGAACGGAGGCCATCGCGGTCATCGAGAGCGCGGAGGTCGGTCCGACCGCACGAGCGACGCTCATCGATCTCGCGCACTTCGTGACCGCCCGCGAACACTGAGCGTTCGCCGCCGAGGTGGTGGCGTCAGTCCGTCGACAGCGGGTGGTCGAGGTCGACGAGCACGGTGCTGGCCTCGACGAGCCGATCGTTGACCGAGGGCCGATCCAGGACCGACCCGCCGAGCCCGAACGTGGCGAACACATCGACGGCGGTGATGAGCTCGCGGAGGTTGCGAGGCGGTGGGAAGTACTCGTCCTCGTCGGTGATGGTGATCTCGGTGACGCCGTCGGTCGGGTCGAGCGCGGCGAGCACGGACTCCACCAGCTCCTCGGGAGCGGATGCGCCAGCGGTGACACCGATGACCCCGTGGAGGTCCGAGGGCAGCTCGTCGGCCCCGTTGACGCGGTGGACGCGGGCGCAACCGGCCGATCGCGCCAGGCTCTCGAGCGCCCGCGTGTTCGAGGAGTTCGCCGAGCCGATGACGACGACGGCATCGCACTGGGGTGCGATCTCGAGCAGCGCGGACTGGCGGTTCGTGGTGGCGAAGCACAGGTCGCTCCGGCCGGGGGTCCACATGTCGGGGAACCGCACTCGGGTGGCCTCCAGGACCTCGGACCAGTCGCGGTGGCTGAGCGTGGTCTGGGCCAGCAGTGCGACCGGCTCGTCGAACTCGGGAAGCGTGGCGACCTCGTCGATCGACTCGACGCGATGGATGGCATCGGGGGCCACGGCCATGGTGCCGACCGCCTCCTCGTGTCCATCGTGGCCGATGTAGACGATCTGGTAGCCCTTGTTGGCCCGAACCTTCACCTCGTGGTGGACCTTGGTGACGAGCGGGCAGACGGCGTCGACCATGTAGCCGCCGTTGGCCACCGCCTGGGCGACCACCTCGGGAGCCGACCCGTGTGCACTGAGCATCAAGGGTCGCCCGGCGGGCACGTCGGAGATGTCGTCGACGAAGATGACACCGAGGGCCTCGAAGCGCCGCACGACCCGCTGGTTGTGCACGATCTCGTGGTAGCAGTAGACCGGCGGCTCGAACGAGCGCACCATCCACGCCAGCGCCTTGATCGCCATCTCGACCCCGGCGCAGAAGCCGCGGGGGCTGGCGAGCAGCACTCGTTCGACTGATGTGGGGGGACCGGGGGCGGACATCACCTCCACGCTACCGGCTGTTCCGCGTCCCTCACGTGGCCGCACCGGCCTTCGTCCGCCGTTGGTCGATGGCGGGGTCGGGCCCTGCGGCCGGTACCCTGGCGCGCCATGTCTGCACCTCGGATCCTCGCTGTCGCGCCCGGTTCGGCCGCGGCGCGAGCGGGGTTGCTCCCCGGCGACGAGATCCGCACGATGAACGGACAGGTGCCCCGCGACATCATCCAGTACCAGCTGCTCGCGGACGACGACGATCTCACGATCGGGCTGAGTCGCGGAGGTCTCGATCTCGAGCTCGAGATCGCCCGGACCGTCGGGGAGCCGCTCGGCATCGACGTGCACTCCGCGCTCTTCGACCAGGTCCGCACGTGCGACAACCACTGCGAGTTCTGCTTCATCTACCAGCTCCCGCCGGGTCTGCGGTCGAGCCTCTACCTGAAGGACGACGACTTCCGGTTGTCGTTCCTGTACGGGAACTTCACCACGCTCACCCGCTTCACCGAGGCCGACCTCGAACGGGTGGTGACCGAGCGGCTGTCGCCCCTCAACGTGAGCATCCACGCCACCGATCCGGAGGTCCGTTCGGATCTCCTCCGCAACCGGCGGGGAGCCACCAGCCTGCGTTGGCTGCGCGCCCTGCTCGATCACGGCATCGAGGTGCACGGTCAGGTGGTCCTGTGCCCCGGGATCAACGACGGGGCGGTGCTCGACGACACGTTCATCGGCGTGCTCGACCAGTACCCGGAGCTGGCGTCGCTGTGCATCGTTCCCCTGGGCATCAGCCGCTACAACACCGAGCCCCGGATGCGGGCGCACACCGTCACCGAGGCGTGCGCCGTCGTCGATGCGGTCGCCGACTGGCAGGAGATCTACCTGCGGGTGCTCGGCCACCGACTCGTGTTCGCGGCCGACGAGTACTACCTGCTCGCCGGCCGGCCGTTCCCCGAACCCGACACCTACGAAGGCTTCCGGATGCACGAGGACGGGGTCGGCATGGCCCGGACCTTCGAACTGGAGTTCACCGGAGCGGTCGACCGCGCCACCGGTCCGCAGTCGGGGTTCTTCGCATCCGTGGACGGCGCCCCGGCCGAGGGCTACCGAGCGCCGCGTCTCGCCGATCCCGCCGAACCCGGCGGTCGTGGCGTGGCGGCCGCGCCCGGAGCGGTCGTGCTACGTCCCCGTCGGGACGCGCCGGTCGGCATCCTCACC
This sequence comes from Acidimicrobiales bacterium, assembly GCA_038235385.1. Lineage (GTDB taxonomy): Bacteria > Actinomycetota > Acidimicrobiia > Acidimicrobiales > Acidimicrobilacustridaceae > JBBSTY01. Next base: position 8,237 of record JBBSTY010000076.1, on the reverse strand, counting down.
GGTGAGTACGGCGCGCCGATCCTCGCGCCGCTCCTGGCCGACCTGGGTCGTGACGACGTGCGGGTGATCCCGGTGCGCAACGACTTCTTCGGTGGGACGACCTCGGTGACCGGACTGATGGTCGGGGAGGACCTGAGCCGCGTGCTCGGCCGCGAGCCGGCGGGGCATCGGTACCTCCTTCCCGACGTGTGCCTGTCGCAGGGCCGGTTCCTCGACGGCAGCACACCCGACGACCTTCCCCGCCCAGTCGAGGTCGTGCCCACCGATGGCATCGCCCTACGCCGGGCGCTCGACGGTGGGCGGGCGTTCGCGTCCGCCGGCCCCCGATCGCGAGAGCAGTGAGATGAGCCAACCCGACCCGCCCACCTCGTCGACCGACGAGGAGGTCAGCGACTTCGACCTCGACGATCTGCCCGACGCTGCGCCGGAGCGCCCGACGCGACGGCGTCCGGCACCGACCCCAGACCTGGGGGTGGTGGCCATCGTCGGTCGCCCCAACGTGGGCAAGTCGACCCTGCTCAACCGCATCGTCGGACGGCGCGAGGCGATCGTCGAGGAGAAGCCTGGGGTCACGCGCGATCGCAAGGAGGTCGAGACCGAGTGGCAGGGCCATCCGTTCATCCTCATGGACACCGGCGGGTGGCTCCCGGGCGGGTCGGCACTCGACGAGAAGGTCACCCGACAGAGCGAGAAGGCGATCGAGGATGCCGACGCCATCGTGTTCGTGGTGGACACGACCGTCGGCGTCACCGAGGAGGACGGGCGTGTGGCGTCGCTCCTGCGACGATCCGAGCGTCCGGTGTTCGTCGTGGTCAACAAGGTCGACGACACGAACCGTGAGGCCAGCACCTGGGACTTCGTGCGTCTCGGACTCGGCGATCCCTTCCCGGTCAGCGCCCTGCACGGGCGCGGCACCGGGGATCTCCTCGACGCCCTGGTGGCCGTGCTCCCGGGTGGCTCGTCGGCCGGCTCGGACGCCGAGGATGGTTCGGGTGGGGCTGACGACGGGCCCACCGAGTTCGCCGTCGCCCTGGTCGGACGGCCGAACGTCGGCAAGTCGACGCTGTTCAACCGACTCATCGGGGAAGAGCGCGCCGTCGTCCACGACATGCCCGGCACCACGCGCGACACCGTCGACACCGTCGTCGACACGGCCACCGGTCCGGTCCGCTTCATCGACACCGCGGGCATGCGGCGCAAGGCCAAGATCGACGAGGGCACCGAGTACTACTCGCTGGTGCGGGCGCTGAAGGCGATCGACGATGCCGACGTGGCCCTGCTCATCATCGACGCGACCGTCGGCGTCACCCACCAGGACCAGCGCCTGGCCGAGCGGGTCGACGCGGCGGGGTGCCCCATCGTGGTGCTGCTCAACAAGTGGGAGACCCTCGACGCCGAGCAGCGGCTCGACGTCACCTACCAGATGAGCGAACGCCTGCACTTCCTCGGCGACTCACCCGTCCTGAAGATCTCCGCACTCACCGGAAAGGGCGTGCAACGCCTGCTGCCGGTGTTGGCCGGTGCGATCGACGAGTACCACAAGCGGGTGCCCACCCGGAAGGTCAACGACGTCATCCGTCAGGCCCAGAACGCGCAGCCGGCCCCTCACGGCGGCCGTGTGCTCTACGGGCTCCAGGGTGCCGTCGATCCGCCCACCTTCACCCTGTTCGCCAACAAGAAGCTCCCCCAGCCCTACCTGCGCTACCTCGAACGCCGACTGCGCGAGGAGCTGGAGTTCGGCTCCACGCCCATCAAGGTGCGGGTGCGTGTGCGCGACTGATCGTCGCTCCCACCGATCGGCTCCCTGACGATGACCTCAGATGTGCTCAGGTACCACGCGGTTCCGTCATCGCTTCGCCATGGGGCAGACGCGGACGCTCCGGTAACCTTTCGCGCACCATGAACCAGCTCATCCTGGCCATCGTCGCGGTGGCCTGCGCGGCGGCGACGGTGGTCTGGGGCCGATCGGCCCTGTACCGCCGGAAGATCATCCGGCGGGTCGAGCAGGAGTCCGCCGAGAACGCTCCCGACGCCGATGTGATGGAGCTGCTCGTCTCGGACTTCCGCAAGGACCTCCACACGACGATCCTCTACGCCGTGCTCGCCGTGAGCGAGCTCATCGTGGCGGTGGCCGACAACGCGTCGGCCACCGTGGTCTCGGCGTTGATCCTGGTGCCGGTGGCCCTCTCGTTCGTCTTCGGACGCAACTTCGTGCACCAGGCCCGTCTCGAGCACCGGCGGTCCCAGCTCCAGCGGCGTGCGCAGGAGGTGCTGGTGCAGGACGATCTGGCGCCGAAGCGCTGGGCCGAACGGCTGGCCCCGGAGGACTTCCCCGACTTCACCGGGTTCGAGGTCGGTCGGGTGTACCAGGCCGGCTCGGGTCACATGGCGGGCGACTTCTACGACGTGTTCCGCGTCGCACCGAACCGCCTCGCGGCCGTCATCGGCGACGTCGCCGGCCACGGCATCGACCCGGCCATCACCGCGTTCCAGGCCAAGTACCTCCTGCGCGTCTTCCTGCGCCAGTACCGCGACCCGGCCCAGGCACTCGAAGAGCTCAACACCCAGATGTCGGCGATCGGCCGCAGCGAGGAGTTCATCTCGCTGTGCGTCGCCGTCTTCGACACCGAGGCGGGCACGCTCCGCTACGCGTCGGCCGGTCATCCCGCCGCCTGGCTGTGGCACCACCGCGAGGTCCGGCCGTTGCGTGCCACGGGACCGCTGCTCATGCTCGATCCCGGCGTCGGGTACATCAGCCGGGAGATCGACCTCGACGAGAACGACCTCCTGCTCGTGTACACCGACGGGTTGGCCGAGGCGCGCAACGGCGAGCAGCTCTTCGGCGAGGACCGCATCGCCAGCACCCTTCGACGTGATCCGGGCGTGTCCGCCGACGTACTGTGCAAGTCCCTGCTCGAGGCCGCCACCGACTTCGCCAGCGGACCGATCAATGACGACGTCGCCATCCTCGCCATCCGCCGCATCTGACCTTCCGCCGATCGCTCCGATCATCGACGGCGCGCTGGCCCCCGATCACCCCGCTCATGCGCTCCGGGAGGCCGCGGCTCGGGCGCTGGCGGGCAACCTGGAGAAGGGCGGGCCCAAGCTCGTCGCGCAGAACAAGCTGTTCGTCCGCGACCGTCTCGATCTGCTGCTCGATCCCGGATCGTTCATCGAGGATTCGTTGCTCGCCAACGCCAGCGCGGTCGACCTCCCTGCTGATGGTGTCGTGACCGGGGTGGGCACCGTCGACGGCCGACCGGTCTGCGTGATGGCCAACGACCCGACGGTCAAGGCCGGATCGTGGGGCGCACGCACGGTGGAGAAGATCGTCCGGCTCACCGAGCGGGCGTTGCGCGACGAGCTCCCCGTGTTCTGGCTGGTCGACTCGGCAGGCGCCCGCATCACCGACCAGGTGCAGCTCTTCCCCGGCCGGCGGGGAGCCGGACGGATCTTCTACAACCAGGTCAAGCTCTCGGGACGCGTCCCGCAGATCTGCTGCCTCTTCGGACCGTCGGCTGCCGGCGGCGCGTACATCCCCTCGTTCTGCGACCTCATCATCATGGTCGAGGCCAACGCGTCGATGTACCTGGGTTCACCACGAATGGCCGAGATGGTCATCGGTGAGATCGCCACGCTGGAGGAGATGGGTGGGGCGCGCATGCACGCCACCGTCTCGGGATGCGGCGACAACCTCGCCGTCGACGACGAGGACGCCATCGACCAGGCGCGGGCCTACCTGACCTACTTCCCGCAGCGCTGGAGCGAGGACCCGCCCGTCTACGAGGGTGCGCCGCCGGTCCGACCGCTCGATGCGGGCGTGGTGCCGGTGTCAGAGTCCGAGGGGTACGACATGCACGACGTGATCGATGGTCTCGTCGACGCCGAGAGCTTCTTCGAGGTCAAGCCGCTCTTCGCCCCCGAACTGATCGTCGGCCTCGGTCGGCTCGACGGCCGTCCGGTCGGCATCGTCGCCAACAACCCCGCTCAGAAGGGTGGCGTGCTGTTCGTCGATTCGGCCGACAAGGCAGCTCGGTTCGTCTGGTGCTGCGACGCCTTCAACATCCCGCTCGTGTTCCTCGCCGACGTCCCGGGGTTCATGGTCGGCACGCAGGTGGAACGCCAGGGGATCATCCGCCACGGCGCCAAGATGGTCACGGCGGTGTCCGAGGCAACCGTGGCGAAGGTGTCGGTGATCGTCCGCAAGGCCTACGGCGCCGGGCTGTACGCCATGTCGGGTCCCGCGTTCGAGCCCGAGGCCACCCTCGCGCTCCCCACGGCCAAGATCGCCGTGATGGGTCCCGAGGCGGCCGTCAACGCCGTGTTCGCCAACAAGATCGCCGCCATCGACGACCTCGACGAGCGGGCCGACTTCGTCGCCGACCAGCGGCGTCTGTACGAGGAGGACGTCGATCTCCTCCGATTGGCGTCCGAGCTCGTCGTGGACGCCGTCGTCGATTTCGAGGACCTTCGCGACGAGATCGGACGACGCATCCGCTACGCCGACGGCAAGGACCGCACCTTCTCGCGGCGGCGCCACGGCGTGCCACCGGTCTGATGGTGGGACGGAGCGATCGTGCCCTGGTGTGAGGACTGCTCCAAGTTCTGGAACCCCAACACCATCCCGCCCGACGGCACCTGTCCGTCGTGCGGCAGGGTCATCGGTGATCCGCCGTCGAGCAAGGTCCCCTGGCACTTCTGGGTCCTGATCGTCGGCACCGTCATCTACCTGGGCTACCGGGCGTTCCAAGGGTTCGCGTTGCTGGTGGAGAACGACCACACCCCGATCGCCGTCGTCATCGGTGTGCTCGTGGTGGGGCTCACCGCGGCCGGCCTCTGGTGGTGGTACCGCAAGGAGCCCGACGGCGAGACGCCGGTCGACGAGGCACCGGGCAGCGACCCACCCGGACGCGAGCCGGGCTCGGATGCGCCGTCGGCTCCGGGCGCATGAGCTGATCGAACGGGATCAGCCGCCGATCCACAGATCGGCCACCCACGTCTTGGATCCGACGGTGGAGATGCTGCCGTTCTGGGCGATGAGGAAGCCGTTCACGCGGGGATCGGCCGCCAGGGCCCACACCGGCCGTTCGAGCCAGATGTAGCCCAGGTCCTGGTTGATGCGCTCGGAGGCCTTGGCATAGAGATCGTCCCGGGTCGCCTCGTCGGTGGTGGCGCGTGCCTGATCGAGGTAGCCGTCGAGCTCGGGATCGCCGAGCCGGGGCACGTTGAGCGAGATGGCGCCGTCCTCACCCACCGACGACGAGTGCCACCACACGTAGTCGCCGTCGGGGTCGGGCGATCCGAAGTTGCGCCAGTCGGTGGCCTGGTAGCGGCCGAGCACGGTGTTGATGATCTGCGAGCTCTGGGGCACCGACGTCAGCTCCACCTGCATGCCCGCCGCCTGCCACATCTCCTGCAGCAGCTGTTGGGACGCTCGGTCGTCGATGGTGTCGGCCCCGACGTAGGTGAAGCTCAGCGGCTTGCCGTGCTTCGCCTCGTACTCGGCGGTCAACGCCTTGGCGTTCTCGAGGTCGAACGTCGGGAAGCTCGATTCGGGCCGGTGGCCGAGTTGTCCCGGCGCGAAGACCCCCCGGGCCGGATCGGCGATGTCGCGCCCGGTCTCGGCGAGCAACCTCTCGACGTTGGTGGCGTTGGCGACCGCTTCGCGAGCGAGGCGATCATCGAACGGTTCGACGGCGGTGTTCAACGTGATCGAGGTCTCCTCGCCGTTGGACACCTCCAGCATCTTCACGTCCTCGCCCTGGAGGAAGACGATGTCGCGGGGCGTGACCGAGTGGATCATCGACAGCTCGCCCGACAGGAGCTTCTCGGCCCGTGCCTGGGCGTCGGGAACGGGACGGAACTCGATCTCGCTGAGGTGTGGCTTGCCCTCCTGCCAGTAGCTCTCGTTCTTCGTCGCGTCGAACGACGTGCCCACGGTCCACTTGACGAAGCGGAACGGACCGGTGCCCACCGGGTTGAAGGGCCCGTTCGGGTCGGCGAGCATGCTCGGCGCCGGGATGTAGCCGACCTGGGTGGTGAGCGTGTACGGGAACTGCGCCCACGGCTGGCTCATGGTGACCAGCACCGTGAGCGGGCCGGTCACCTCGGTGGAGGCGATGTCGCGAACCGCGTCGTGGGTGACGAGCGATTGGCGGTGGCCCTCCAAGGTGGTACGAACCGCTTCGGCATCGAGGAGCGTGCCGTCGTGGAACGTGACGCCGCTGCGAACGGTGATGGTCCACTCCGTGAAGTCGGCGTTCGGCTCGATCGACTCGGCCAGGTAGGGCACCGAGTTGCCGTCCGCATCGAGGGTGGCCAGCGGGTCGAAGATGCTCGACGCCATGAAGTGGCCCGACGACGCGAACTGACCGGAGATCGGGTTGAGTCCGCCTTCGGTCTCGGCCTCGAGGCCGAAGACCAGCTTGCCCCCCGCCTTCGGCGCGCCCTCGTCGGCGCTGTTGCGGATGGTGATGCCGCTCGGCACGGTGGTTTCGGGCGTCGACGACGTGCTCGACGTGTCGTTGCTCGAACCGCAGCCGACGGTGGCCAGCGCGGCCGCTGCGGCAACGACCGCGACACCGCGGCGGTACCGCCCCCGATGCCGGCCACCGGTCCCGATGGGGAGGTCTCTGCTGTTCACGACTCGGTGCTCCTATCGCCTTCGATGGGCGCGCCGACCGGGGTGCTCCTCCGCCGCGCGCCGACCGCCGTCCCGCTCATCGAACAGTGTGGACCATGCACCGCCACGATGGCCGTCATCGTGGTCGATCCGGCCCGAATGAGGCAGACGACCCAGGACCGTGCCGGTTCCGCCGGGTTCGGTCCCGTGGGTCGGAACGGGTATAGTCACCCGGCCACGGGCTGTGGCGCAGCTTGGTTAGCGCGTCGGTCTGGGGGACCGAAGGTCGTGGGTTCGAATCCCGCCAGCCCGACTCAAGAATCCGCAGGTCAGGCCACCCAACCGGGTGGCCTGCTGCGTTCCGGAGATCGACTCAGTCCGCGCTCAGTCCGCGCCAGAAACTTTGAGGCGGCGAAAAATCGCACGAGTCGAGGCGTCGTGCGCGTCGCGGTCGGCCGCTGTGGATCGGTAGCCGGCCGTCTCCGGAACCCACCACGGGCCTGCCCGACCTCCTCGAGACGGGTCTGTCCGCTGTCTCCGTTCGTCAGGCAGCGTGACCGGGGGAGGGCCGACGCTCCGCTGGTCGCGCTGCGGGGAGCGTCGTCGACTCGAGCCCTGCACGTGGCCTTCGCCGTCTCGCCGCCGGGGCCTTCGGGTCGACGGCACCCGGTCCGTTGTCAGGCGACGTCGAGGAACTTCCGCAGCGCTCGGCGGATCACGTCACTGGTCGTCGTGTCGTCCTCGTGGGCACGTGCCTCGACGGCCTCTCGCAGGTCGGGGTCGAGCCGGACAGGGACGACCTCTGCCGCCGCGGAACCCATCGACGGTCGGCCCCGGCGGCGAGTCTCGAGCACGTCGACGTCGTAGGTGGTCGTCTCGACCTCAGCGGCGAGAGCGGCAACATCATCGTCGTCGAGCACTCGGCCGGTCTTGGTTCGATGAGCCTTCGGCTTGGTCATGAGCGTGACTCCTCGTCCGGGAGCAGATCGAAGAACGTGCGGCGAAGCGCCATGGCGTGGATCACCAGTTCCTGATCATCGTCGAGCTCGAGCCAGATGACCTCGAGCAGGTTTCCGGCCGTGTCAGGACCGATGGCCAACACCTTCGGCGGATCGGCCTCGGGTTCGAGATCGACGACCGTGATGGCGTGGGCCACCGCGTGCCGGATGTCGTCGTCGTTGATCCCGTGCCTGTGGGCTGTCTTGTGGATCTCCACACCCGATTATCGTAATACGGAATGGCGACGCGGGAAGAGAGTCGGAGAATCCTTGTTCACCGCTTGTTCGGGGGCACCGACAACGCTAGTCTCGAACATGTGTTCGATGAGGGGTTCGGGGTGTCGGAGGGTGGTGGCGGCGGGTTCGACACTGCGGTCGCGGCTGATGTCGAGCTGACGGCCCGCCAGTTGGCGTTGGTGCGGCGGCGCACCGCGCTCGATGCCGAGGAGGCCCTGGTCCTGGCCGAGCTCGAGGCGCGTGGGGTCTGCGATCGTGATTTCGGGTTGTCGACGGGGGTGTGGTTGGCCCGCGAAGGGCGTCTTCCGGCGCAGGTCGCGAAGTCCCGGGTGCTGATCGCCCGCAAGCTGCGGTGTCGGTTCGGGTTGGTGTTCGACGCG
>JBBSTY010000075.1:0-20077 GCA_038235385.1 Acidimicrobiales bacterium | reverse complement strand
GACGGTCAGCATCGGGGTCGGACGCCGGGTCGACGATCCCGCGGACCTGCCCCGCAGCTACGCCGAGGCCCGGCGAGCGGTCGATGTCGGCCGTTGGGCCAAGGGGGAGCACGTCACGGAGATCTTCGACGAGCTCGGTCTCGAGCGCCTGCTGTCCTCGACCCCCGCCGACGACCTGGTCGAGTTCGTCGAGCTCTCGATCGGCCGACTCGTCGAGCACGATCGCAGCAACGGCACCGACCTCGTCGACACGCTCGCCATGTGGCTCGAAACCCGGAACATGGCCGAGGCGGCCAGGCGGTTGCACGTCCACTACAACACGTTCAAGAACCGGCTCGACCGGATCGAGTCGATCGTCGGACCCGTCGTCGCGGACGCGACGCGGTCGCTCGAGTGCGAGATCGCCATCTACGTCTTCGAGCACTACGACGGCCCCTGGACCCCGGACGCGACGGTGTGACGGCCGCAGCAGCGCCGCTGCGGCCGTCAAACGGCGATCACCGGCCGAAGCCGTAGCCCAAGATCAGGTGAGCGAGGTGCGCGACAGCTGATCGCGCTTGCGCTCGCTGGACGCGCGGTCGGCGCGCTTCTCCTGCTTGGCGGCGCGCTTCTCCTGGAGTGAACGCTGCGGTTTCTTGCGTTGGCCGTCTCGAGCCACGATGCCCTCTCCCTGCTTCGATGATCTGACACCCTCAACCCTAGGAAGGGCCCGGGCCCAGGGCCCTGTGGGGAAGTGCCGAGAATCGAACGCTCGGGTGGTGACATCGGACATCGGTTGGGATGCTGACCTGGCTAGACCAACCCGAGCGCCTGCATGGCGCCGGCCACGCGCAGGAAGCCGGCTGCGTTCGCGCCCATCACGTAGTCGCCGGGAACGCCGTACTCGTCGGCGGTCTCGGCGCACAGGGTGTGGATGCCGGCCATGATCTCGGCCAGGCGGTGCTCGGTGTAGCCGAAGGTCCAGTGGTCACGCGAGGCGTTCTGCTGCATCTCGAGCGCCGAGGTGGCCACGCCGCCGGCGTTGGCCGCCTTGCCCGGCCCGAAGGCGACGCCCGCCTCCTGGAAGACGCGAACGCCCTCGGGGGTGGTGGGCATGTTGGCGCCTTCGCCGACCGCGATGCACCCGTTGCCCACCAACGTGTGGGCGTCCTGGCCGGTGAGCTCGTTCTGCGTGGCGCACGGGAGCGCCACATCGCAGGGGATGCTCCACACCGACGCCCCGTGGACGAACGTGGCGTCGGGGCCGCGCGCCTCGGCGTAGGTGTCGATGCCGCGCCGCTGCTGCTCCTTGACGTTCTTGAGCAGCTCGACGTCGATGCCCTTCGGGTCGGTGACGATCCCGGATGAGTCCGAGCAGGCGACCACGGTCGCGCCGAGCTCCTGGGCCTTCTCGATGGCGTAGATGGCGACGTTCCCCGAGCCCGACACCACGCAGGTCTTGCCGTCGAGGGAGTCGTTGCGGGCTCGCAGCATCTCGTCGACGAAGTACACGACGCCGTAGCCGGTTGCCTCACGCCGGACGAGCGCACCGCCCCACTCGGTTCCCTTGCCCGTGATCACGCCGGATTCGTAGCGGTTGGTGATCCGCTTGTACTGGCCGAACATCCAGCCGATCTCGCGGGTCCCGACGCCGATGTCTCCGGCGGGAACGTCGGTCTGCTCGCCGAGGTGGCGGTAGAGCTCGGTCATGAAGCTCTGGCAGAAGCGCATGACCTCGTCGTCGGAGCGGCCCTTGGGATCGAAGTCCGATCCGCCCTTGGCGCCGCCGATCGGGAGCCACGTGAGCGCGTTCTTGAAGATCTGCTCGAACCCGAGGAACTTGACGATGCCCAGGTTGACCGACGGACGGAAGCGCAGGCCCCCCTTGTAGGGTCCGAGCGCGCTGTTGAACTCCACCCGGAACCCGCGGTTGATGTGCACCTCGTTGCGGTCGTCCTGCCACGGCACCCGGAAGATGATCTGTCGCTCGGGCTCGCACACGCGCTGGATGATCTTCTGCTCGGCGAGCTCGGGGTGCTTGGCCAGGACCGGGCCGAGGCACTCGAGGACCTCGCGGACCGCCTGCTGGAACTCCAGCTCGCCGGGGTTGCGGGCGATGACCTCATTGAAAACGGATTGCAACTTCTCGTCCACGGGGGGCTACCTCGGCGGGTCGTTCGGATCAGGAGAGCCCTGCTCGAATGCGTCGTTGCACCGGGGCTTGGGCGGGCGTGGTCTCGCGCGCATCGGGGAGCGTAGGGGATGCTCGGGGGTGCCGTCAGGTCCGGCCGGCGGGCCTGGGCGATCAGGGCGAAGCGCAGGGCGAAGCGGTCAGGTCCCGACCGGTCGGCGGGTCGCGAGGAACTCGGGTCGGGGCGCCAGCCCGCCGAACGGGTCGGTCAGGGCGTTCGAGACGGCGTTGTAGACCACGAAGACGTTGCTTCGTCCGTACGGGGTGATGTTGCCGTTGGAGCCGTGCATGCAGTTGGCGTCGAACATCGTGGCCGAGCCCGCGGGGCCGAGACAGGTGGCGATGCCGCCGGCTCGCGCCAGCTCGCCGATCGACCCCTCGTCGGGGACCCCGATCTCCTGGCTGCGGAGCGACGCGCGGTAGTGGTCCTCGGGCGTCTCGCCGACGCAGCTCACGAAGTGGCGATGCGAGCCGCGCAGGATCATCAGGCTGCCGTTGTCGATCCGGTTCTCCGAGAGCGCGATCGAGACGCTGAGCGCACGCATGCGGGGCATGCCGTCCTCGATGTGCCACGTCTCGAAGTCCGAGTGCCACGAGAACTCCTTGCCGTGGAAGCCGGGTTTGCGGTTGACGCGGCTCTGGTGGATGTAGACGTCGTCGCCCAGGACCTGCCGGGCGCGCTCGACGAGCCGCGGATCGGTGAGCAGCGCCGAGAAGGTCGGCGACAGCTCGTGGATGGCGAACACCGAACGGACCTGGTTGCTCTCCGGTTCGATCACGAGCCGCTCGTCGTCGGGTGCCAACGAGGCCACGACACGGTCGATCTCCGCGGGGAGCGACTCCACCTCGTGGTCGGTGAGGAGGGCATCGAGCGACACGAACCCGTTCGTGTCGTAGTGCTCGAGCGAGGCCGCGTCCAGCGGTCCGGGAGCGGTCCGGTCGCCCCAGATGACCGGATCGACACGCGGGAGGACCGCCGGCCGGGAGGCGGTGCGAGAGGGGTACGGCGAGCGTGCCCTCGCCGCGGTCGAGGTCATCGGGACCCCTCGTCGTCTGCCTCCGGCAGGGGATAGGCGCCCGACGGGTCGTGCACCTCGCGACCGGTGACCGGTGGATCGAACACGCAGACCATGCGCAGGTCGGTGTCGGCCACGACCCGGTGCCGCTCGTGACCGTCGAGCACGTAGAGGGTGCCCGGTGCCAGATCGTGCACCGTGTCGTGGTCGAGGTCCTCGAGGCGGCCCCGTCCCTCGATGCAGTACACCGCCTCGACGTGGTTCCGGTAGCACATCTCGGTGGTGGTGCCGGCGAAGAGCACGGTGTCGTGGAGGGAGAAGTTCACCCCGTCCGGGGCGAGGAGGAGCCGTCGGCTCGTCCACGTCTCGGCGCCGACCTCCTTGTCGGTGCCCACGATGTCCTGGAGCGTGCGGACGATCACCGCGTCGACCCCGTCGCGAGGATCGCGTCCGGTGACGCCACGTCGCGGGTTGCGTCGGCGAGGATCCCGAGGCCCCGGACGAGCTCGTCGTCGGCGATGGTGAGGGGCGGCATCAGCTTGACGACCTCGCCCTCCGGACCGGAGGTCTCGACCAGGAGACCGTGATCGAACGCCTCGGCACACACCTTCGACGCGGTGCCGCCGTCGGCGAACGACAGTCCCCAGATGAGGCCGCGGCCCCGCTCGTCTGCGTGCGGCGAGGCGGACGTCCCCGCCAGCGCGGCGAGGTGCGTCTCGACGATCTCGCCCTTGCGCATCACGTCGGTGGTGAGCGCGTCGTCGCGCCAGAACCGGTCCAAGGCGGCGGTGGCCGTGACGAACGCCGGGTTGTTGCCCCGGAAGGTCCCGTTGTGCTCACCCGGCTCCCAGACATCGAGATCGGAGCGGAACATGGTGATGGCGAGCGGCAGCCCGTACCCGGACAGCGACTTCGACATGGTGACGATGTCGGGGACGATCCCGGCCGCCTCGAAGCTGAAGAACGGTCCCGTCCGCCCGATGCCCATCTGGATGTCGTCGAGGATGAGCAGGATGTCGTGTCGGCGGCACAGCGCCGCCAGCCGGCGCAGCCAGGTGGCGGTGGCCAGGTTGATCCCACCCTCGCCCTGCACGGTCTCGACGATCACCGCAGCGGGGTGGTCGAGACCGGACCCGCTGTTGCCGAGCAGGCTCTCGAGGACGTGGAGGCTCGATCCCTCGTCGAGGTAGTTGCAGTACGGCATCGACGTGCCGAAGTGCAGCGGAACGCCGGCGCCGCTGCGCTTCATCGAGTTGCCGGTGACCGAGAGGGAGCCGAGCGTCATGCCGTGGAAGGCGTTCGTGAAGCTCACGATGTGCTCGCGCCCGGTCACCTTTCGGGCCAGCTTGAGCGCCGCCTCCACCGCGTTCGTGCCGGTCGGTCCGGGGAACATGACCTTGTAGTCGAGCCGGCGCGGTTCGAGGATCACCGAGCTCAGTGTCTCGAGGAAGGCCTCCTTCGCCGCCGTGTGCATGTCGAGGCTGTGGGTGACCGAGTCACTGGCGACGTACTCGAGGAGCGCGTCCTTGAGCACCGGGTGGTTGTGCCCGTAGTTCAGGGCACCGGCGCCGGCGAAGAAGTCGAGGTACTCGTTGCCGGCGCGGTCGCGGATCGTCGAGCCGTTGGCCGTGGTGAACACCACCGGCCACGATCGGCAGTAGCTGCGGACGTTGGACTCGACGCGATCGAAAACGGACATGGGTCTCCATGGATCGGCTGGTCAGCGCGCATCGGCACGGAAGCCACCAACAGCAACGTCGTTCGAGCCAGAACCTCGCTGCCCTCTCGGGTCGAGCAAGATCAACCGGCGAACGCCACCGTCACGCAGCCCGCACAACGCGCACATCGGACGTCTCGACCATAGTGAGCGGGAGCGACGATGCCGAGCCACGGTCCTCAACATCGCTCTGACCTGCACCGACGCGCCCCGGACGGGTTGGTCGGGTGGGGTTCGGAAGGGCGCCGGATCAGAACGGGCCGATGCGCAGGACCGGCTCCTCCTCGTGCCCGTCGGCCAGGTCCGTCGCGTCGAAGCCGCCCGGGCACGGGTGCTGGCACGGCGCATCCAGTCGTCGGGCCACGGATCGGAACAGACCGAGCGAGGCGGCGTTGGACGGAGCCACGGTGGCCTCCACGTGATCCACGCCGTGCACCCGTGCCCGCTGGACGAGATCGATGAGCATGCGTCGGGCGATGTGCGCGTTGCGGTGACGATCGCCGACCGCGATCTGCCACACGAAGAGCACGTTCGGTCGCGCGGGTGGTCGGTAGCCCGTGACGAAGCCGGCGAGCTCCACCGAAGGATCGCCGGCGATGGCGACGGTCGAGGTCGCGGCGAAGTCCCGACACCACAGCACGTACGCATACGCGCTGTTGACGTCGAGGACGCCGGTGTCGGCGGCCAGGCGCCAGAGCGCGACCCCGTCGGCAACCACGGGCGGTCGGAACTGGACGTCGGTGGCCATGCGGCGACGGTACCCGCCGTTGTGCGGTGCGCCGCTCGTCTCCGGGCCGTTCGTCACGCGGGCCGTTCGGGCCCCCGGCGTTAGGGTTGACCATGGCCGGAACCGTCCACGTCAGCATCGAGGGCCACGTCGCGGTCCTGACCAACGACAACCCCACCAAGCACAACGCCTTCGACGACGACATGGACGCCGAGCTGTTCTCGGCGTTCGGCGAGATCGCCGCCGACCCCGAGATCCGGGCCGTCATCTGGCGCGGCGAGGGCACCAGCTTCTCGTCCGGGCGCGACGTCGGATCGATCGGGACCAACCGGACCGAGCTCACCCACCACCAGCTGATGCAGCGGGGTCACCGGGGGATCCTCCAGGTTCTCGATCTCGACGTCCCCATCATCGTGGCGTGCCAGGGGTGGACCATCGGCGGATCCTTCCAACGGGCGTTGCTGTGCGACATCCGGGTCGCCGCCGAAGGGGCACGGTTCATGCTGCCCGAGGCCACCCACGGCGTGATGCCCGACACCGGTGGGGTGGCGCGGCTGTTCCAGATGGCCGGCCACGGCCTCGTGTCCGACATGGTGCTCACCGGACGGGTGCTCAGCGCCGAGGAGGCCTGCACCCACGGGGTGGTCAGCCGGGTCGTGCCGGTGGACGAGCTCGACCACGTCGTGCGCGAGATGGCTGATGCCATCGCCACCGCGCCGCCGCTCACCATCAAGCTGGCGCGACGGGTGATCGCCAACCTGGCGACCCCCGAGGTCCGTGCCTCGATGGAGGGCGAGTTGCTGGCCCAGACGGTGCTCACCACCTCGCACGACTTCGCCGAGTTCAGGGCCGCCCGCTCCGGCGAGCACGAGCCGCGCTACACCCGCGGCTGACGCACCCTCGTCACGATCCCCGTCACGACCCACCTGGCCGACCGCCACCCGAGAGGACCGATCATGGGACTGCCCGAACCGCCGCCGCTCGGATCGGCCGCCCTGCCCGCCGGTACGTTCGCCGGCCAGACCGTGCTCGTCACCGGCGGTGGCACCGGGTTGGGCAAGGCCATCGCCACCGAGTTCGCCCGGCTCGGTGCATCGGTCGCCATCGCCAGTCGCCGGGCCGACCACCTCGAGGCCGGCCGGGAGGCGATCACCGAGATCGCCGCCGCCGTGGGCGCCACGGTGTTCGCGACGCCCTGCGACATCCGTGAGCCCGAATCGATCGCCCTGGCGTTCGACGCCGTCGAGGCCGAGCTGGGGCTCCCCGACATCCTGGTGAACAACGCGGCGGCGAACTTCCCCGTGCCCGCCGAGGACATGAGCCCGAACGCGTGGCGCACCGTCGTCGACATCACCCTCAACGGCACCTTCTACTGCTCACGCGAGTTCGGCCGGCGCCACATCGCCGCAAGCACCCCCGGTTCGATCATCGACATCGGTGCCTCCTACGCGTGGACGGGCGGTCCCGGGTTCGCCCAC
This sequence comes from Acidimicrobiales bacterium, assembly GCA_038235385.1. GTDB lineage: Bacteria > Actinomycetota > Acidimicrobiia > Acidimicrobiales > Acidimicrobilacustridaceae > JBBSTY01. The sequence goes on along the minus strand of JBBSTY010000075.1, from coordinate 12,969 downwards.
TCCGCCGCGGCCAAGGCCGGCGTGAAGAACATGGTCGAGACCCTCGCCGTCGAGTGGGGGCCCTACGGGATCCAGGTCAACGGCCTGGTCCCGGGTCTGTTCCCGCACGACGACATGACCGACGACATCCGGGGCAACCTCGATCGCACCGACGAGAAGGACGCCTGCCAACCTGCGATGCGCGTCGGCCGGGTCCGTGAGCTCGGCTGGGCGGCGACGTTCCTGGCGTCGCCCTACGCCCGGTTCATCACCGGGCACACCCTCGTCGTCGACGGCGCCAACTGGCAGCGGCGCACGCTGACCAACGCGCCGGTGGTGACGGTGCGCGACCAGATGGGTCGCGAACCCTTCCAACCCTGACCGCCGACCCGACCCTGACCGGCGACGCGCGCCCTCACGGGGTGAGGGCGGTGGTGATGGCCTCGAGCAGCTCGTCGTACTCGTCGAGCGCGACGAGGCCGGGGAACTCCGCCCGGACGTTCTCGGGGGCGTGGAACAGGAAGCCCGTGTCGGCGCCGAGCAACATCGAGGTGTCGTTGTAGGAGTCCCCAGCGGCGATGACGCGGAAGTTGAGACCGTGGAGCGCCTCGACCGCTGCCAACTTGGCGTCGGGCATCCGACGGCGGAAGCCGACGATGCGGTCGTCGACGATGTCGAGGCGGTGGCACCAGATCGTCGGCCAGCCGAGCTGCGCCATCAACGGTCGGGCGAACTGCTCGAACGTGTCCGAGAGGAGCAGGACCTGGGTCGTGGCGCGGAGCTCGGTGAGGAAGTCCGCCGCCCCCGGGAGCGGTGAGAGCCCGGCGATCACCTGCTCGATGCGGCTCATGGTGAGCCCGTTCTCGGCCAGGATCTCGAGTCGGTACGCCATGAGGGCGTCGTAGTCGGGCTCGTCACGCGTGGTGCGCCGGAGCGCGTCGATGCCGGTCTGCTCGGCCACGGCCACCCAGATCTCGGGGACCAGGACGCCTTCGAGGTCGAGGGTGACGATCGCTTGCTGGGACGGCGTGGGCATGGCGGCGATCGTACGGCACGCCGTCGGCGTCACGAGCCGGCGAGCGGCTCGATGATGTCGTGGACGTAGCGGGTCATGCCGTCGATCTTCTGGTCCAGGTCCGCGTCGAAGCCCGAGTAGTAGGCCCACGGCATGGTGAGCACGTCGGTGACGCCCAACTGCTCGGCCCGGCGGAAATCGTCGGGGGTCACGGCGTCGGTGATCGAGGCGATCATCGAGAACGGCAGGTCGGCCCGGCCGTTCTCGGCCCGGAGCTCGTCGATCCGACGACGGACCTCGGCGATGCCGTCGATGGTCAGGTAGTCCGAGATCCAGCCGTCGTGACGGGCGGCTCGCCGGAGGGCGACGTCGGAGGTACCGCCGACGAACACCGGGACCGCCTCGGTGGGCACCGGGCTCATCTCGAGCCGGGGCACCTGGTAAGCCGCACCGTGGTGCTCGACCCAGCCGGGTTCCCAGAGCGCCGCCAGCAGCTCGAGCATCTCGTCGGTGCGCGCACCCCGGCCGGCGAACGGTTGGGCGAGGAGCTCGAACTCCTCCTCGCACCACCCGACGCCGATGCCGAGCGCCACGCGGTTGCCCGAGAGCACGGCAGCCGTGCCCACCGCCTTGGCCACGACGAGCGGGTTTCGCATGGGCAGCACGTACACGCCGGTGAAGAAGCGGAGCCGCCGGGTGACCGCCGCCATGGCGCCGATGGTCACCCACGGATCGAGCCAGGGGGTGAAGGGCGGCCACCGCCGCTCGCCATCGCTGGTGTACGGATACGGGGTGCGCAGGGTCTCGAGGTTCACGACGTGATCGGGCACCGAGAGGGCGTGGTAGCCGAGCTCGTCGGCCGCCTGCGCCAGGGTGATGACCTCGGTCGGATCGGTGAACGCCGTGCTGATGGCAAACCGCATCGTGGCTCCTCGCTGCCTGGATCCGACCGACGATACGACGGTGTCCGGCCGGTGCGCGCCGGTACCTGACGCGTCGGCACAGTACAAAGGGGTACCGATCGACGGCCGGGACGACGTCCCGGAGGAGGACCCGACGTGCCCGACGAGAACGCCGAGACGGATCGACCCGACCCCGACGAGGTCGCGCTCCTCGCGTTCTCGGTCTGGAACTTCAAGCAGGGCGAGGTGGTGTCGCTGATGATCCACATCGGTCAACGCCTCGACCTGTACCGCACCTTGACCGGCCTCGGGCCGGTGACCTCGATCGAGCTCGCGGATCGGACCGGGCTCGACGAGCGGTGGTTGCGCGAGTGGCTGTTCGGACAGGCGGCCGCCGGTCTGCTTGTCCACGATGCCGGGACCTTCGAGCTCACGCCGGTCGGCTCGGCCGTGCTGGCCGACAACCGGTCGAGCCTCGCCTACGCCGCCGGTGCCTTCACCGCGCCGCCACCCTCGCCCGAGATCGTCGAGCGCATGATCGAGTCGTTCCGCACGGGCGTCGGCCTCAGCTACGACGAACGGGGGCCCAACGCCGCCCACCAGACCGAGCAGTCACTCGGCCCCTGGGTCCGCCTGGCGCTGGTCCCGACGATCATCCCCGCACTCGACGGGGTGAGCGACAAGCTCGAGCGCGGCGCCGTCGTCGCCGACATCGGGTGCGGTTCGGGGGTGGCGCTGCTGGCGATGGCCGCCCGCTACCCCGACGCCCAGTTCCACGGCTACGACAGCTCACGACACGCCATCGTCCGGGGTCGGGCCAACCTCGCCGACACCGATCTCCCCGGTGCGCGCACGGCGGATGAGCGTGTCACCTTCCACCTCGTCGACGGTTCGTCGCTACCGGCCGACCCGACGTTCGACCTGGTGCTCACCTTCGACTGCCTCCACGACATGACCGATCCGGCAGGCGTGGCGTCGGCCATCCGCCAGGCGATCCAACCGGACGGGACGTGGCTCATCAAGGACATCCGCTGTGGCGACACGTTCGAGGCCAACCGCAAGAACCCGATGCTGGCCATGATGTACGGCTTCTCGGTGGAGGGCTGCCTGGCGTCGGCGACGAGCACGCCGGGCGGCGCCGGGTACGGCACCCTCGGCCTCCCACCCGGGGCCATGGAGGAGCTCTGTCGCTCGGCCGGCTTCACCCGCTTCCAGGCCCATGACTTCGACGACCCGGCCAACCTCTACTACGAGGTCCGCCCCTGACCGAGCGCGGTGCGAGCGCCGGTCCGGTGGCCGCCCGGGTTCGGATCGGTGGGGCTCTGGTGGCACAGTGGTGCCATGACCGCAGCGGATGTCCTCGTCATCGGAGGTGGCCCGGCCGGGGCGGCTGCGGCGATCCGCGCGGCGTTGGCCGGCATCCGGGTCGTGGTGTTCGAGAAGGGTCCCCACGGTCGGGACAAGGTGTGCGGCGACGGGCTCACGCCGCGGGCGGTGGCGGCGCTCGAGGACCTCAAGATCGACCTCACGCCGGCCCACCGCATCGACGGGCTGCGCATGATCGCCGGCTCGCAGCGCCGGGAGCTCTCGTGGTCCACGCCCGGGCGGTTCCCCGACCACGGGGCGGTGTGGCCGCGACGCACGTTCGACGCCCACCTCATCGACGCGGCGATCGGCGCGGGCGCCGAGGTCCGCTTCGACACGGAGGCGCTCCCCGTGATCGAGCACGGCCGGGTGACCGGCGTGGTCGCCGACGGCGAGACGTTCACCGCGCCCCTCACCATCCTGGCAGCGGGGGCGCAGGGCCCGTCGGCCGCCATGCTCGGCGCCGTGCGCGACCCCGACGAGCCGTTCGGACTGGCGATCCGGGCCTACGCCGAGACTCCGCGCCACCGCGACCGCCACCTCGAAGCGTGCCTGTCGCTGCGTGACGAGCACGCGACGCCGGTGCCCGGCTACGGCTGGATGTTCCCCGCCGGCGACGGCACGGTCAACATCGGCGTCGGTGCTCTGAGCACGATGAAGGGCTTCAAGAAGCTCAACCTCAACACGCTGATCGACCAGTACGCCGCGCAGGTGCGCGAGGAGTGGTCGCTCGGCCCGTTCCTCGACAAGCCCAAGGCGTGGCGACTGCCGATGAGCAGCCTGCGCCGCCACGGCCCCGGCTGGGTGGCGGTGGGCGACGCCGCCGGGTTCATCAACCCGATGAACGGCGAGGGCATCGACTACGGGCTCGAGAGCGGCATGCTGGCGGTCGACCGGTTCATCGCCGACCCGGCCACCGCGCCGGAGACCTACGACGCCGAGGTCGGGCAGCGCTTCGACGCCTTCCTGCGAACGGGCCGTCGCTTCAGCTTCCTCATCGGCCACCCCTGGCTCCTGCGCACCGGCCTCCGCGTGGCGGTCGGTACCCAGACGGCGGCCGAGATCACCCTGGCCGTGATGGGCAACCTCATCGACAGCGACACCCCCGGAGCGGCCGGCAGCGTCCTGCGCGTGGCCGACCGGGTGCTCGAGATCGGCGACCCGCTGCTCCGTCGCACCCGCGCCGCCGCCTGATCCGACACGCCGCGCGGCGGGCGACGGCCCGCTCGTGGCACCATCGGCGCCATGGCCGGCGAACGGACGACCGAGAACGAGGAGCGGGCGCGCGAGCTGCTCGACGCGCTGACCCCCGACGAGAAGCTCTCGATGCTGTCGGGCGACCGGGCGTTCTGGCCCGGGCTCATCGAGATGATCGGCGACGGGTACAACCGCACCCCGTACGTCGCCGGAGCGGTGCCACGGCTCGGCATCGACGGGATCCGCTTCACCGATGGCCCCCGGGGCGTCACCGTCGGGGCATCGACGTGCTTCCCCGTGGCGATGGCCCGCGGTGCCACGTTCGATCCCGATCTCGAGGAGCGCGTCGGTGACGCCATCGGGCGTGAGGCCCGGGCACAGGGGGCGAACCTCTTCGCCGGCGTGTGCGTGAACCTCCTGCGGCACCCGGCGTGGGGGCGGGCCCAGGAGACCTACGGAGAGGATCCCGACCACGTCGGCGAGATGGGTGCCGCGCTCGTGCGCGGCGTGCAGCGCCACGTGATGGCGTGCGTCAAGCACTTCGCCCTCAACTCCATGGAGGACGCCCGCTTCCAGGTCGATGTGCGCGCCACCGACGAGGTCCTCGACGAGGTGTACCTCCCCCACTTCGAGCGCATCGTGCGCGAGGGCGTCTCGTCGGTGATGTCGGCGTACAACGCGGTCAACGGCGAGTGGTGCGGCCAGAACCGGGTGCTCCTCACCGACATCCTCAAGGAGCGCTGGGGGTTCGAGGGGTTCGTGATGTCCGACTTCGTGTTCGGCGTGCGCGACAGCGCAGCAGCGGTCAACGCCGGCCTCGACCTGGAGATGCCGTTCCGGATGATCAACGACCAGTTCCTGGCGGGAGCCGTCGAGCGCGGCGAGGTCTCGCCCGAGCGCATCGACGACGCGGTCATCCGACTGCTGCGTGAGCAGCTCCGGTTCGCCGACGTGGGAGCCGACGACCCGGCGGCGTACGGTCCCGAGGTGGTGGGCTGCGCCGCCCATCGGGCGCTCGCACGCGAGGTCGCCACCCGTTCGATCGTGCTCCTGCGCAACGAGGTCGTCGACGGCGCGCCGGTCCTCCCCTTCGACACCACATCGCTCCGACGGGTGGCCGTCGTCGGGCGGTTGGCGGCGGTGCCCAACACCGGCGACCACGGATCGAGCGCGGTGCGCCCTCCGTACGTCATCACCCCCCTGGACGGCCTGCGCGCTGCGCTGGAACCGGCCGGTGTCGAGGTGGTGCACGACGACGGAAGCGACATCGAGCGGGCGGCGCGGCTCGTCGCCTCCGAGGACGAGCCCGTCGATTGCGTGGTGCTGGTGGTGGGGTACACCCACGAGGACGAAGGAGAGAACGTCGGACTCGCAACGCCACCGGAGATCGCCGCACTGTTCCCGCCCCTGCCTCCCGAGCTGGCCGAGGAGCTCGCCGAGGCGATCGCCCGGGGGCGCCAGTCGGGTTCCGGAGGCATCGGTCAGGGCGGCGACCGGCGGTCGCTCACCCTGCGGCCCCACGACGAGGACCTCATCGCCGCGCTGGGCGGTGCGCACGGCAAGGTCGTCGTGGCGATCATGGCGGGCAGCGCCGTGCTCATGGAGTCGTGGCACGCGGTCGTGCCCGGCATCGTCATGCTCTGGTACCCGGGGATGGAGGGCGGGCACGCGTTCGCCGACATCGTGCTCGGCGTCGAAGCCCCCACGGGCCGCCTCCCGTTCGCCATCCCGACGAGCGAGGACCACCTCCCGCCGTTCGACCGCGACGCGACGACGATCGAGTACGGGCTGCTCCACGGCCAGAAGCTGCTCGACCACCTGGGCGTCGAGGCGACGTTCCCGTTCGGGTTCGGCCTCACCTACGGGTGAGGTGCACTGTTGTCAGCGCGTCAACCCGGAGCGGTCGCGATCCGGCCGTCGGCCACCGCGGCCGCGAGCGACGCGTAGTCCCGCTCGTTGACATCGGCGTAGGCGGACGCGAAGTCGGCGATGGCACGGTCGAAGATGTCACCGGAGCCCAGGTAGGCGGAGATGGCGATGCGGTCGCCGGAACGGGCGTGGGCGCGGGCCAGCGTCCACCCGCACAGCTCGGCGTACACGGTGAGTGCGGGTGGGTCCAGGTTCTCGATCACCACCGAACCCTTCCAGTCGCGCAGTTGGCGGAGGTAGAAGTCGCGCGGCTGCCCGTCGAGACCCGATTCGACGTGCTCCCACCCGAGGAAGATGTCCGACGCCGCCTGCATCAGCCGTTGGCCGGCGACGACCCGTTGGCCGGCGTTGGCATAGACGGAGTGACCTGCGTAGTCCTCGAGCACCGACCGCTGTGCCTCCTTGGCCTGGAGCAACAACGGGTCCCCGTCGTCCTTGCCGCGCAGCAGGATCACGTACGCGCGGGTTCCGACGCTGCCGACGCCGACGACCTTGCGTGCCACCTGGATCAGTTCGAACTGCTCGAGGAGGTGGCGTCGATCGCTGCTCAGGGTGGACCGGTACCGTCGGATCAGGCCGTCGAGCTCGTCGGTCAGCGACGCCGCCCGATCGGCGTCGGCCAACTCCTCGACCGGCACCAGCAGCGGCGGGTCGCTCATGAGCCGGCGTTCGCCGTCAACCATGGCGGTCAGCTTCTCGAAGGCTTGCAGGTTGTCGCGTCGCCTCGCCTTGGCGATCGTCTTGTCGAGCTGCTTGCGCCGGCTGGCAACGACGCGGCCGCTGAGCGCCTCGAGCTGGTCGTCGACGTCGAGGTGTGCGTACCAGACGTCGAGGTTGTCCATGGCGGCGAACCCGGCCATCGCCGTGCGGTAGGTCTCGACGACCCGGAGAACCACCGCTCGACGTTCCTTGGTCGTGAACGATCGATCGCGAGCCGCCACCTCGAAGCTCGCGGCGAGGCGCTTGACGTCCCACTCGAACGGGCCGGGGAGGGTCTCGTCGAAGTCGTTGAGGTCGAAGACGAGCCGACGCTCGGGCGACGCGAACATGCCGAAGTTCGACAGGTGCGCGTCGCCGCAGAGCTGGACGGTGAGGCCGGTGCGAGGTCCGTCGGCGAGGTCGGCTGCCATGATCAGCGCGCCACCGCGGTAGAAGGTGAACGGCGACACCATCATCCGCCCGTATCGGATGGGGATCAGCTCGGGCACCCGTGACGCCTCCTGGCTCGCCAGCAGCTCGAGGGGATCGCGCCGTGACGGTCCGATGTCGAGCGGACCGTGACTCGAGCGGGGCACCGAGCCCCGGGTCGCCTTCCCGTGGGCTCGCCGCTCGACGGGGGTCAGGTGCAGCGTCGGCTGGAGGTCGTGCTCATCGGGGAAGTGATCGTTCATCGCGTGGGCTGCTCCTGGTGATCGTCGAGCCTGTCGTCGGCCGTGGGCGGCACGGGGCGGCGCCGTCGTCATTCGAGCACGGGACGGAACCCGTCGCCACCATCCCACCAGGGTGAATCGCCGGCGATCGTCGCCTTCCGGGTCGGCACGCGACGCGCCCCGCCGATGCCGACGCGGCATCCGGTTGGCGAAGTACGTTGAGCGTCCCAACCCGGTCCACGACCGGGTCACCCACGGATCCCACGCGTCCTGCGCTGCGGCGATCCATCAAGGAGAGATGCCATGCCAGATCTGATCGCCATCGGCTACGACGACACCACCACGGCCATCCAGGCCATGGAGGAGGTCGAGAGCCTCGCCGGTGACCTCGTCATCCAACCCGATGCCGTCGCGGCCATCATCCGCAACGACGCCGGCAAGTTCCGCACCGTCACCAACCAGCACGTCGTCGGTGGCGGCGCCACGTGGGGCATGTTCTGGGGTCTGCTGTTCGGCATCTTGTTCTTCGTGCCCGTCTTCGGACTCGTGCTCGGCGCGGCGTTCGGCGCCCTGGGCGGCAAGCTGGCCAAGGGCACGATCGACAAGCAGTTCCAGGAGCAGGTTCGCGCCCAGGTCAAGCCGGGCACGTCCGCTCTGTTCCTCATCGTCGAGCAGATGACCACCGACAAGGCGCTCGCCGGGCTCGGCAAGTTCGGCGGGACGGTCATCAAGACGTCGCTCAGCGCCGAGGACGAGGCCGAGATCCAAGCCGCGCTGCACGGCGACGGCGCCTGATCATCCACCCCGTCGCACGGACCGTCGGCCACCACGGAGGCCGGGTTCGCGCCGATCAGTGACGCGAGGGCCGGCCGGGAGGTCGGCCCTCGGTCGTGGCGATCGAGGGTGCCTCGATCAGTCCTCGAGCTCGCCGGTCTCGTAGTAGTGCTTGTCCCGCTGCTTGACCTTGATGAACGCGAACACCACGACGATCGCCATGACGGCGAAGGTCAACGCCCCAGCGATCCACACGAAACCCTCCATGACGAACCTTTCCTCGTCCGGAGAATCCCGCCCAGGACGCTTTTTCGGTTTGGCAGAGGACCCGTTCGCCTCCGCCGGTGGGTGCACGTTGGCATGCTGACCTGTCGGGCGCAATCGGCCGGGCTGCGCGGGAGTCGGCAGAGGGTGCGGTCTCGGCGGACGCGGCCGCCGACGATACCGTCGGCTTCTCGTTGACCAGATCGACCCATTGGGATCCGCTGCCGGCTCGGCCCCACGTGGCAGGTAGTGCTGTCGTCGTCCGATCCAGCGTTCAACCGGCTGTGGCCACTCTCGCCCGCTACGATCGCCGCCCACCTCCCAGCGACCCAGGATGGGCACGTGAGCGACGACCGCATCGACGTCACCGAGACCGAGAAGACTGTTCGCGACTTCGCCGCGCTCTACTGGGACGACGGCGAACTGAGCTTCTTCCGCAACACCTATCGGGGTATTCCGACCCTCCAGCATCCCTTCGACGCCTGGGTGACCCTCGAGATCATCCACGAGACTGCGCCCGATCTCATCCTCGAGTGCGGTTCGTTCTACGGCGGTTCCGCAGTGATGTGGGCGGACCACATGCTCCATGCGACGCCTGATGCCCGTGTCGTCGCCGTTGACGTCCACGACAACATGGACCGGGCGCGGGCCAACTCCACCTTCGGAGATCACGTCACGTTCCTGCACGGCTCGTCGGTGGACCCGGCGATCGTCGATCAGGTTCGCGAGATAGCCGACGGGCGACGCACGATGGTCATCCTCGATTCGCTCCACACCCTCGACCACGTCACCGCCGAGCTCGCTGCGTACGCCGAGCTGGTGTCGCCGGGCTGCTACCTGATCGTGCAGGACTCGTTCGTCAACGGCCACCCACTCGAACCCGACTGGGGTCCAGGCCCGTACGAGGCCATCGAGCGGTTCATGGCGAGCGACGAGCGCTTCGAGCAGGACCGGACGCGCGAGCGCATGCTCTTCACCTTCAATCCCGGCGGTTTCCTGCGCCGAAGGAGCTGACGACCGGGACCCCGCATCGGCCGGTCGTCATAGCGGGAGCCCACCTCGGGGTGGTCCTCGTCGACATCCACCGCCGAGTCGCCGCGTTCGGCGGTCGGTGTGCGGTGCTGTCCGATTCAACTGGTACGCCCCCTGGGATTCGAACCCAGAACCTGCAGATTAAGAGTCTGTTGCTCTGCCATTGAGCTAGAGGCGCGTGTTGGATTTCGGAGTGTAGTGGGAGGAGGGCCGTCCGCCGAAACGGACGACCCACCCACCGTGGGGTGGCCAAGGGGACTTGAACCCCCGACCTCCAGGGCCACAACCTGGCGCTCTAACCAAGCTGAGCTATGACCACCATGCGGAGCGACAGCATAGGGCAGACACCGGTCGGCGCCGCCAGTCGATGCGACGCATCCGGATGGCGCTCACCCGGGTGGTCTAGGGTGTGCCACCGTTTGCACGCCGCTCCTCGTGGCGGACCGTCGAGGCCGGAGCCGATCTGATGCGCAAGTCCCTTTTCGCTGCCGCTGCTGTGGTGGTCACGCTCGCCAGCGCAACGTTGCCGGCGGGTGCCGGCACGCAGATGGACCCGGTCGTGACGATCAGTCCGACGAGGGGGGAGAGCGGCACCGTCGTGACCTTCACCCCGACCGACCTCTGTCCTTCTGACACCGATCTGCGAGCGGCGAACGCTCCCGGCGACGCCCACGCCGCCATCGCTCGGGAGCCCGAGCCCGCCGAAGACGAGTTCCTCGCCGACGCGCCGGTGGATCTCGATGGCGACTGGACCCTGGACTACACGGTTCCGGCCTCGGAGGCGCTCGGCGACGTCACGTTCTACGCGTTCTGCCTGCGCGAGCCCTACGACCGTCCCGCCATCGACACCGCAGCGGTGTCTCCGGACTGGATCGTGGAGACCGCGTACGCGCCGGTCGTGTTCACGGTCACCCCGGCGAGCACCACGACCACGACCACGACGCCCAGCAGCACCACCTCGACGGCGCGGCCGCCTGCCCCGGCGATCCTCGCGAGCCCGCTCACGGTCTTCGCCGGCGAGTCCATCGCCGTCGAGGCCTCGGGCTTCGCCCCGGGGAGCACGGTGGCGATCACCCTCGAATCCGATCCGGTCAACCTCGGCACCTTCGTCGCCGACAGCGCCGGTCGCCTCGCAGCGAGCGTCGTGGTCCCCACCGACTTCCCGGCGGGTGCACACACGCTCAAGCTCACTGGCACCGACATCGCCGGTGCCGTGCTCGTGCTGTCCACCGGCATCACCGTCGCCAGCCGCATCCAGGTCGCCCCGACCCCCGCGCCGGCGCCCGCCGCACCCGCTCCGGCGGCCACCACGCGTCCCCAGACCGGCTCACCGGTCGCTGGGCCGGCCCTCGCTGCCGGCGCACTCATGCTGGCCGGAGCGGCATCGGTCGCCGTCGCCCGTCGTCGGAGAGCCTCGGCCTCGCGCTGACCCCGCACTCCGGGGCGGCCATCTCGCCCTCGTAGCTCAGATGGACAGAGCGACGGACTTCTAATCCGTGGGCCGCAGGTTCGAATCCTGCCGGGGGCGCCCAGTTCCATTGGGTTCTGGCCAGGTAACCGGAGGTTCACCGGCTGGCATCCAAGATCCATCCAAGATCTTTGGGGCGAGGATCGACGTCGTGGCCGACACGTTGCGCAAGGCGCCCGGGATGCGAGGGTCGGTCGGACGAGCTCTCGTTGTTCTGGGGCACACGGCAACGGAGCGTCGCGTCGCCGGGGTAGCGCCCTGTTGACTGGCGAGTCTGATCGGGTCCTGCGGTCAGCGTCGACCAAGGCGGACGAGCAGCAGGACCCTCCACGCCAGCTCGAGGCTGGGATATCGCCCGCTCGTTCCGGGAACTCGGAAGCCGTGCTGCTCAAGCTTCGAGCTACGTACCCGAGCTTCGATGCCGCTGCCATCAGCTGACGTCGGGCAATGGTTCTGTGCTGCGATCCCGCCCCAGCGTGGCAACGAGGTCTTCGTGAAGCTCGAACCAGGCGCCATGGTACGAGTCGCTCGATGGCCCATCGAGTGCCGCCCCATCGCCGGCTGCGACGCGATCGAAGGCCGCCGCCAGCCTTGCCGGCCAGTTCAAGACGATCGAGCAGCACGGTAACCCCTTGACTGGCAACAGCATTGAGGCCAGCGCACCAACGAGCGCAACCGTGTCGGCAGACCCGCGCAGTCGAAGCGCCAAAAGCACGACCCGGGTGTCATCGGCAGCGCCCATTTCCAGAAGCTACCGGGCGACCACCCTGTAGCAGTATCGGCCATCCGGGATGCCGTCGCGTCGCGATTCTGGGGCGGCCTCGGCCGGTCCTATGGGACGCCGGAGTTCCAGATCACCCGTATAACCGGCGATCTGGGACGCGCCGGCCTCGAGATTCTGGGACGGACGTGGCCGTCCATCTGGGGCGGTTTCGAATCCAGGGATGATGTGCGATGTCGTGGCGGCCGCTATGACCTGGGGCCAGACCGGTTTGGGGGATCGACTCCATGGGCCAATCGGATCTCGGCAGTGAAGGTGGGGCCATGGCAGATCGAGCGACGACGGAGGGATCATCGAGGCATGGACGGCTGGCACGGCGAGCGGCCGCTTGGGCCGTCGCGTCGCTCGCAGTCCTTGCCGGTCAGACGATCATGTGGAAGGGATGGAACGCCTCGGGCGAGTGGGTACCGGTGGCCGGAACCGCTTGGGTCGTCGGCGCTCTCGTCTATGGCACAGCTGCTGCCGCTCCACTCGTCGCTGCGCTCTTCCTGCTGCGTAGTTGGACCGGTCTGGCTGTGATCGTTGTGGCCATGTTGGCGATATCGATCAACACCGCGTCGTTCTTCGAGACCAGCACATCGTCGACAGCAGCGTTCGCGTGGTTCGGGCCGCTTGTCTACGGGCTGCCCATCGTGGCGCTGGTCGCCGTTCTCGAGTCAGTCGGCGAGTGGGCGCTCAAGTCCGCGCGTGGCCGGAGACGGTGAGCCCGCTCGAGTGATCGAGCCGGCGGTCTTCGCGTCCATCTCACGCCCGGTGTTGGCGATCAGCGAAAGTCGCGTTCTGGGATCAGCGAAAGTCGCGGTGGCGGGGCGGGCGGCCTCCTGGTGGTGTGAGGCTAGTGGCGGCTCCGTTCGGGGTCGGTGGTGGCGGTGGTGAGGGCTTGGTGCTCGCGT
>JBBSTY010000074.1:0-20122 GCA_038235385.1 Acidimicrobiales bacterium | reverse complement strand
GACTCGCTCGACGCGATCGACCACGAGCGAACGAGCAGCGACGCGACGCGAGTCCGGCTGGCAACGGCCATCGCCGAGATCGAAGCCGAAGCCAGGCACGAGGTCACCCGAGCGGCGGACACCGCGCTCGCGGCGCTCAACGACCGACTCGGCCGCGTCCGCGAGGCCGTCCGTGCCGCACTCGACGCGCCGCCACCAGAACCACCCGGCCCGGCACCGCTCGGATCCGCTCTCGTCGAGCCCGAGGCGCTCCCGCCCACCGCGCGCACCGCGGATCTCCCGGCGATCATCGCTGCCGCCGCCCATGCGTCCGCCATCGCCGATGGCGCACTCGACGCCGTGCGAGTCACGGCGACACGCGTCGGCCGTGAGCACCACCACCTCTCCGATGAGCTCCGGACGACCCTCGCGGAGGTGGGCTGCGACACGTTGGCGCAGCTGCACACCGAAGCCGGCAGGGCAGTCGAGCAGGCGACCGCCGCTGCGGTACGGGCCGACCGGGCCGAGGAGGCCGTCGCAGCCGGGGAGCGGCTCGACGCGTTCCTGGCCGCGGCCCGTCCGTTCCTCGCCAACCTCGAGGTGCTCGCCGTCGCCCTGCGAGATCGCCACTTCGTCGGTCACCTCGTCAAGGCCCGTGAGGCCGAGTTGATCGCGGAGGCCAATCGTCGCCTGCGGTCGATCACCAAGGAGCGCTTCGGGTTCGTCAGCGATTTCGGCGTGGTGAGCGTGGGCTCGGGGGAGGTCCGGAGCCCCGATGCGCTGTCGGGCGGGGAGCGGTTCCAGGCGGCGCTGGCGCTGGCGCTCTCGCTGGTGGAGATCGCCTCTCGGGGTCACGGCCGACTCGATGCCGTGTTCGTCGACGAAGGCTTCGGATCGCTGGATGCCTCGGCGCTCGATGCGGCGCTCGACACGCTCGGTGCGGTCGCCGGCGGCGGCAAGATGGTCGGCCTCATCTCGCACCTCAAGCCGGTCGCCGAGTACGTCGAGACCGTCATGCTCGTCACCAAGAGCGACGTGCTCGGCTCCACCATCTCCCTGCTCGACCCCGACGGGCGCGAGCGCATGCTCGCCGACGACATCCGTTCGGGACTCACCAGCGGCTGACAACCCGAACGGTGCTCCGACCGCGTCGCCCGAGCGCATTGCCGTGAGCCGACGGAACGTCAGCCCGCGGACCTCGTCAGGCGATCAGATCGCGCGGTCGCGTCGGAGCTGCGAGGGACCCCGACATCCCCGCCAACATCGGAGCGAGCAGCGCGGCGACCGCGGTGGCCCAGAGGTCGTAGGTGTCGTCGTTGGGGTGGTACCGGTCGGCGGCGAGGTAGGTGGCCGGCTCGGTGTGCCGCGGCGCCCGGTTGTCGATGCTGACGAAGTGGGCGCCGTGCGCTGCGGCCAGGAGTCGAACCGATCGGTTGGCACGCCGGCCCATGCCACGGGCCATGGCTCGCAGCGGATGGGGGATGACCACGGCCGACCCGAGATCGGGGAGGCCGGTCGCGATGACCTCGGCGCCGGTCGCGCGAAGGGCGTGCAGGATCGACGCGTACTCACGCCGGAACCGGCGGGGACCGATGCAGCTCCCGACGTCGTTGGAGCCGACCGTCACGACCGCCACCGAACCCGGACCCAGGAGGTCGACCGCGACCGGGACCTGCTCGGCGAGGACGTCTCGGCTCGTGGAGCCGGCGCGGGCCAGGCAACGCAGCTGCGTCGGCCGGTCCTGCGCTCGATCGCAGTGGGCGAGCGCCCGGCGGGCGAACGCCGCATCCGGTGTCTGCGCACCCATCCCGCAGGCGAGCGAATCGCCGAGCCAGACGACGGTCACGGGTTCGCTGCCGTCGCGTCCGGGCACCTCGCCGTCCTGCTCGTGCGGGCCGGGGATGTCGGGTTGGAGGGTCCGCCACATGATCAGGGCTTGCACCGCAGGGAGGGCGAGCGCGGCGACCGCGGTCGCCGAGATCATCAGCGCGGGGCGTCGGAGGGGCGAGGCGCCGAGGCGCTTGGTCGCGAGGTTCACGTTCGGGTACCACCAGAGGGAGATCGACCGCATCCGCCGGGAGCGGTCGAGGAGGGATCAGGCAGAACAGCGGGAGCCGCTGGCCACCTGTTGCATCGGCACGTTCGGCTGCGGACCGAAGGACTTCGCCCGGATCTCGAAGGCGCCGCCACCCCGGGCGTACCCGTGGTGGTGCTCACGACGGTACCCGTCCGCGCCGTCGTTGCGAGGTCGCGCGAGACCCGGTGGAGGCTTCGTCGCATCGCTCCCGGGTGAGAACTGTGGTGAACGCCCGGGAGGGATCGAGATCAGCGGTACAGGACCTGCATCCCGTAGAGCAACGCCGGCTTCTCGGCGCCGACCACGGCCACCTCGACCTGGGTGGTGATGAGGGTGCCCTTGGGCTTGGCCTCGGCGCGCACCAGACGGGCGCGGGCGTGGATCGACGATCCTGCGGGTACGGGGGAGAGGAAGCGCAGACCGTCGGCGCCGTAGTTGGTGGCACTCGAGTGACCGCTGATCCTCACCGCCGAGGCGCCAAGGCGGGGGAGCATCGACAGGGTGAGGAACCCGTGTGCGATGGGTCCGCCGAAGGGGCTCTCCTTGCGGGAGCGCTCGACGTCGATGTGGATCCACTGCCGGTCGCCGGTGAGCTCGGCGAACCCGTTGATCAGGTCCTGGGTGATCTCGATCGCTTCCCCCCACTCCCCGAACTCATCGGAGGCAGCAGCGGTCAGGGCGTCGAAGTCGTCGAAGGCGATGGTGTCCACCGCGCGATCGTAGCGGCGGGGCCCGCCGGATCTGAAACCGCGTGAGTCGGCCACGGGGTAGCCGGGAACGGCCGTCCGGGGGAAAAGGGTTCTCGTCCCACGGGTTGGTGGGACCCAACATCCATTGTTCGGTAGGGTCGATCGGTTCCATCACCTTCGAGCGAACTGGGGAGTCGTCCAGCGTGGCCGCGATTCACACGGAACCCCTCCCTCTGGACGCAAGCGAGCGCTCGCGGTGGTTCCGCGGGGACATCGACGGTCTGCGTGCGATCGCGATTGTTCTCGTGGTGGGCTACCACGTCGGTCTTCCGTTCTTCGGTGGTGGTTTCATCGGGGTGGACGTCTTCTTCGTGATCTCTGGGTTCTTGATCTCGCGGAACCTGCTCCGGGAAGCGGAGTCCTCCGCTCGCATCGGCCTCGCGGGCTTCTGGGCCCGGCGTGTCCGACGTCTTGTGCCGGCGCTGGCGTTGGTCGTGATCGCTACCTTGATCATCGGGACCTTCGTGATTGCGAGGTTCGAGCTCGCGTCGGTCGCCCGCCAGGGAGCATCCGCGTCGCTGTACGTGTCGAACGTGCTCTTCGCCGGCGACGCTCAGGACTACTTCGCAGCCGACCTGTCATCGAGCCCGTTCCTGCACACCTGGTCGCTCGGGGTCGAGGAGCAGTTCTATCTGGTCTGGCCGCTCCTGTTCGGTGCCGTCTGCTGGTCGCAGCGGCGCCGCCTCGCAGGTGCCGCTCGCCAGCGTCGCCGTTCGGTGCTCGTCGCTGTCTTCGCCGGGACCTTCGCATTGTCCATGGCGACCAACCTCATGCTCACGAGCTCGGGAAGCTCATGGGCGTTCTTCGGACTGCCGTCGCGAGCCTGGGAGTTTGCGGCGGCGGGCTTGCTGGCAGCGGTCCCTGTGCCGGACGCTCTTCGATCGGTTTCGGCCAGGACCGCGCTCGCGATCGGCGGCTTCGTGGTCCTCGCGCTGGGGTTGAAGACGATCGACGACCGCACCGTCTATCCGGGCATGTGGGCTCTGCTCCCCGTGCTCGCGACGACGATGATCATCCTCTCTGGCGAGAGGTTCGCTGGCGACGCACCGGCCACCGTCGCGAGTCGCGGCCTCGCACTGGCCCCGATGCAGTGGCTCGGACGCGTCTCGTACTCGTGGTACCTGTGGCACTGGCCAGCGATCGTGCTGGCTGTCGTCTGGGCCGGCGACGACAGCACGAAGGTGAAGGCGATCGCGGCGGCGGTCACGTTGCCGATCGCCTGGGCGGCCTACCAGTTCTTCGAGACGCCACTTCGCTTCGCTCCGGTCATCGCCTCGTCGAACCGTCGCACGTTCGTGTTCGGGGTGAGCGCCACAGCAGCCACCCTCCTGGTTGCTGCGGCGGTCTGGTCGAGTGCTCCACGCCTGACCGACGACGATCTCTTGGCCCAGCGGACACCTTCTGATGCCTCGCTCCAGGATCGCGTCGCCCTCGCCATGCAGGCGTACGAGACCCGCGACGACATCTCGTGTCCGCCTGGTGGTGCACGAACGTCGTCGGCGGGCGACGAGTACTGCGTGGGCGGTGACCCCGACGGCGCCCGAACGCTGATGCTCATAGGAGACTCCCATGCCGGGCAGTGGCACCACGGGCTCGATGAAGTGGCGGCAGAGAAGGGCCTGCGCCTCGTCGTGCGCCAACACCTCGGGTGTCCCGCGATCCCCGTGCTCTACGACCAGGTGAGCGACAGCACCAGTCGCACCTTCGAGTACTGCGGGCCGTTCGAGGCAGGCGACCTGCGGTTGCTGGACGAGATCGCGCCGGATGCCGTCATCGTGTCGCAGTGGAGCGGGACCCTCGACCGCATCGTCGACGCGTCCGGCAATCAGCCAGACTCGGAGGGACGCGCCCAGCTCTGGGAGTCCGGGATGCGCTCGCTGCTCGATTCGCTGGACCAGCGCGGGATCGAGGTGGGTTGGATCTTCGACGTCCCGACGCTGCCCCTCAACGCCAGCGAGTGCCTCGACGAGAAGGATGATGTGGCGGTGTGCGAGCCCGTCCGCGCCGACACCTACGGCCGATCCGGTCGGCAGCTGGAGATCGAACATCGCGTGCTCGGCGAGCGCGACGACATCGCGACGCTCGACATGGCCGACGTCGTCTGCGACGTCGACCGTTGCCGACTCGAGATCGATGGCGTGCTCACCTACGTCGATCATCACCACCTGACGGGAGCGTTCGCGGCGGTCCAGACCCCGAAGCTCGGAAACCTCGTTGATCGGATGATCGGATGATCGGGCGACAGGCGTCGACGCCTCGATGGTTCCTGAGGTCGACTCGGTCGGCGCCCGAGCCGCGTGGTTCCGCGGCGACGTCGACGGACTCCGCGCCATCGCCATCGTCCTGGTGGTCGGCTATCACGTCGGTCTTCGCGACCTTCGCCCGACAGGGAGCAGCAGCGGCCCTGTACGTGTCCAACGTGGTGTTCGCATCGGGGAGGGCTTGGCGGCCGGCATCGAGGGGAATCGGACTTGGCGCCGTTGCGGCGGGCGGGGTGGTCGGGCGGTCGAGCCCGATGACGTCCGTTTTCGGTTGCGGGCCCACCTTGGGCCACACTTGGGGCTCGCGACCGCGACCCCGATGAGGAGACATGGGCTACAACGTCTGGATCGATCAGGACCTGTGCACCGGTGACGGCATCTGCGTGGAGATCGCACCGGCGATCTTCACCCTGCTCGACGACGGGCTCGCCTACGTCAAGGACGGGTCGACCGTGAAGAGCGATCCGGGTGGTCCGGCCGGCCTGGTCGCCGTGCCCGACGGCGAGCTCGACGGCGTGATCGAATCTGCCGAGGAATGCCCCGGGGAGTGCATCTTCATCGAGGTGTGATCCCGGGTCGTCGACGCAACGACAAGGGCTCGGCTGAGATCACTGCTGGGGTCCGACGCGATCGCGCCGGACCTTGGCCTTCTTGCCCTTGATGGTGGTGCGCTTCATGGTGGAGACGACCTCGTCCACGGCGGATTCGGGGATCTCGACGATCGAGAAGTTCTCCGTGATCGTGATGGCGCCGATGTCCTTGCCGCTGAGATGCGTCTCGTTGGCGATGGCGCCCACGAGGTCCTTCGGCCGGACGCCACCGGCGCGCCCGGCGCCGATCCACAGGCGAGCGACATCGGGGTCGCTGTCGCTGGCCGAGACCGACCGGGGGAGGCCCTTGGCCCCGCCGTGCCCGCCCTTGGAGCCGGACGTGGCGTCCGAACGTTCCCAACCGCCGTTCCGGTCCTTGGTCTTGGTCTTGGACTTCGCCTTCGACTTGGCCGTGACGGCGACGTCGGGGATCTCCTGGTCATCGATCTCGGTGGTCGTCGCCTCGTGGGCCAACTTGACCGCCGCCAGCGCCACGGCCTCGATGGAGAACTCGTCGACGAGCGTGTCGAGCGTGGACCGGAACGGGTCGAGGTCGTCGGTCAACAGCGACTCGCGGAGCGTGGCGAGGGTGATCTCCATCTGGCGAGCGCGGAGATCAGCGACCGTCGGGATCTTCTCGACGGGGATGGTCTGGCGGGTCAGCCGCTCGATGTTGGCGAGCAGGCGTTGCTCGCGCGGCTCGGCCAGCGTGATGGCCGTACCTTCGCGGCCGGCTCGACCGACCCGGCCGATGCGGTGGACGTAGGACTCCGGGGCCGACGGCACGTCGTAGTTCACGACGTGGGTGAGCTGGTCGATGTCGAGTCCACGCGCGGCGACGTCGGTGGCGACGAGCAGGTCGGCGGTTCCGGATCGGACGCGGCTCATCACCCGATCGCGCTGCTCCTGGTTCATGCCGCCGTGGAGCGCCTCGGCCCGGTACCCGCGACCGTTGAGCGTCTCGGCGACCTCGTCGACCTCGAGGCGGGTGCGACAGAAGACGATCGCCGAAGCCGGTGCTTCCAGATCGAGGACCCGACCGAGAGCGGTGGGCTTGTGGGCGCGCGCCACCACATAGGCGCGCTGGGCGACACGAGCCGACGTTCCCCGCTCGTCCGAGCGGGCACCGATCTGGATGCGGACCGGGTCGTTCAGGTGCTTGCGGGTGATGCCGCCGAGCCGGGGCGGCATGGTGGCCGAGAAGAGCACCGTCTGACGGGTCGGCGGGGTCGCGTCGAGGATCACGTCGAGGTCCTCGGCGAATCCCATGTCGAGCATCTCGTCGGCCTCGTCGAGCACGACGACCTCGACGTCGTCGAGCGGGAGCGTGCCGCGCCGGATGTGGTCGACCGCACGGCCGGGGGTGGCGACCACGACGTGCACGCCTCGGCGCAGGACCTGGAGCTGCCGGCTGATGGGCTGGCCGCCGTAGATGGGGAGGACCTCGGCGCCGAGGTCACGTCCGTACTTGTAGACCGCTTCGGACACCTGCATCGCCAGCTCCCGCGTGGGCACCAGGACGAGCGCGAGCGGCTTCGCCGCGCCGGTGCGTTCGGGTAGGCGCTCGAGGATCGGGAGCGCGAACGCCGCGGTCTTGCCCGTTCCCGTCGCGGCCTGGCCGAGGAGGTCTCGCCCGGCGATGAGGTGGGGGATGGCCTCGCGCTGGATCGGCGTGGGTTCTTCGTAGCCGAGGCGGCCGAGAGCGGCGAGCACCTCCGGCCGCAGATCGAGGTCGGCGAACGTCGAGGCGGCCGAGGGATCGAGGGCCTCACCCTCGTCGTCTCCACGGGCCCCCGTGCCTGGTTCGTCGTGTTCGCTCATGGTCGCTCCTCGGGTGGATCTCGATGTCGGACGGTCCGTCGACAGGTCGTCCACGTGGGGTCCACCGTCCGGGTTGTGCCGGCAGCACCCGCAAGTGTCGCGTGGAACCGCGGCCGTTCGATCCGATCGTCGTCGCGGCGGCTGTCGCGCGTCCGGCCGGCTGGCGTGGCCCTGATCACTAGGCTTCCGCGAAACGAACGGGAGGCTACCGGTCGAGGCGATGCCGCACGGCCGACGCAACCGCCGGCGAGCCAGGCGCCGGCACGGCGCACCGAACCCGACCGACGCGGCACCGCCGGTGCCGCCGTGCACGTGCCGGCCGACCGGCGGAAGGAACGGACCATGGGAGAGGCTGGATTGTCGCCTGGAGAGGTCGGCAAGGAGATCGCTGAGCATCGCAAGCACCACACGGGTCATGACGCCACGGGGCACGATCGGACGGTCACGATCGTCGAGGCGATCCTCTTGGCCGTCGTCGCGGTGCTGGCTGCGTGGTCTGGATATGCGTCGGCCAAGTGGGGAACCGAATCGTCGCTGAAGCTCGCGCAGGCGTCGGCGGCCCGGTCTGAAGCCAACCGCGCCGAGGCCGATGCGATGGAGGACCGCAACCTCGACGCGTCAGCGTTCGATGCGTGGTTCACCGCGCACGTGCTCGATGATCCCGAAGCGATGGCGCTTGCCGAGCGTCGCTTCCGCCCTGAGTTCCAGGTGGCTTTCGACGCCTGGTTCGCCACGGACCCCGTGAGCAACCCCGACGCGCCCAAGGGGCCGCAGTACATGGAGGAGTACGTGCAGCCCAACGCTGAACGTTCCCGAGATCTCGATGCAGTCGCCGATGACCGGTACCAGGAGGGGTCCGATGCCGGTGAGACCGCTGACGGCTACGTACGGACGACCGTGTTCCTGGCCAGCGTCTTGTTCCTGGTCGGCATCAGCGGGCACTTCCGCGTGAAGGCCGCTCGCCTCGGCCTCGTGGGAGTGGGCACGGCGATCCTCTTGCTCTCGGTGGCGCTGCTCCTCGGCGCACCCAAGCCCCCCGGCTGAACACCGGTTCGTCCCTCAGCCCGTTTCGGATCCCTCGGTGTCCGGTGTCGAACGGGATGCATGATCGGTCCGTGTCCGGAGGCGCCGGCGGAGCTCGACGTACACGTCGGTTCCGACGATGGCCGTGAGCTCGTCGGCCAGCGTCTCGACCACGGGGTCGTCGCCGACGTGAGCGTCGGGCTCCTCGGTGCACACCCACGCCATGGGCGGGCCGTCCGATCCCCAATCTGCTCGGGTCCACCGGCGCACGGTGGCGAGCTCACGGTTCCCGTCGAGCGGCTCCCAGTCGACGCGGATCGGGAGCTGCCAGCACACCGAAGGCTTCCAGTCGACGGGGGACTCACCCTCGTCGAGGGCTGCCCGGTGCAGCGCACACCCAGGACCGCCGGCGAATCCTGGCCGGTTGAGGAAGATGCAGGCGCCATCGACGACCCGCGTCGCCGACCGTCCTCCGTCCCGAAAGATCCCGCCCGACGCCGCCTCGGCATGGTGCTGGAACTGCTCGGGCGTCAGGAACCCGGCCATGGCGGCAACGGTGGGGGCATCGTCGCCGTCGAGGTCGGCCCCGTAGGAGCAGCAGCCCTGGGCCAGGTGCTCGGAGCGTTCGGGGAGTATCCCCTGGCATCCCCGGCCCCACAGACAGGTCCAGTTCGAGGTGACGAAGGACCGCTGGAAGCGCCAGATCGTGTCCCCGTCATCGATCTCCTCGACTGCGCCGATCTCATCGTCGTCGCGGGGTCCTGAGCCTCGGTCCATCGCGGTGACGGTACCGCTGGTACCTGCGTTCGAACCCATCGACGTGCGATCGAACCCCGGCGCGCTACCCGAATCCTTCCGGTCGTGCGAAGATCGTTGGTAGCTTGTACGGGCGATCGAGGTTGGGTGTGGACCCCTCATCCACGCCATCCGCGGGGACCAAGTGACTCGAGGTAGCACCATGAGGGTGTGGGCGTTTCCAATCTGTTCCACGTCAGTCCCATCTGCAGCGCGGGCAGGACAGCGTCCATGAGGGCTCAGCCGTACACCGGTGTGGAACGGCGCTCGTATGTGCCGTCCGACGACGAGACGGTGTTCGTGGCGAAGGCGGCCCACGAGCTGCGCGGGGCGGTCGGCGGCATCGAGCTCCTCGCGAACGCGTTGGCCGAGCTCGTGGATCAGCGCGGTGCCGACGATCCGCAGCTGTCGGCGATCCTCATCCAGCTCGCGGCGCGGTCGGCCCACATCGAGACCATGGCCCACCAACTGCTCGATCTGGCGCGGTTCGGTGACGGCCAGATCCCCCTCCACCCGCGCGACGTCGACGTGGCGGCGATCATCGATGCCGTGCTGCGCCAGGAGCCGCCGGCATCGCATCACCTCGTCACGATCGACATCGCCGACGGCATCGTGATCAGGACCGACCCGCTGGCCCTCGAGCAGATCATCGTGAACCTCGTGCGCAACGCCTACCGCCACGGGGGCACCTCGATCGAGATCGATGCACGTGTCGTTGAGGGCGCGCTCGTGGTCGCGGTGGCCGATGACGGGCCGGGCGTTCCCGAGAACATCCGGCCGCGTCTCTTCGAGCCGTTCGTTCGATCGTCGTTCGCAGCGGGTCACGGCCTCGGCCTGGCGATCGTGGCCGAGATCGCCGATGCGCTCGACGGTGAGGTCCGGTACGAGGCGAACGTGCCCACGGGCGCCCGGTTCTGCGTGTCCATCCCCATCGCCTGATCCGCTGCTCCTCCGAGGCCTGGCCCGGCGGGATCGCTGGGGGGTGCTGCGAAGGGCTCACATGACGGCGGCGTGACGTTCAGCCAGACCTCAGGCGCGCTTCAGGGGCTCCCCAGCCTGCATCGCCAGGCTCGTCCTCAACGGGCGACTTTTCCGGTCGGTCGGCGCCCGGTGGCGTCGACCGACCGGTTCCACGCCCGGCGGACGGTCGGAAGGAGTCGTCATGGCTCGAGCGGTGACCCGTGAGGGTCGTTCACAACGAGGAGCTCATCGGTCGATCCTGGTGGCCGCGGTCGTGGCTGCGCTCTTCGTGCCGCTCCTCGTGATCGCGTTCCCCGACGTCAGCGAGGCCGCGACCTGCCCGGCGAGCTCCACCGCGATCGCATGCGAGAACGCGCAGCCGGGCACCCCGCCGTCGGTGTGGGACCTCGACGGCGACACCGACGCCAGCATCGTGGGCTTCTCGGACCAGATCAGCGTGACCGCCGGGAGCACCGTCGGGTTCAAGATCCGCACCGACGCCAGCGCGTACACCATCGGGATCTACCGCCTCGGCTACTACCAGGGCAACGGTGCGCGGCACATGGCCACGATCTCGCCCTCCGTCTCGTTGCCCCAGTCCCAACCGGCCTGTCTCACCCAGGCCGCGACCGGTCTGGTCGACTGCGGCAACTGGTCGCGTTCGGCCGCATGGGCCGTGCCGGCCAACGCCGTGTCCGGGGTCTACCTGGCGCACCTCGTCCGGACCGACAACGGCGAGGACAGCCACATCGCGTTCGTCGTGCGCAACGACGCATCCCACGCCGACCTGGTGTTCCAGACCTCGGACACCACGTGGCAGGCCTACAACACCTGGGGTGGCAACAGCTTCTACGTGGGTGCCCCGGCCGGACGGGCCTACAAGCTGAGCTACAACCGCCCGATCGCTACGCGCGAATCGACGCCGGGCGGCCGCGACTGGCTCATGGCCAACGAGTACCCGATGATCCGTTGGCTCGAGCAGAACGGGTACGACGTCACGTACCAGTCGGGCGTGGACACCGACCGCTCCGGTTCGTTGCTCACCAACCACCGGGCGTTCCTGTCGGTCGGACACGACGAGTACTGGTCCGGACAGCAACGGGCCAACGTCGAAGCCGCCCGTGATGCGGGCGTCAACCTCGCGTTCTTCAGCGGCAACGAGGTGTACTGGAAGACGCGTTGGGAGCCGAGCATCGACGGCAGCTCGAGTGATCATCGCACCATCGTCACCTACAAGGAGACGTGGGCGAACGCACCGATCGATCCCGTGGAACCGGGCTCCACCGCGACGTGGCGCGACCCACGGTTCAGTCCGCCTGGTGACGGTGGTCGGCCCGAGAACGAACTGACGGGCACGTCGTTCAGAGTCCAATCGTTCTTCGGGGCGATCCAGGTGCCCGCCGCCGACGGAAAGATGAGGATCTGGCGGAACACGTCGGTTGCATCCCAGTCCCCGGGCCAGGTCGCCACGCTGGCCAACGGCACGCTCGGGTACGAGTTCGACGAGACCCCCGACAACGGGCACCAACCCGCCGGTCTGGTTCGGCTTTCGACCACCACGACGACTGCGGCGGAGGCGTTGTTGGACTGGGGGAGCACGGTGGCGCCGGCCACCGTGACCCACCACCTCACGCTGTACCGGGCGTCGAGCGGTTCGCTCGTGTTCAGCGCGGGCACCATCCAGTGGTCCTGGGGTCTCGACGCCAACCACGACGGTGACTCCGCACCACCCGCCGATGGTCGGGTCCAGCAGGCGACGCTCAACATCCTCGCCGACATGGGCGCGCAACCGTCGACGCGAGCGAGCGGATTGGTCGCCGCGACCTCATCGACCGATGCGACGGCCCCGACCGCCACCATCACGGCGCCCGCCGAGGGGCTCGCGGTCACGGGTAACCAGGTGCTGACCGTCTCCGGGACCGCCTCCGACTCGGGGGGCGGCGTGGTCGGTGCCGTCGAGGTCTCGGTCGACGGGGGCCAGACCTGGATCACTGCGTCGGGGCGCTCGACGTGGACCTACTCGTGGATGCCCACCGGCACCGGCCCGCAGACCATCCTCGCCCGGGCATCCGACGACAGCGGGAACGTCCAACCGGTTCCGACCGTGCGCGGCGTCGTCGTCAGCTGCCCCTGTTCGTTGCTGGGCAACACGAACCCCGCGCTGCCGGCCCAGAGCAACGACACCAGCGCGGTGACGCTCGGGATGCGGTTCCACAGCGACGTCGCCGGGAAGGTGACCGCGGTCCGCTTCTACAAGGGTCCGGGCAACACCGGCACCCACATCGGCTCGTTGTGGACCGACGCCGGGGTCCGCCTGGCGCAGGTCACCTTCTCCTCCGAGTCGGCATCGGGCTGGCAGGTGGCATCGTTCGCCACGCCGGTCGCCATCCAGGCGAACCAGACCTACGTGGTGTCCTACAGCGCGCCCGTCGGCCGGTACGCGGTCACACGCGCGCAGTTCCTGCGCGCCGGCATCGATCGGTCGCCGTTGCACGCACCCATGGACGGGGACGGCCAGAACGGCATCTTCAGGTACGGGTCGAACGTGTTCCCCGACCAGTCCTACGAGTCCGAGAGCTACTCGGTGGACGTCCTGTTCGCGTCCAACGGCGGCACGCCGATCGACACGACACCGCCGTCCGCGTCCGCCGTCTCGCCGAGCCCGGGAGCAACCGGCGTGAGCGTCGGCACCTCGGCCGTCGCGCAGTTCAGCGAGCCAGTGGTGCCCGCGTCGATCCAGATGGGCGTCACCGGGCCGTCGGGACCCCTGCCCGGGACGATCGCCTACGACGCGCCCACGCGCCGTGCGACCTTCACCCCGTCCGCGTCGCTGGTCCCCGGCACCGTGCACGTGGTCACGGTGTCCGCGGCCACCGATCCCGCCGGCAACGCCTTGGTCGCCCCACTGACCTGGTCCTTCACGACGGCGGGAACCCCGCCGCCCTCGACCTGCCCGTGCACCCTCTTCGCTCCGACCGACACCCCGGCGGTGGCGAGCGAGAGCGACCCGAGCGCGCTCACGCTCGGGGTCCGGTTCCGTGCCGACACGACCGGTCTCGTCACGGGGGTGCGGTTCTACAAGGGCCCGTCCAACACCGGTACCCACACCGGGTCGTTGTGGCGCGACGATGGCCAGCGGCTGGCGACGGTGACCTTCACGAACGAGTCCGCGAGCGGCTGGCAGCAGGCGTCGTTCGCGACGCCAGTTCCGGTCGAGGCCGGGCGCACCTACGTCGTGTCGTACTTCGCGCCGAACGGCGGGTACGCCGCGACCGCGGGAGGCTTCGCCGGACATGCCGTCGACCGGGGCCCGTTGCACGCGCCGGCTGACGGTGACGGAGGTGGCAACGGGCTGTACCTCTACGGGGCCGATGCACTCCCGACCACAACCTGGAGCTCGACGAACTACTGGGTGGACGTGGTGTTCACCTCCTCGGTCACGCCGCCGGACACCGTCGCTCCCGTGGCCAGCGCCGTGTCACCGGCGGCGGGGGCCACCGGAGTCGGCGTTGCGACCAACGTCGTGGCCTCCTTCGACGAGCCCGTCCAGCCGGCATCGATCGTGATGAGCGTCACGGGGCCGGGGGGTCCGGTCGGCGCCGCCACGAGTTACGACGCCTCCACCCATCGCGCAACCTTGGATCCCGCGGCGGATCTCACCGTCGGAACCACGTACCAGGTCAGGGTCTCGGCATCGGATCTGGCCGGAAACCCCATGACCTCGCCGTATGCATGGTCGTTCACGACGATCGCCGCACTTCCGGTCATCACGCCGGGATGGGTCGGGATCAACGAGGGCAACTCGGGGATCACCGACCTGGTGATCGGCATGACCCTGTCCGCGCCGAGCACCGACACGGTCACCGCGCAGTGGAACACCGTGTTCGTGCCCGGCGCGACGTGGCCGCAGGGTGACCCGGGCGTGGACTACACGCCGGTGTCGGGCACCTTCACCTTCGCTCCGGGGCAGGTGACGACGTCCATCGTCGTGCCCATCCACGGCGATGTCGTCCCCGAACCCACCGAGTCGGTGGTCGTGTCGGTGCACGATTCCGTTCACGCGGCGATCGGCGGCTTCTGGGGCCTCGCGCTCGGCGGCATCGTCGACGACGACACGCCACCGGCACAGGCGGCCGTGTTGCCTGCGCCCGTCGCGGTGCTGAGCGATCAACTCGAGCGTCGAGGCGGAACGCGCACTCGACGACTGACGAAGGGAACGGAATGACGACGATCCGAGCACGACGACCGGGCTCCACGCGGCGCCCGGTCGGGGTGGCCATCATCGGCGCCGGCTACTGGGGCCCGAACCTGTTGCGAAACTTCTGTCGCAACGTCGATACCGACGTTCGTTGGGTCTGCGACCTCGACGTCGAGCGGGCCCGTTCCATCGTCGGTCGCTACAGCACGATCTCGGTCACCGCCGAGGTCGGCGAGGTGCTCGATGACCCAGACGTCGAGGCCGTCGTCATCGCGACACCGGCGGCGACCCACGCGCCGATCGGTCTGGCCGTCCTCGAGTCGGGTCGGCACCTGTTGGTCGAGAAGCCGCTCGCGACGAACCGAGCCGACGGTGCGCTGCTCGTGGCCGCAGCTGAGCAACGCGGTCGGGTGCTGATGTGCGACCACACCTACTGCTACACCCCGGCCGTGCAGGAGATCCGTCGGCTCGTGCACAGCGGCATGCTCGGCGAGATCCAGTACGTCGATGCCGTGCGCATCAACCTCGGTCTGATCCGACCCGACACCGATGTCGTCTGGGACCTCGCCCCCCACGACCTGTCGATCCTCGACCACGTGCTTCCCGAGGCACAGCGCCCTCGCCAGGTCTCCGCCTACGGCGTCGACCCCGTCGGCGTTGGGCGGGCGTGCATCGGCTACGTCGCCCTCCCGCTCGGCGGCAACGCCCTGGCGCACCTCCACGTGAACTGGCTGAGCCCCACCAAGGTCCGAACGATGATCATCGGTGGATCCGAACGGATGGTCGTCTGGGACGATCTCCAGCCGTCGCAGCGCCTCAGCGTGTTCGATACCGGAGTCGATCTCAGCGGCTCCGAGGAGGATCGCCGCCGTGAGCTCCAGGTGGCCTACCGAACCGGGACGATCGTCTCGCCGGCTCTGGCCGAGGTGGAGGCGCTGAGCAACGTCGTCACCGAGTTCGTCGCGTCGATCCGCGAGGCGAGAGCACCCGCTACCGACGGTCGGGCCGGCCTGAGGGTGCTCGAACTGCTCGAGGCAGCTCGCACCAGCCTCGCCACCGGCGGAGTGCTGACCGATCTCGACCACGCGACCACGAGGAGTGCAGCATGACCGCACGTGCCACTGACCAGACACCGCAACCCGATCGCTCGACGCTCGACGGCGCCCGGGTGCTCGTCACGGGAGGGGCCGGGTTGGTGGGTTCCACCATCGTCGACCAGCTCATGGCGACCGATGTCGCCGAGGTCGTCGTGCTCGACGACTTCAGTCGCGGCACGACCCGGAACCTCCAAGGATGTGATCGTGACGGTCGTCTGACCGTCATCGAGGGCGACATCCGCGATCGGTCGACGGTCGAACGAGCGACCCATGGCATCGACGTCGTGTTCCACCAAGCGGCCATCCGGATCACCCGGTGCGCGGAGGAGCCTCGGATCGCCATAGACGTTTTGGTCAACGGTTCCTTCACGGTCTTCGAGGCGGCCTTGCGCAACGGGGTCCGTCGGGTGGTCGCCGCATCCTCGGCATCGGTCTACGGACAGGCCGAGGAGCTCCCGACCACCGAGGACCACCACCCGTGGGCCAACGACACCCTCTACGGCGCCGCCAAGGTGTTCGACGAGGGGATGCTGAGGAGCCTCCACCGCACGGAGGGGCTCGACTACATCGCGCTGCGGTACTTCAACGTCTACGGGCCACGGATGGACACCCACGGCGTCTACACCGAGGTCATGGTGCGCTGGATGGAGCGCATCGAGGCGGGGTCTGCACCGATCATCCACGGCGACGGACAGCAGACGATGGACTTCGTCCACGTCCGGGACGTGGCCCGCGCCAACATCCTCGCGGCGACCGCACCGATCACCGATCGGGTGTTCAACGTGGGCACGGGAACATCGACCTCGCTGGTCGACCTCGCGGCCGCGCTCGCGAGGGTCATGGGATCCGATCTCGTTCCGGAGCACGTCGGCACTCGCAACCACGTCGCCGTCGAGCATCGAAAGGCATCCACGGCGAGGGCTCGCGACGAGTTGGGGTTCACCACGACGGTGGGTCTCGAGGAGGGACTCGACGACCTCGTGCACTGGTGGCGGTCGGTGGGCCGGACGGCGTTGGTCTGATGATGAGCACACCGGCCAGGACCCGCTGGTCAGACGTTGTCGTCGTGTGCGGGAGCCGATCGTTCGACGGCGACCGGTCGGCGACGCACCACCTCGCGTCCGGGCTCGCCGCACACGTTCCGGTCCTGTACGTCGACCCCATCGGCTCGGCCGTGGCGAGAGACGGTACCGCGGGGTACGAGCTCAGCATGGTCGACGTGCAGATGGCCCGCCTCTCGTGTCGACCGCGGGCGGGGGCCACGTGGCCGGGGGCGGGCCCGATCGTCGGGACCATCGGTCGTCGAGCGCTTCGCAGTGCGCTCGGCGAGCTCGGTTCGCCCGACGTTCGAGCGATGATCGTCTCCTCGCTCGAACCGTGGTTCGGCGTCGGCGAGCGCATCCGTGCCTTCCACGCCACCGACGATCTGCTCGCCGGGCCGACGCCCGCTCGTCGATCGACCCCGAGGCTCAGCCGAGAGCTCCGGCACAACCTGGCCGGGGTCGACCTCGTCATCGCACCCTCGCCGCTGCTCGCCCAGGTGTTCAGCGGGCACGGCTTCGAGACGATCGTCCTCCCCAACGGGTGCGATGAGGACGCCTTCGCCCCGGCCGACGTGTCCGGCCGCCGGACCGTGCCGGCGACACCGGTCGCGGGCTTCATCGGCGAGCTCTCGAGCAGGATCGACCTGCCGGCGCTCCACGCCGTGGCGGACGCGGGGCTCCACGTCCTGCTCATCGGGCGGGGACCCATCGGTGCCATGCACCCGGACCTTCGTTCCCTTCTGATGCGGCCCAACGTCGAGTGGATCGGCCCGCGCGCATCGGACGCCATTCCGGCCCTCGCGGCCCGCGTCGATGTCGGCCTCGTCCCGCTCCTCGACGCACCCGACGGGCGCGCCAGCCTTCCGCTCGAGCTCCTGGTCCACCTGGCTGCCGGTCGACCGGTGGTCGGGACCGACTGCGAGCCGATGCGTTGGCTCCGTTCGACCCCGGAGGCGACCACCCTCGACCTGGACGAAGACCTCGGCATCGGGGGGACCCCGGCACGTGTCGCCGAACTGGTGGAATCGGCGACGCGACTCGACGCCCGCCCCGAAGCCGTCGAACGCCGCCGTTCGTTCGCTCGGCACCATCGGTGGTCGGAGCGGTGCAGCGATCTCATCAGGTGCCTCGAGATGGGCTCGGCCGTGCCCAGCCCGGCTCAGGTCGGAGGAGGTGGTCGGGCGTGAGCACGTCGACGGTTGCCACGACCGCATCCCAACCGACGTCGGGGATCATCCCGGTCATGAAGCCGTTCCTCGGCGAGCGAGAGGCGGCCGCCGCCGCCCGGGTGATCGAGTCGGGCTGGGTCACCCAGGGCCCGGAAGTCGCCGCGTTCGAGCGTGAGTTCGCCGCTCGGGTCGGAGCGACGCACGCCGTCGCGGTCTCGAGTTGCACGACCGGTCTCCACCTCGCCCTGCTCCAGGCGGGGGTGGGTCCGGGCGACGAGGTCATCGTCCCGTCGCTCTCGTTCATCGCCACGACGAGCGTCGTGCGCTACGTCGGCGCCACCCCGATCTTCGCAGACGTCGATGCCCGAACCCTGAACCTGACCGCCGCCACGGTGCGCGACGCGCTCACCCCGCACACACGTGCGGTGCTCCTGGTCCACCAGGCCGGGATGCCGGCGGACGTGAGCTCGATCGTCGACGTGTGCGGCGATCGAGGCATCACCGTGATCGAGGACGCGGCGTGCGCCATCGGGAGCGAGATCGGAGGTTGCCCCGTCGGGAGCGGTCCGACCATGGCCGTGTTCTCGTTCCACCCCCGCAAGATCATCACGACGGGTGAGGGCGGCATGATCGTCACCGCCGACCAGCCCACCGCCGACCGGCTGCGCCGCCTGCGCGAGCACGGTACGAGCATGGGTGCCGCCGAGCGGCACGCCTCCGGCGGCCCCAGGATCGAGCAGTACCTGGAGGTCGGCTTCAACTACCGGATGACCGACATCCAGGCGGCCGTGGGTCGCGTGCAGCTCGACCGGCTCGAGGAGATCATCGAGCGCCGCCGGCTCCTCGCCGGTCGGTACCGCGATGGCCTGTCCGACCTTCGACACGTGTCCATGCCCGACGACCCTCCGTACGGTCGTACGAACCACCAGTCGTTCTGGCTCATGCTGGACGACGGGTTCGCGACGAGTCGCGACGAGCTGCTGGCGATGCTCGCGACACAGCGGATCTCGGCTCGTCGGGGCATCATGGCGGCCCACCTCGAGCCGGCCTGTCGAGACCTCGCGCACGGCGAGCTCCCCGTCACCGAGCGCCTGAGCGCCGGTTCGATCATCTTGCCGCTGTACCACGATCTCGGCTTCCCCGATCAGGACCGGGTCATCGATGCGGTTCGAGCCGCTGCCGAGGGCGGGTCCCGGTGACCGTCGACGCCGTGCCGCTGATCATCGTCGGTGCGGGGGGCCTCGGTCGGGAGACCGCCGCCTGCATCCGTGCGGTCAACGCTGCGTCGCCCCACACCTGGGACCTCCTCGGCTTCGCGGACGACGGTCGCTCGCCCGGCGACCCCCCGGTCGACGGGCTCGAGGTGATCGGGACGACCACGCACCTCGCCGCAGCGATGCGCGACAGCGTCCGTACGCCGAGCGTCGTGGTGAGCACCGGCCGCCCCGGAGCGACCGGGAGCCGTCGGATGTTGGCCCGCCGGTTCAGCGAGGTGGGCGCATCCTTCGCGACGGTCGTCCATCCGAGCGCAGCGCTGTCGGCCGGGTCCTCGGTCGGCCCCGGATCGGTGCTCCTCGCGCAGGTCGTCGTCACCGCGCCCGTTGCGATCGGACGCCATGTGGTGATGATGCCGCACGTCGTCATCACCCACGACGACCGCATCGGCGACTTCACGACCTTCGGTGCGGGGGCGGTGCTGGCCGGGGGCGTCTCGATCGGCGACGGCGCCTACATCGGGTCCGGCGCGTCGATCCGGGAGAACGTGAGCGTCGGTGCGGGCGCCCTGGTCGGGATGGGCTCAGTTGTGCTCCGCGACATCCCGCCGGACGAGGTCTGGGTCGGCAACCCGGCTCGACCGCTCCGGACCACGACCCACGCCGCCGCCGAGGGCGCGACCAACGTTGCGCGGTTCGCAGATTCCACGACCCCTGTGAGGTTCCCATGACCATGCCCATGACCGTCGAGCCGGTGCCGCTCGTCGATCTCCGACCGCAGCACGAGGCGATCGCCACGACGATCGCCCCTGAGCTCACGAGGATCATGGCCGAGGGATCCTTCACCGATGGACGCCAGGTGGCCGCCTTCGAAGAGGCGTTCGCTCGGTTCAGCGGGGCCCGCCACTGCGTGGGGGTCGGCAGCGGCACGGACGCGTTGGAGATCGCGTTGCGGGCCTGCGGTGTGGGACCCGACGACGAGGTGATCGTGCCCGCGAACTCCTTCGTCGCGACGGCCGAGGCGGTGATCCGCGCCGGCGCGCACCCGGTGTTCGTCGACGTCGATCGCGACAGCTTGCTGCTCGACCCCGAACGCGTGGACGAGGCCATCGGCCCCCGCACGCGCGCCATCGTCCCGGTCCACCT